>JAFGIP010000079.1 GCA_016929525.1 Bacteroidales bacterium
CAGGGGTTTCCAGTGTTAGTATGATTTTGGTATCAGAAATTACGACGTTAGTTACATTACGGGTAGCCCCGTTCACCTTTACGGCAAATGAACTTTCCGGGGGAGGAGTTGCAGAAAGAGCAACATTATAGCTAATTTCAATAGTATTCGGTGATGAATTTTGAATTGCAGAACTCAGAAAGACAGGGACCAGCGGCTGATCGGGTGCAGGATCGACCATAAGAATGATTGATGTATAAGGTTCCAGCGTTACACTGTTCACATATTTTACTCCTTTTACATCAATCATGGGCTGAGCTAAAGTGATTGTTTTTATGAATTTTGTTGCATTATAGTAGAAATCAATGTCAGCGGTATCTTTTACATTAACTGGAGATTTTCCGGAGTTAAGATCTTGTCCGGTAAATGATTGCCACCCCTGAAGAGTCCTGTATTTAGAACCGGAAGATGGCGAGTATGTAAAAAAAACATCGTCATCATCAGCCGGCCTCACATAATAATTAAGATCCGAAACAAGGAAATGAGGTATATCTTCGAGTGACGACGATGCATATAAAGCAAGAAATGAAGGTGTTTTGGCAAATAAGATGTTATCTCTGAAAATAATATTCCGGATAATATCTGTCGGATTAACAGCACTAAATTGAAGTCTTATCTGCTGTGTATTATTGAAACAGGTATTTCCTGTGCATTTGTTATCATGTGATTCATGGAAAAATATTCCGGATCTTTTGCAGAACGCAACAGTATTATTTATGACATCAACATCCTGTGAAGGGGCATCTATATAAATTCCTTCAGCATAAATTCTTGTGGGAAAAGGGGTTCCATCAGTATTCCCTAAAGCATTCAGGATTATGTTACCTTCAATAAGCCGGTCTGAGAAAGATTTTCCGGTTGTGTAAATGCCTGCACAATCATTAAGAATAAGGCTTGAATTATTGATAAAATTGTTTTTTATCCTGACATTGTTACCGGTAAAATAGATGCCATTTCCCCCCGAGAAATTAATGTCATTGTACTGGATAAGGCAATTATCATTCTGAGTGACAAACACTCCATTATTTTGAGTTGCAGAGTTTGTGGCACCAGGAATCAAACCAGAATACCTTATAAGATTATTAGTAATAGTTGCATTATTGCCTCCGGCACAATAAATACCGGCTCGGTTTGAATGATTAATTATGTTATTATCCCCTTTAAAATAAGTCCCCCCCTGAATATAGATACCATTTTCTCCTGAAAAATCAATATCGCACCTTTGTACAACAAAATAATCAGAGCCGCTGCTATGCACAGCAGATTTAATTGAACCGGAAAGCGATAAATTCTCAATCGTTATATAATCATGCCCATTGCTATTATTAATAAGATTGTTGACTGTACTTACTTTTATCAGAAAATCAACCGGAGATTTAGCCCCGAAATAAACAAATAATTTAGAATCATTATAGTACCATTCGCCAAATGAATCCAGTGTTTTAATATCATTCTGAAAAAAATACCCGTAATCTTTAGTCCCGTTATTGTAGGTTCCCAGGCTGCGGTATGTAATGGTTGATCCGGTATGGCCAGTGATAAGGCATCTGTCCATAATCCAGTTAGTCTTTTTTATGACTGCTTCGGCCCCTTTCCAGTTCGGTGATGGTAATAGCTCATTATCAGTGATTGAAACATAAGTTGAAAATGATTCATATTTCAGAAATTCTTTATTCGGATACCTTCCCATACCAAACTGGATACCGTCAATTGTCACCATTTCAAGCGAAGTTTCACTGGTAACCGATGCTGAATAAATTCCATTTCCTTCGTTAGTCCAGGAAGAGAGGGTCGTAAATCCTGTGATCAATGGCTTTCCTCCTGTACCGTACGATCCAAGTGTTATTGAAAGACCGGGCAAGCCTGATCTGGTAATTTTTATTGTTCCATAAAACAGATCTCCGCTTCTGAACAAAATTCTGTCTCCCGGTTTAGTTGCAGAGAATACAGAGTTAACTTTCTCTATTGTTTTCCAGGGTGTTAAAGCGGAAAGTCCGTTATTGGTATCATTCCCGGAGGAACTGATATAATAATCGGTGGCATTGACTGATGCGGTAAATGTAACAAGAATTAATACTACCGATACCCTTTTTAGCACGAGGTTTTTTGATAAATACATATAAAAACTTGACGAGTACGGTAATTTTTACGGCGAATGTATATTTTTGTTGCATCTTAACGTATAAAGGAAGAATTATTGGATAAGTTGACAGACCCAAGCATATTTATAAACCTGATATAATAAACATAATGTGTGGATTCGTAGGAATAATAAATAAGAATGGCATATCTGCAGATAAGGTCATCCTTGAAAATATGGCTTCAATAATAAATTACAGGGGACCTGATGAGGAAGGGGTTTTTGTTGACGGACCTGTGGGATTATATCATAAGCGACTTTCCATTATTGACCTGTCAACCGGCAAACAGCCAATGACCTTTAATAATTGCACTATTGTATATAATGGTGAAATTTACAATTATATTGAATTGAGAGAGGATCTGAAGAATAAGGGGCATCAGTTCATTACTACTTCTGATACCGAGGTGATTTTACACATGTATAAAGAGTATGGTGATAGTTTTATCAGCGAACTCAACGGAATGTTCTCTTTTATAATTTATGATAAACAAAGAAAGAGATTATTGATAGCAAAAGATCACTTTGG
>JAFGIP010000080.1 GCA_016929525.1 Bacteroidales bacterium
AATTTTGTATTTTCTTCTGTTTTCATAATGAGTCAAGTAAATCATTTAT
Organism: Bacteroidales bacterium; assembly: GCA_016929525.1. Taxonomy (GTDB): domain Bacteria; phylum Bacteroidota; class Bacteroidia; order Bacteroidales; family UBA10428; genus UBA10428. Next base: position 50 of record JAFGIP010000080.1, read on the forward strand.
CTTTTATACTTGACACACTTTTTTGAACAGTCTCTTTATATTAGACGAATTGTATTAGTTTAACAGAATATCCCTTCAGAAATTATTCAGAACCATTATACTCGGCAGCTATAATATATTAGATCGAACAATTCAATTAACTAATTTTTTCGATAATTTTATCTACCGAATCTTAAGCTGATCAATATGTCTGTCCGAATTATATATTACTGCATATTTCTATTGATATTTGGACAATCTTGTCATTCCCAGACAAAAGAAACTAATTATATTAAGACCGACCGCCAGCCGGCTGTAGCCGGCAGCTTTTATCCCGGTAATTCGGTTGAATTAACTAAAATGCTCGAAGGATTTTTCTCGGAAGCCGAAGAAGCAGATGTAAAAGATCCACTTGCTATAATAGTTCCCCATGCAGGATATGTTTTTTCAGGAAGTACAGCAGCAGCAGCATTCAAACAAATTGACCGCAATAAAATATTCAGACATATTTTCCTGATTGGTTCCAGCCATACCATGTACTTTAACGGTGCCTCTGTATACACTCAGGGAGATTTCATCACTCCTCTCGGAACAGTAAAAGTGGATACTCTCGCAAACTGGCTTGTCAATAATAATAAAATAATTACCAATGATACCAAACCACACATTACTGAACACAGCCTTGAAGTACAGCTTCCGTTTTTGCAGTATTGGCTCAAAAACGATTTTACTATTATACCGATTATTATTGGCGGACAGTCACAAGAAATATGCAGGAAACTTGCTGATGCACTTGAACCCTATTTTAACAAGGATAACATTTTTGTAATCAGTACCGATTTTTCTCACTATCCGAATTACGAAGAAGCAAAAATGGCTGATGCAAAAATGGCAAATGCCATACTGACTAATTCAGCTAGAAAATTTATACTGATAAAGAATCAGGTTGAAAATTCAAATATTAATAACCTGGCAACAGCTATGTGTGGCTGGACATCAGTACTTACCCTGATCAATATTACCGAAAAGCTTCCTGATGTCAGTTATAAAAAAATCGTCTATAAAAATTCAGGAGATTCCAGGTATGGCGATAAGGAAAGAGTTGTCGGATATTATGCAATAGTTGCCGCTAAAGGCACATCTGAACAATCAGAATCAGATTATCTGAATGAAAATGAGAAAATTGAACTTCTGAGAATTGCACGAAAAACGCTGAGTACCTATTTATCAGAATCGGTAATTCCTGCCTGCAATAAAGAACATATTACAGGAAACATGAATTCACAGGCAGGAGCATTTGTCACACTAAAACTGAATGATAATCTGCGGGGATGCACAGGTAATTTTTACCCTGATAAACCTTTATATCTAACTGTACAGGATATGACTGTTGCAGCTGCGACGCAGGATCCGCGATTCTCACCTGTTAGTAAAAGTGAAGCACAAAAGCTTGAAATTGAGATATCTGTTCTTACACCACTAATAAAAATTTCATCATCCGATGAATTCATACTGGGTAAACATGGAGTTTACATTCGCAAAGGACCTTACTCAGGAACTTTTTTACCTCAGGTTGCTACTGAAACGGGATGGTCGAAAGAAGAATTTCTTGGTCACTGCTCGCGCGATAAAGCCCGGATTGGTTGGGATGGCTGGAAAACTGCCGAATTATATGTTTATGAAGCTTTGATCTTCAATGAACATGAATTCAAGGATAAATTATAACCATGCAAACACCTTATCTTCTCCTGCCTTTAGGAATTCTTACTATATTGCTTTACCTGGTAAGTCATTTACTGGTGCGTCTTAATATATGGTCCAGATCTTCGCACAGAAAACTCTGGAATGTAGTTCTGCTGTTTGTCTTCCTTTCAACAGCTGTTCTTGGACTTCTGTTAGCAATTCAAATTAATTATAAGCTGGAATGGAAAACAGTTAATGAACTGCTTAAATGGCATGTTGATTTGGGTATTGCACTCAGCTTTGTAGCCGTCTTTCACCTGATATGGAATTTCTCATACTATGTTAATCTGTTCAGGAAAAAATCTGCTCCATATAAAAAAGAAACCCTAAAAAATATTGCAATTAGTAAAATTGATATACGAAATATACGAGTGTTGATTTTCCTTTCCGGTTTTACTTCTACAGTCATCCAGGTTCTGATGATCAGAGAGATCACTACCATTTTCCAAGGTAATGAATTTATGATGGGTTGGACCCTCGGAATATGGATGCTGCTGACAGGAACAGGTGCATTCCTGGGAAGAAATTACAACGTCTCTAAAACTGATATCTCTCTCTTAAGAAGAATATTGATTTCGGTTTCCGGTATTACCCCAGTGCTGATTATCCTGTTGAATCTTTTAAAAAATGTAATATTCTTGCCCGGAACCTTAATTAGTCCTCTCTCTTTTCTGTTTCTATGCTTATTGATTCTTACCCCGATATGTCTGTTAACAGGTTTTATGTTTTCTTTGTTTGTGCGTTTTCAGTCATCAGAAAAAAAAAGCTTTATCAGTGTTTATGCACTGGAAGCATTGGGAAGTATTGTTGGAGGAATAATCGTGTCTTTTCTTTTTATTAACTGGCTAACCATTTTGCAATCCCTTTTTATACTTATCTTAATTATAATTATCGCTATTTATCTGCTATTCAAAGTAAATGCTATTATAATCCCAATATCCGTTGTGAGTTTACTTACTATAATACTTTTTATTTCACCATTAGAAAATAAAATCAGATCCGGGATTTTCCTTGACCAGAACATTCTGGAAAATAAAGAAACCTTTTTCGGCAATATAACCGTCACTGAAAATGCAGGAGAATATAACTTTTTTAATAACGGTTCTCTCATTTTCTCCTCTGATAACTTTATCCTTCGTGAAGAATACACTCACTATGCCCTTTTACAGCATAGAAATGCTGAAAAAGTTCTCGTGGTTTCAGGGGGAGTATCCGGTATTGCAAACGAAGTGCTTAAATATCACTCCGTTAAAGCCATCCATTGTATCGAGATTAATCCAAAACTTATCAGTATGGGAAAGAAATACAAACTTCTCCCAAAAGATCCCGTGGTGAGTTTTATTTATGGCGATGTAAAAAGATATATTACCAAAACAAATGTAAAATACGATGCAGTAATTATGGCCGTCCCCGATCCTTCAAGCTTGCAGATTAACAGGTATTATACAAATGAATTTTTGACAGAGTTGAAAAAACATCTCAATGAGAATGCAGTAATAATATATGGAATCTCCTCAACAGGAAATTATTTAGGTGATGCACAGGCAAACAAACTGGCAGTGCTGATCAATACATTAAAAATACATTTCAGATTTGTGGATTTACTGCCGGGCGAGAAAGACTATTTGCTGGCTTCCAATACTGAACTTTCTCTTTCAATATCCTCACTTTATACTTCAAATGATATTGAAAATATATATGTTAATTCCGATTATATTGATGATACATCCATAAAAATGAGAAACGAACTTATTCTTGAAGGCCTCCCGGAAAATGAAGCTATCAATACAAATGATCGTCCAATACCTGTTTTCTTTGACACATTACGATTTATCTCACAATTTTATACCGATCAGAAAATAATTGTATATCTGCCACTTCTGCTGTTGCTTATTCCTTTATTTTTTATGAAACCGGAATCAACCGGAATGTATGCTGCGGGATTTTCAGGCGCATCAGTTGAAATCCTGCTGATCTTTGCCTTTCAAATAATATATGGATATGTATATTCTGCCATTGGACTGATAGTGGCTATATTTATGGCAGGTCTGACCACAGGATCATTACTCGGTTACCAATGGAAAATCTCCAGGATACATCTGCCTCTCCTTCAGGTTTGTTTAATTATATTCCTGATGATACTACCGTTTTTAATTGACATATTTGATCAGCAGGTCAGAACTGCATTATTATGGCCGCTGTTCATCCTTATCACATTCTTACCTTCAACTTTAATTGGATATTTTTTTGTTGTTGCTTCCAGCCTTCAAAGTGCTGACATTTCCAAATCAGCACCTGCTGTTTATGCTGCCGATCTGATCGGGTCGTCGCTTGGTATCATAGTAACCACAATTCTTTTGGTACCACTACTGGGGGTAACTTACACCTGTTACGTTCTTGCAGCTTTTAATCTGGTAGTTGCTGCTTTTTATATAATAAGAAGAATATTTTTACACACCTGATCAGCAATCGTTAAAACAAAGTTTACAAAGGATCATGTTGCTCAAACAATAAAAATAATTTAAATGTAACTTCTTTTATATCTTAAGTATTTATTACCCTGATTTTGGCGTTTTTTATCTGTTATGCCCTAACTTTATCATAATCTTTCAGCTTTTGAATTAGAATAGTTGGTAACACAGTGATGAAAATATCCAAAAGAGAGTTTATCAGGAAAAGTATGGTATGCGCAGGAGGATTGTTTTGTCCATACTTTACTGTTAATTCCAAAGCGATTGGTACTTCCGGCCCCGGAAAATGGAGTAAAGAAACTATGTTTTATTCAGTAACTCCCAGAGGAGTTAAATGCGGAATTTGTCCGAATGAATGCACTCTAAGGCCAGGAGAGACCAGTGATTGCAGAAACCGAATAAACTACGACGGAAAACTGTATTCAATCGCATACGGTAATCCGTGTGCTGTGCATATCGATCCTATCGAAAAAAAACCTTTGCTTCATTTTTATCCAAAATCAAAAGCTTTTTCAATTGCCACAGCCGGTTGTAATTTCGTTTGTCTTAATTGCCAGAACTGGGAGATCTCACAAACCAGTCCTAAAAAAACACGGAATTACGACCTGATGCCCGAAAGGGTTGTTGAATCCTGTAAGAAAAACAGCTGTGAATCAATTGCATATACATATTCAGAACCTGTTTCATTTTACGAATATGTATACGATACATCAAAGCTGGCACATGAGGTTTCAATAAAAAATGTTATGGTATCGAACGGATATATTAATCAGAAACCTCTCAAAAAACTTATTCCTTATCTCGATGCTGCCAATATCGACCTGAAAAGTTTCGATGATGAAATTTATTTGAAACTTAATGCCGGAAAATTACAACCTGTGCTTGATACTCTGATAACTTTAAAAGACAATGGTGTATGGGTTGAGATCACAAATCTTATCATACCCTCATGGACAGATGACCTTGAAATGATAAAACGTATGTGTGCATGGCTGGTATCAAATGGATTTTCAGAATATCCGCTTCATTTCAGCAGATTTCATCCTACATATAGACTTACACAACTCCCTGCGACTCCATTAGCTACACTTATTAAAGCAAGTGATATAGCCAGAAGGGAAGGTTGCAAATATGTGTATGTCGGTAATATACCCGGCAAAGGCATGGAAAATACTATTTGCCCGAATTGCAGAGAGGTGGTTATAGAACGAAGAGGTTATACAATCCTGAAATATGACATCTCGTCAGGAAAGTGCAAGCATTGCGGGACAAAAATTAATGGTATATGGAATTGATAATAATCCCTTTATCATTTCTCTCGCGTAATTCTTTCAAACTTTAATGTTAAATTAAACCGCTTTTAAAAGTGGCCCGTATGACTAAGAAGTCTATTGCACATGACATATTGGTTATTGCTTCACCGATCATTGTTCAAAACCTTGTGCAATATATTCAATTGCAGGTTGATATGGCAATGCTCGGACGATATAACTTGCATTTCTTATCGGCAATTGGCAATGTGCTTTTCCCATATACCATTATGTATGCATTTCTTGCAGCAATCAGCACAGGAGCCACTGTTCTAATAGCCCATACCATCGGTGCCGGTGCTTTAAAATCTGCAAGAAGATATTCCGAGGTTTCTTTCTTTTATAATGCGCTAATAGCCATTCCTATGTTTGCCATCCTTTACTTTTTTGCTGTTGCTATTATGAGAGGGATGGGAACCTCACCGGATATTGTTCAGTATGGTTCAATATATATGAGGGTTCTGGCATTTTCATTTTTGTCTTTTAGTATTGAACTATCAGTTGTTGCTATACTGATTGGAATGGGTAAAACCAAAGCCATAATGCAGGCTGCTATTATCCGGACTATCGTAAATATTGCTCTAGACTGGACACTGATTTATGGAAATCTCGGATTCCCTGAAGCGGGCATAAAAGGCGCTGCACTCGCTACCACCATATCGAACTTTTCTGCAGCGTTTTATCTGGTTATTTACTATTTGGCCGATAAGAAACTAAGTATAAAACCAACCCTGTATGGCATTTTCAAACCCAAATGGAGTATTGAAATAAACAGCATCAAAATAGGACTGCCCTATGGACTTGAAGCTATGTTGTGGTCGTTCGGACAACTGATCCTCATCAGGTTGATAAATATTATTGATCCTTATGCAGCAGGTTCCTATGTTCTTATTGCCAGAATACAGGCTATAACATTTTTCTTCTATGTAGGTCTTGCCCGGGGCACCTTAACCCTGGTAGGGCAGAGCATGGGTGCCGGTAAAAGAAAAGAAGCAATTCATACCGGAATGGTTAGTCTGTACATGTCGCTTATCATTTGTGTTATAGCTGCTGTATTGTTTACTACAATACCAGATAAGATCCTGTCGATTTTTACCACAGAACACGATCTTATATCCCGGCTGCAACCTCTAATGTTCATTATCGCCATCAATGTATTTCCGGTTTCGGTAAATGTTGTTATCGGAAATGCTATCCGTGGCATGAAAGACACTTTGTGGATGTTCTATACACAGTCGTTCGGAACCTTATTCGTGATCGGCATGAGTTCACTAATGCTGTTTGTATTCCAATACAAACTGACCGGCATTTTTATAACCATTCTTACTGATGAAATAGTTCGTTCGGTTCTAAACTTTTGGAGATTCTACAAAACCCCGGTCAGTTAAAAGTATTATCCCGACTTTCCGAATCTTAATTTTTGATAAGTTTTATGAAATGTACTTTATCATCATAATTGGCTCTGATAATATAGAGTCCAGCTGGCCAGTCAGAACAATCAATACGGTATTTTTTATCATTCAGTTCACCCGTGAACATAGTTTTCCCATCAACAGATATTATCTGCATCTTTAATACTGCTCCTTCTTCAACTGAAATGGTAAAGTAAGTATTAGCCGGATTGGGAGATATGGTCATCGGATCTATATCTATATTCTCAAAACTAACTCCACAATCATCGGATACAAGTACCGAATCGATACTCGAATAGCAACTACCCGTTACCGTAAGTGAATATGTTCCGGCTTCCGTTACTGTAATTTGTTGTTCATCACTTCCGGTTGACCAGGAATAGTCAACCCCGTCAAAAGAACCACCGTTTATCTCAACTGATGCAACATCACACAGATACATAGTGTCTTCTTCAAATTCCAGGTCTATCGGTTCATTTTCCAGTGCTCCTATATCAGGTGTCACTGCATCACGTGGCACATCGTAATAATCACTATCGACCCTGACCGGAGTACCTGCATTTTGAAGATCTTCCGAACAGGCAATAATAAAATTCTCATCTACAAATCCGGGGTCTACACAAACTGAGTTCATATCGAAACCCGTTGAGTCCTGCCATTGCGCAAGTGAATCAATGTCGGAACCATAATAGTTAGCGAATATACCGGTTTCTGTATACAAATTATTATAATCAAACTCACCTATTATTAATTCATCTTCATCTAAATACTGCACAACATAACCGGTTGCAAAATTGACCAGATTGTTATTCAGAAATGTATTATTTGTCCCGAAGCCAGAGGCCACCGGTATATTCAGAGCAGCCGATGATCCTGATGAAAATTCTCCGATCACAACGGAATTGTAATAAAAATCCTGATAACTTCCATTTCGTGTCTGTATTCCGTAATCAATAGAAGTGGTCCCATCACCTTCAATATAGATAATATTGTTTGCCACTGTATTTTCATAATTACCACCCGAATACCCAATATCCATTCCTTTACCAGTTTTCAGATTAAAGTAATTGTTCTCAATACTATAAGAAAAAGCATTACCGAATTCAATTCCAATATAGGTCGATCCTGTACCTGTATTGTAAAACACATTATCTTCAAACATCGAATACATTGTTTTGTAACCATATATACCCTTGTCCAGGTTTTGTATAAATTCATTGTTTACCACTTTTATGTATTCAACGTTATTGCCTGTTAACCCATAAATTCCTAAACCTGTTCCACCATACCTGACTGCACAGCTGATAACCGCAATGCTATCGGCATCGGGATCATCAACATGGATCACATTGCTGGTACTCCCGTTGTAGGAGATCATTTCTGCATTTTCTATGGCAATACCATGACAACCATTTTGCATCAGGATACATGTGGCATATGTGTCACCTCCTGCTTCAACTGTAACATCCTGAAGAGCTACATACTGAGCACTGTCGAACTGAAAAACATAGTTATCCTCAGTGCCAGAGGCAGTATAAGTGATAACAATCAATTCGCCCGGAGACAGTGAACCGGCACGTTTAATATATAATGGATTTTGAATTCCACTCCCTTCAATATAAGGGATTGTAACCTGCTCTTCGTATAATGTATCTGTAAGAAGTATACTAACCGGACCATTCATACCTTCAGATTCTAGTGTTGTAATAGCTTCTGTTATACTTTCAAAATCACACGATAAATCTTCACAAACTGTATAGTCACCACTCATCTGAGCTTTTAATAAGACGCTGGCACGAAAAAGGGTAAAAAAAATTACTGGTTTTTTCATGGTTAGATGATTTTATTAATTTATATCTCTGAAATGAATTCTTTGCATATTAAATAGAATTATTTCCAATCAACTGAAGTTCTTTTTTGTAAAACAAAAATGACCATAATTGTTGTATATTTCCCTACTTTAAGCAGAAAATTTCAGTTTATGGCAGGCAATCAGGTTAGCTGATTCATAGAGATCTTTAACTTTTGACTTTCAGTTTTACATTTCATGGTTGATTAATATCCTGAATTTAATAATCTCTGCAATCAAATCCAGAGGGATTGGTTTATCAAGAGGAAACTTAACCGACCCTTTAGCATATTCATAAACTGATAACTCTTCTTTGAATGCCTCAATTCCTGATGGTGTCGGATAAAATCCGATATGTTTTTTATATGCCGCAAAATACGCTAAGACTCCATTCTGCTTATAAGTCGGGATTTGATAACTCATTGATTCCTCAGCCTCCGGGGCTGCCTTTTTTATTGTTGCCCTTATTTCTTTCAGGATTTTCTGAATATCTTCCGGAAATCCCGAAATGTAACTTTCAACCGTTTCAGGTATTTTCTTTTTTAATTCCATAATCCATTTTTAATAGCATTCCAATTTCACAATACTACAATGTTAATAATTGGTTGAAAATTAATTGGTACCTATTGCTTATGAAAATTTTTCCTGCCTAAAATATTTCATATTTTGCGCCGGATTAAATTCAATTTAAAAGTTGAACCCAATAATAAAATCTATATAATTATAATCTGAAATTAACGAAATTAATCCTATGGCTAAAATTGATAACATCAATAAAGTACTTATCATTGGTTCAGGCCCCATTATCATCGGACAGGCGTGTGAATTTGATTATTCCGGAACACAGGCATGCAAGGCATTGCGCTCATTAGGGTATGAAATAGTCCTTGTTAATTCAAATCCAGCTACCATTATGACCGATCCCGGTATGGCAGACTATACATATGTTGAGCCTCTAACCATTGAAGCACTTACCCAGATTATTGAAAAAGAACGTCCTGACGCCTTGCTTCCAAATCTGGGGGGCCAAACCGGACTAAACCTGTCATCACAACTTCATAAATCCGGAATTCTTGACAAGTATGGAGTGAAAGTAATAGGGGTTAATGTCGATGCCATAGAACGGGGAGAAGACCGTACAGAGTTTAAAAATACAATGAACCGGCTGGGTATAGAAATGCCCAGGAGCACATCAGTCAACTCAGTAGAAGATGCTGAAAAGATAGCTGAAGACCTGGGATACCCGGTAGTAATCCGACCGGCATATACAATGGGTGGTACTGGTGGCGGACTGGTGTATAATGTAGAAGAACTCCGGATAATTGCAGCAAGAGGACTTGCTGCAAGTATGGTGCATCAGATACTGATAGAAGAATCGGTATTGGGTTGGGAAGAACTTGAACTGGAAGTGGTACGTGATGCTAAAAATCAAATGATAACGGTATGTTTTATTGAGAATGTAGATGCTATGGGGGTTCATACAGGCGACTCATATTGTACTGCTCCAATGCTTACCATTTCACCGGAACTTCAGGAGAAATTACAAAAATATTCTTATGATATTGTTGAGGCTATTGAAGTGATCGGAGGAACTAACGTACAATTTGCACATGATCCTAAAACCGATCGTGTTGTGGTTATCGAAATCAATCCAAGAACTTCCAGATCATCGGCGCTGGCATCCAAAGCAACAGGTTTTCCTATTGCATTTGTTTCTTCGCTGCTTGCCGGCGGACTGACAATGGATGAAATACCATACTGGAGAGACGGTACACTCGAAAAATATACTTCTTCCGGCGACTATGTGGTTGTGAAATTTGCACGCTGGGCTTTCGAAAAATTTAAAGGTGTGGAAGATAAGCTTGGCACACAGATGCGTGCCGTAGGGGAAGTAATGAGTATCGGAAAAAATTATAAGGAAGCATTTCAAAAAGCCATTCGATCGTTGGAAATTAATCGCTACGGACTTGGGTTTGCAAAGGATTTTAACAGTAAATCGCTCGAAGATCTGATGGCTATGCTGGCATCGCCATCAAGTGAACGCCAGTTTATTATGTACGAAGCGTTACGTAAAGGAGCAGACATCAATCAACTTTTTAATCTTACACATATTAAAACCTGGTTTATTGAGCAAATGAAAGAACTTGTTGAGCTTGAGGAAGAAATATTGAAATACCGGGGAAAACTACTTCCTGAAAAGCTGCTTCTGCAAGCCAAAAAAGACGGATTTGCCGATAAATACCTTGCCAAATTGCTGGATCTTCCCGAAAAAACCATTCGGGACCAACGTTTATCTTTTGGCCTTAACGAAGCATGGGAAGCAGTGCCTGTCAGCGGTGTTGAAAACGCTTCTTACTATTTTTCAACTTACAATGCACCTGATACGGTCAAATTAAGCAGTCGGAAGAAAATTATGGTCCTGGGCGGAGGGCCAAACAGAATTGGACAGGGTATTGAATTCGATTACTGTTGTGTACACGCTGCTTTCACAATCCGCGAAATGGGATATGAATCAATCATGGTGAACTGTAATCCGGAAACCGTTTCCACAGATTATGATACTTCCGATAAATTATATTTCGAGCCACTCACTGTTGAAGACGTTCTCAGCATATATCAGAAAGAAAAACCGGAAGGAGTTATTGTACAGTTTGGCGGCCAAACACCATTGAACCTGGCAAACGAACTTGCAGAAGCAGGTGTAAAAATCCTTGGTACATCGCCTGATATGATCGACTTGGCTGAAGATCGCGATCGTTTTAGAAAAGTAATGCAGAAACTTGGTATCCCACAACCCGAATCAGGTATGGCCAGCACATTCAATGAAGCATTAAAAATTGCAGAACGTATTGGTTATCCGTTAATGGTGCGCCCGTCATATGTACTTGGTGGCAGAGCTATGGAGATCATTCTTGACCGTGATATGCTTGAGCATTACCTTGCTGTAGCTGTTGATGTATCTCCTGAACGACCGGTTCTTATTGATAAGTTTCTTGAAAATGCACTGGAATGTGAAGCAGATGCTATTTCCGATGGTAAGAATGCCTATGTTCCTGCTATCATGGAGCATATAGAATACGCAGGGGTACATTCTGGAGACTCTGCCTGTGTTATCCCTCCTGTAGATATACCTGAAAATCATAGGAATACTATAACTGAATACACCAGGAAAATTGCAATGGAGCTGAATGTTGTCGGATTGATGAACATTCAGTATGCTATTCTTAAAGACAAAATATATATTCTTGAAGCAAATCCAAGGGCATCGCGAACCGTACCCCTGGTTTCAAAAGTATGTAATGTTCCCATGGCTAAGATTGCTACAGAAATAATGCTTGGAAAGAAGCTTGGTGATTTCAATCTGAAAGAAAGAAAATTTGAACATTTTGGAGTTAAAGAAGCCGTACTTCCATTCAATATGTTTCCCGAAGTGGATCCGGTACTTGGGCCTGAGATGCATTCTACTGGTGAAGTACTGGGCATGGCAGATTCATACGGACTGGCATTCTTTAAATCGCAGGAAGCAATAAAGACCCCCCTGCCACTTGAAGGTACAGTTTTAATTACCATAGCCGACAGGGATAAAATGCTTGTTCTCGATGCAGCAAAAAAATTTGCTGAACTGGGATTTAATATATTGGCTACAGAAGGAACTCACAGATTTCTTGCACTTCATAAAATTCCTTCAACGTATATAAAAAAGATAAATGAAGGGCGACCAAATATCATTGATGCTATTAAAAACGGAGAAATTCACCTCGTTGTTAATACCCCTAAGGGAAAATACAGCGAAGTTGATGACTCTTATATCAGGAAAGAAGCCATAAAGCAAGGTATATTATATATTACAACAACGACAGCTGCAAGAGCTGCTACTAAAGGTATTGAAGCACGCAGAAAGAAGAAAACCACAGTGAAATCGCTTCAGGATTATCATAAGGGTATTCATTAATAACTAATGAAAAATTATTAATACAGTTTTAAGAATACTTTTATACAGGAAAATAACGTTTAGCTATATACTATCACAATAATTTTATAACTCGTTCAATCCGGTTAAAACCTAAATTCAGTTATGAAAAATGTAATCCTTTTCACTGCAGCTATTCTTATAATTTTTAATGGTTGTAAAAAAGATAATAACCCGCCTGACGGGCCTTATGCTGAAACATTGGGGTTCGAAAGAGTTGGTTTTACATCAGCATATTGTAAAGTGTATTCAGAAATAAAAAACGATACAACAATTGCAGAAACCGGGGTTTGTTGGAGTACTTCTGATAGTCCGACACTGCAGGATAATTATTCAGACGAGTTTTTTTGTTATCCCGATAGTTCGGTAGGGAAAGTTTTTATATCAGACCTTGAAGGTAATACAACATACAATGTTCGTGCTTATTCAATTGATCAGTCCGGTAACACTGGTTACGGCAAACAAATGAGTTTTACTACACTTAACAAGGAACCGGTTACAATTTTGTTTGAATACAACTATTACAATGTGGCCTGGGGATTTAAATATGAAGGGTTTTACATCGATAATTCAGGTAACATCTGGGGTTACGACCTTGAATTATATGGATCAGAATATGGGATATTCCCAGGCGATGGTATCAATAATATTTCACAGGAAGAAGCAGAGGGATACTTTTATCTCTCGGATACTCTTTATGGTCAAATTGATATTGAAGATCTGAATAGCATGACAGCAGTGATCGATGAATTACTTGAAGGAACAATTGAAACCGTAAGTGGTCAGGGATGTGCCGATTTTGGGTTTAATACTTTTTTTGCTTATTACCTGGATACTGAAAATGATATTTATACCCGCATCATAATCGAGCAATCAGGCGACTGGTGCAGACGGAATTCTTGTGAAGTAACTCCGGTGATCAGTGATAAGTTATATGAAATAAGTCGGGATATATTTCCTTATTTTGGTGCAAACTGTAATTGCGGTTTTTATGAATAATTGTTAATTGCCTGTCTAAAGATTTGAGAGAACAATTACTATAAAAACTACATTGATTAAGAGTATTGTCAGGTTAGCCAGATATCTGTTTCTGTTTCCCTTTACAAGGTTAAATGTTAGCATGATAATTAAATACAGTAATGGAGCAATTACGGCTAAGAATACTGCTATGAAAGCGTGTCCTATAACTCCCATAGGATTTCCATAAGACCTTTTATAAGAAATCTGGTAAATAAAAAATGTAGCAACACATATTCCCGCAGCAATTAAAAGATTGATTATTGCTTCTTTAATATACTTATCCTTTCTCCCTTTTTCGATGCTCAATTCATGATTACCATTCAGAATAGTATCTTCTTTCAATTCAAATATCTGCTTAACACTGTTGTTACTCATTTCTGGTTCCTGTAAAGTATCAGTAAAAAAAGAAAGAAAACAATACTAAAACCCAAATCTACGATTCGGTATACAAAGTGAAATATTTTCTGCCAAGCTCCATATTCCAAAGTACCACTAATGGGAAAAATACATCAAAACCAATTTTAATACCGGTTATTATCAGAAGAAAAAAAGTTATGTCTTTTAGTTTCATTGAATCTAGTCTTAATACATTTAAAACTGACAATAAAGCTATTTATATTTGATAAATACTGAAAATAAATACTATTTCTTAAGTACTTTAAATAAGTATTCAAACTCCTGTAATGCAAATTTCTTGTAAGTTGGGGTACCTTCTGTCGCTGCGAATTTTTTTCCCAGGGAATGTAAAAATTTAGGTGCTATTTTTTGGATTAAAACTTCTCTCTCTTTTGTTGAAAGTTTTAATGCTTCTAAAACATTATCCGTTATTATCTCATCTTTTAAATGCATGAACTTTGAGTTACTTATCTGAATATATAGGGTTTCTATTTCATTTTTATGTCTGAAATCAGTAAACAGGAAATAACCACCAGGCTTTAGCACGCGATATACTTCGCTTAGAAATTCATCCATTTTATCATATCTGTGTGAGGACTCTACATTTATTACTACATCAAAAAAACCATCCTGAAAATTTAACCTTTGAGCATTCCCCTGAACAAAATCCAATCTTTCTTCCGTATAATGCATGTTGCAGAATTCTATGGCTTTTTTATTTAAATCTAAACCTGTGGCAGAATTCGGTGATAAATAACGTTTAATATATGAAAGCCCGCCACCTCGTCCACAGCCAACTTCCAATATATCTTTACCTTCAATGTCTATACCTGTTGCGATATAGTGATATAACTGTGCCGAATATTTGTTTTTTTTGTCGTTCTCATCAAGTTTTATTTTAATATTCTCCCCAGAATAACCATAGTTCATAAATGTTATCTCTGCATTCTTATCAATCGTACTTATAAGCCAATACCAGATTCTGAAATAAACATTCTTAATTTTATCTTTCATCGATCACTTTTTTTAAATGTTTGTTGCTTTTTATTATTGAAAGACCAATAACCTGGCATTTCTATGCAAGTATAGACAATTTACTTAAGCTGTTTTAATGTTTTACATATTCTTATATTGAAAAAAGAAGGCTGTGAATGGTTGACCGCCATTTTTTCACAGCCTTCGGTACCGATAAAACGTACATATATTAAATGCGCATATCGCCTGTTTATGCCAGATGCATGCTTGCCCTCAGAAATAATCTTTCAAAAGAGCTGTTAATGATCTGTCTTAGATTATTTTGTACTAACGGAAAAGGAACTTCATGCGAATAATTATAATCAAAATCCCACTTTTCTATCTGAGTTCCTCTCATGGTCTTTTCAATCTCATCAGCCGGAATAACCTTATCCCTGTTCAGGGCAATGGTTAATATCCGGTCACTATACTCTTTAAATTTATTTTTGTTTATCTTTTTGAGCCTCCGAAATGATGTCATTGAGCAAAATGCTTTTCCAAGGGCACTATTTCTTAATAAATCATTAAAAAAGCCTGAATTTTTCGGATTATCCTCCAGTTCATCACCATAGAAGTGAAGAATTCTTGAAAAAGCCATACTGTCCAGTATATATTTCGAAATACCATACATTCCTTCAAACACACTACCCCCGCAGAAAAATAAAAACTTCGAATCGTTAAACCTGTCTCCCGGATTAGCAATCAGCAACACTTGTGATAAAAGTACTCCTATCGAATAACTGAAAAAATCTATCCCGGCATCCTTTTTAAACAAAGGATGATTCCCACTCCGGATAATATCTGTAAGCTTAAGCAGATCGTTAGCAGCCTGATAACCTGATAAAAAAAACCTTTGTGGCTGAGATGTTAGTCTTTCACTCAATGCAACATTGGCAAAAGAAAGATCCCTTGTGTCTGGCAGCATTTTTTGTCTGTCTGTCACATAAGGATTCATATACCGCGGACTGGTCCACATCCCGGGTGACCTGTTCATGTGAAAAGCTATTGGAAACAGTACAACCGACTTCCCTGTATTTTCAGCCAGTGTATAAGCCCATGTAAGATATTTATTCCAGCTACGTTCGTTTAATCCATGCAATAAAATAATAACATCATTCTCAGCTTTCCTGCCGAATGGTTTAAAAACAGGGTAACTGAAATGAAGATTTTTATCGGATATGTTATCTGAACGATAAAAGATATCGTTACTCTCATTAAAGGAACCACCAACATCGATTTGCATATCGGAATCAAACGAGCATATATGAATACCAATATCCGAATTGTAAATAACAGTATCCCTGTTATTAAGCGAGAAACTTTTCTGCAGCAACACTTGCAATTCGGTGTAGTTCATATATATAAAATTTCAAACAAAGCAATAACAGAAATTTAATTCGGGCAACTTTAAGGGTTCACTGCTATAAATAATGGTTTAAATCCTTAATAGAGGGGTGAATATTTATTATTTGGGGTGAAAATCGGAGTAATGCATTTTTTAAAGACAGCATTAATCTTATTATTATTTATAAATTTGTTTCGCTAGTGGAAAATACCAAAATGTATTTTAGTCAGAAAATCCCCTATTATTTAACTGATAAGCAAAATATTGTTCGGCTTATTTTATTTACTGCGGCCTTTGCTCTGGTCTTTATAAACATATATTCCCCTTTCGAACTTACTACCTGGCTTAAATCAATTCCGCTTTTATTGAAAATGGAAAACTTTGAATTGCTGGTTTTGGTCTATTCCAGTGTTATTATTCTTACAGGTGTGCTTGTAGTAGTGATAAGCCGGATAATAATGTTTCAGGTTACCCGGTTCAGAGGCAGGCTAACGCTTTGTCAGTATCTTTTGTGGATATTGGTTGAAGTAATTAGTATGGCCAGTTTCTATGTGGTATATGAAAAATTATTTCTCTATGATCCGCGTTCTTTTTATGATGCTTTCAAAGTATCCATCCAAAATACTGCACTTGTTTTATTGCTTCCATATTCAATTTCATGGTTATACTTTTCATGGATTGATAAAAATATTCAACTCAAAAAATTTACTAGTATAAGTGATAGCCTCACCGATTCAAAAGAAATGATAGTCTTTCACGATGAAAAAGGAACCATGAGAATATCTATGAAAACCAATGATCTTCTTTACCTGCAAGCTGCTGATAATTATGTTACTATCGTTTATAACCAGCAGAATAAGCAATCAAAATATATGTTAAGATCATCCTTAAAAATTATAAGTGAACAGATCAAAGAACATTCACTAGTCCGATGTCACCGATCATATATGGTTAATTTTGAAAAAGTTAAAATCATCAGACGAGAAAAAGACGGACTTAAACTTGAGCTTGAAACTGAAACTCCAACCATTTTACCTGTCTCAAAAACCTATCTTGAAGAAGTTTTTAATGCATTTGGTCACAGCGCTCAATAGATATCTGCTGTAAAAAATCTTTCACTGCAATGAACAGCTTTACTGAACAACCAAAAAGGTGCATTAAATAATTCCCTGTTACTTCAGCTGATTCAGACTATACAAGAAAACTTAAGGTTAGTTCTTTGTTGAACATGCTTATACAAACTTCATGGAATCATGTTGAACAACTGGGTTTTGGAATGAAGTTTATGCATAAACATGGAGTGGTATGGATGCTGTCACGAATTCTGTTAAAATATTATTTAAGCCCCGATTGGTGAGAACAAATAACTGTTGAAGCATGGCCAACCGGTTTGGAACGGTTGTTTTACCTGCGCGATTTCAGGGTTAAAGATTCAAAGGGTAACATAACTGCTTATTGTGTATCAGAATGGCTTTTAATTGATGTTAAGGCAAAACGACCAAAGTTAATTCCTGTAGAAGAAGATTTTTTTCTTCATAATACTGCTGTTGAAAGAGCTATCAGTAGCCGTGTAAGAATACTTAACAGCCTGCCGAAAATTACAGACCAGTGTACTTATAATGTGAAATATAGTGATATTGATCTAAACAAGCACCTTACATCAACGGGATATATCGATAAAATGTTTGATACGTTTGATATTAATTTTCTCAATACAAATCAATGTTCAGAAATTGTATTAATTTTCTGCGTGAAATACCTCCCAACGAAACTGTAACCATAAATCGATTCCAGGAGAATATTAAAGGACCCTATCATTTTGAGTTTAATTCTAAAACAGGAACCTCTTTTTTCCGCGGAATAATAAATTTCTAAAAAGGTTTGTTTTGATTACAAGAAATTGTGTTTTGCTATATTTGCCCGATACGCGTAACAATACACTCTCATGATGCAGGAGATCAATAGTTTTCTTATCTGGCTCGATCAATACCTGGGAAGTTCAAATGCTTTTATTTTTCTTTTACTTGGTACCGGGATTTTCTTCACCATATATCTTGGTTTTCCACAAATAAGATATTTCAGGCATGCTATTCAAGTTGTTTCCGGCAAATACGACAGGACAGGTGCAAAAGGAGATACTTCGCATTTTCAGGCTCTTTCTACCGCACTTTCCGGAACAATTGGAACAGGTAATATCGCCGGTGTTGCATTGGCTATTTATCTCGGAGGTCCTGCAGCACTTTTTTGGATGTTGGTTACCGCCGGTCTTGGGATGACTACCAAATTTGTTGAAGTTCTTGTTTCTCATAAATATCGTGAAATTGATACTGATGGTAAGATCGCAGGAGGTCCGATGTATTACATGAAAAAAAGACTGAACATAAAAACAGGTAAGAATAATCAAATAAAAACCGGTTATTTTTTGGGTGGGATTTTCGCAGTATCAACTATTTTCTGTTCGTTTGGAACCGGAAATTTACCCCAGATTAACAGCATCTCTGATGTACTTTATGAATCATTTGGAATGCACAGAATGATTAGTGGCGGAATTTTAGCTTTAATGCTCGGCCTTGTGATTATAGGTGGTATTAAAAGAATTGCCAAAGTAACATCTCGACTAGTACCCGGAATGGCAATTCTATATTTTATTGGGGCTGTTGCAGTACTTACTTTGAATTATAATAATATCATCCCATCACTCATCTCAGTTTTTAGCAATGTATTTACCGGTTCTGCAGCTGCAGGTGGATTTCTTGGTGCCAGTGTTAGTTTTGTAATTCAAAAAGGTGTAGGAAGAGGACTATTTTCAAATGAAGCGGGTCAGGGTTCCGCACCAATTGCTCATGCAACTGCAAGAGCAAATGAACCTGTATCGGAAGGAATGGTTGCGATTTTGGGACCATTTATCGATACTATTATTATTTGTATGCTTACAGGTCTTACTATATTATCATCGGGAGTATGGACTGAAAAATTTGAGAATCTTTTTGAACCCGCTGATATGGTTATTCTTGACGGAAATTATAGCGACATAAATAAAAAAGATAAAAATATTCTGTATCTATATTTAAATGGTAAACCCGGCAAAAACTCAGAAGTAAAAGAATATAATGACACTCTTTTTATTTCAAATGGTATCGTTCAAAATAATGTTACTGTCATTCATTCAAGGTCGGTTGCTGAAAATTTAACTATTCATAACAATAACGACGATTCATTTTTTACCGGCAAAATATCTTGTAATGCCGGTATGCCCGATTTAGAGTCTGTCGATGTTTATTTTTTTGGCAAATCACTCGTGCATAGCGCCCCGTTAACAGCTCTAGCATTTCAGCGTGGTTTGTTTGGAAAACACGGACAATACATTGTGACGCTCGGACTGCTGCTATTTGCATTCTCTACTGCAATCTCGTGGTCTTATTATGGCGACCGTGCCGTAACATACCTTTGGGGGACCAGGTATGTTACCTTATACAGAATAGTATATGTAATAGGATTTTTTATCGCATCATTTACAAATACCACCGTTGTCTGGTCAATATCTGCAATTACTATTGTTTTAATGACGGTTCCAAATCTGTTGGGTATCCTGTTACTTCATAGAGAAATAAAATCGGAAATTAAAGATTATTGGGAGAATCTTAAATTTCAGCCAACAAAAAATAAATAACCTTCACCATTTAATATTGAAAACTAACCTGTTAAATGCTTTCTAACTAACAGTAAGCTTCTCCCTGATCTTTGCTTCAATCTCTTCAGCTAACTCGGGATTATCACTAAGTAAGACTTTAATGGCATCGCGTCCTTGCCCAAGTCGTGTTTCGCCATAGCTAAACCATGAACCCGCTTTTTTAAGGATTTCGGTTTCAACACCCAGATCAATCAACTCACCCGTATACGAAATTCCTTCACCATAAATAACATCAAATTCTGCTTTTCTGAATGGCGGAGCCAATTTATTTTTTACTATCTTGACACGAACACGACTTCCCTGCACTTCTTCTCCCTCTTTAATTTGGGATATTCTGCGAATGTCAATCCGTGTACTTGCATAAAACTTAAGTGCATTTCCTCCTGTTGTTGTCTCGGGGTTGCCAAACATGACTCCGATCTTCTCACGAAGCTGATTAATAAAAATGCAGCAGGTATTTGTCTTGTTAATATTTGCTGTAAGTTTCCTTAAAGCTTGCGACATCAGTCTGGCTTGCAACCCCATTTTAGAATCACCCATTTCACCTTCAATTTCAGCTTTTGGAGTAAGTGCGGCTACCGAATCGATTACAATTATATCTATAGCTCCGGAACGAATAAGATGATCTGTTATCTCGAGAGCCTGCTCACCATTATCGGGCTGAGAAATAAGAAGATTCTCAATATCTACTCCAAGTTTCTGTGCATAAAACCTGTCGAAAGCATGCTCTGCATCGATAAATGCAGCGATACCTCCGGCTTGTTGAGCCTCTGCAATAGCATGAATTGCCAGTGTTGTTTTACCTGAAGATTCCGGACCATAAATTTCAACCACACGGCCACGCGGGTAACCACCAATTCCCAAAGCTATATCCAGAGCAATTGATCCGCTCGATATTGAAGGAACATCTTCAATGGCTTTATCACCCAACTTCATAATAGTACCTTTACCAAAGTCTTTTTCTATTTTACCTAAAGTAACTTCAAGAGCCTTTAGTTTTTCTTTTCTTATATTATCGTATGATTGTTCTTTAACCATTGTGAATTTTATTAATAATTAACATATAAAGTGATTATTTCATAATCATTCTTAGGTTGTACAAAATAATCATTCTGCAATCAAACTACAAGTTTTTAGTACTACTATTATTAAATGTTCTGAACAATAATCATTTTATGCCCAACAGACCAAGTATTTGCTGACTATGATTTTTTGTATCAACTTTTTTAACTACCAGTTCTATTTTACCTTCCTCATCAATAACATAGGTTGTACGTAAAACGCCTTCATATTCTCTCCCATACATTTTTTTTATTCCCCATGCACCGTATTCTTTCATTATTGATTTTGTGGTATCAGCAACCAGGTTAAACTGCAAATTATATTTACCAGCAAATTTTGTATGCGATTTTTCATTATCGGGACTAACACCTATTACCTCAAAACCATGTGATATCAGATTTTTATAATTATCTCTCAGGTTACATGCTTCTGAAGTACAACCGGGTGTATCGTCTTTTGGGTAAAAATACAATATTACTTTCTTCCCTGAATAATTGGAAAGACTTATTTCTTTACCATCCTGATTTTTAGCTTTAAAGTCCGGTGCCTTATTTCCCTTTGTTAAGTAAGTCATATTCTCTTATAAATGATTTGTATGATTGATAAATTAACAAGCACTTTTTTTGAAAGTTCAACCCGGAATTTTTACTACCTGAAGCATTTCTCTTTTACCTGGAGGACCCGGTAGTCTATTTACTTTAAATCCAGCCTTTTCTATACATCTTCTTACCTCACCTTTTGCACAGTAGGTTACCATAATACCATTGATTTCAATATTTTTATAAATTAATTCAAATATATGGTCATCCCAAAGCTCTGGCTGAACATTCGGAGCAAATGCATCGAAATAAACCAGGTTATACTTTTCTTCAAATACGTGATATAATAAAGAATTCTGATATTTAATAAAAGAAAACCCATCCGAGATATTTACCAACTTATTCCATGGACAAGTGTGAAATCTTTTAAATATCTTTTTTTGGACTTTATTTAATTTCAAAAATTCTTCATAGTTGAGAACTTCAACTTTCCCCCATTCAAGAGGATAAAGTTCCAATGCATGATAAACAACAGATTTAAATTTGCTACACTCAAGATAAGTAAGCACTGTATTTAAACCTGTACCAAAACCCATTTCGAAAATTCTTGGATTTTTAATGTTGAGTTTTAACAACCCATTTTTTATAAATACATGCCTTGATTCCTGCACTGCACCATGTATGCTATGGTAATGCTCCTTCAGTTCAGGTACCAGTAGAGTATTCGAACCATCTTCCGTTTTTACCAGGTAAGTCTTCATAAATAATGTAGTAAGTTAGCAAAAGTATCATCACCAATTATTCTGATCAGAAAAATTATTCATATCGATATGGATGCTTTCTTTGCTTCTGTTGAGCAAAGAGACAATCCGGGTTTAAAAGGCAAACCTGTTGCAGTTGGTGGAGAAAGGTCAAGAGGAGTTGTAGCTGCCGCTAGTTATGAAGCAAGAAAATTTGGTGTCCATTCTGCAATGTCGTCGGTTACGGCAAAAAAGAAATGTCCTGACCTCATTTTCGTTAAACCAAGATTTAATGTTTACAGGGAAGTCTCACTTCAGATCAGAAATATTTTTTTTGATTATACCGATCTTGTTGAGCCATTATCACTCGATGAAGCTTTTCTTGATGTTACATTAAACAAGATAAATGAACCAGTTGCAACAAATATTGCCAAAGAAATTAAACTGAGAATTAAATCAGAAACCGGACTAACTTCTTCTGCCGGTGTATCCTTCAATAAATTTCTGGCTAAAATTGCTTCAGACTATAACAAACCTGATGGTTTATATGTCATTAAGCCCCAAGCCGCAGAATATTTCATCGAAAATCTTGCAATAGAGAAATTCTTTGGCATTGGTCGTGTAACATCTCAAAAAATGCACGAAGCAGGTATCTATACAGGTAAAGATCTGAAACAAATATCTTTAAACGACCTGATAATTAAATATGGCAAGCCAGGTGAATTTTATTACAATATTGTACGAGGCATCGATAGCAGACCTGTTAATCCTAAAAGGATAAGAAAATCAGTTGGTACTGAAATTACATTTGATAATGACTTACAGAGTATTGAAGAAATTCTATTTGAATTAAAGAATGTCGAAAATGAATTGTTAAAAAGAATTGAGAAGACAGGTGCATGTGGCAGAACTATGACTCTCAAAGTCAAATTTGAGGATTTCGAACAGATAACACGAAGTAAAAGCCAGAACAGTTATTTTTCAACGAAAAACATTCATTCAATCTCAGTTGAATTGGCTTCTTCTGTTAATTATAGAAATAAGGGAGTGCGTTTACTCGGCCTCACATTATCCAACCTTGAAAGTAATGAAAATGACTCGGCCTCACAGCTTGAATTTGATTTTGACTAAGAAATCTTTATTAAAGATATCATTTTAAATTTTGTAATTTCGGATACGCAAAACCAAACCCCTGATATATGAAAACCAAGATCATTCTTTTCATTGCATTAGTTTTACTTGCTTCATGTAATATAGGTCAAAACAAAAAACCTGCAATTCAGGTCCAGACGGGAGATGCACTAACCGGTACATGGAAGTTACTGGTTTATAAAACTGAATCGCCCGACGGACATATTAAATATCCTTTTGAAAAAGACGTAGATGGAATGGCAGTATTTGATCGAAAGAATAATTTTTCATTTCAGTTTTATGATGGCTCCAGATCAAGATTTTTAAAAAGTGATCCCTATTTCAGTACTAATCCCGAAATCAGAATTGCATTTCTTACTTCAAGAACCTCGTTTGGAAAATATCAGATAAATGCCGATACAGTATTTCTGAAAATCAAAGCTGCTCTTATTCCAAATTATTCAGGAACAGTTACTAAATATTTTTTTAAAATTAAAGGTGATACATTACTAATGATTTCACCCGGAATGTTGCAGGCCGGTGATCTTTTAAGTGAGCATACTATATGGATAAAAGAGAGCAAATACTAAAAAAAGGGGTGTCTCAGCCTTTTGAGACAGCCCCTTTTCAAATAATAATATTGCTTCTTATTTTTAGTATCCCTGGTTTTGTATCAACGTAAATCCAGAATTGACAATATCATAGTACGGAATTGGGAAAAGTTCGTCACGATTTTCTTTGAATTCCCTTACTATGTCACCAATACCATCATTAATTCTCCACTGGTTGATTGTTTCAGCTGCTATGCCCCATCGGACAAGATCGAAAAACCTGTGACCTTCCATGGCCAGTTCAAGTCTGCGCTCAAGTTTAATTATTTCAAAAAGAGCATCACCTGATTCTGTAACTGGGTCAAGCATAGCCCTTGCTCTCACACGATTTACATATTCACGTGCAGTAGCATCATCGGGACCGTTTTTACGATTTAAGGCTTCTGCAGCCATAAGTAAAACATCAGCAAAACGGTATATTCTTTCATTGGTTTCCCAACGCCAGCGATTGCCGGTAAACATATACGACCATGTGGTATGTTTTTTATCATAAGCTCCTGCAAATGTCGGCGGATAATCCGTTACAGAACCCCCGACACTATTAATAAATTCTTCCGTTAACAATGTGCCATGAGCTCTTAATGAATCACCTGCACCTGCATATGCATCCTGCAGATCTTGTGAAGGCAGATTAAATCCCCATCCTGCTGAAAGTGTATCTCCTCCCCCCGCATCGAGACGCGGGCCCTGAAACTGAATATCGATACTACCGGAAGCATGAATTCCATTCCACCAACCTTCTACCTGAGAAACTGCCGAATAATCGATTTCAAATATCGATTCAGTTCCATGTTCATAATTTCTGTTCCATATCATATCGTAATCTTCTTCAAGATCATATTCCTCTGATTGAATGACCTCCTGAAGTATTACAGCTGCCTCGGAATAATATTCTGTGCCAAGGTTATAATAAGGTGAAGCCATGGTTAAGTAAACCTTGCCGAGTAATGTTTTTGCCGCACCTTTGGTTGCCCTGTTTATTTCATTAGCAACTCTTTCTGATTTCTCCGGTAAAATATCTACAGCAGTTTCAAGATCAGTTATAATCTGATTAAAAACATCTTCGACACTTCTTCTTGCCTGACCGTATTCATCCTGACTTAGTGAAGTAAGGATTAAAGGTACATCTCCGTAAAACTGAACCAGCTGAAAATAGAAATAGGCGCGAAGATACTTTGCTTCTGCTTGCAAAACAGGCAACAGATCAGATTCGTAATCGGGATTATTGATGACCAGATTACATCTGTTGATTCCACTGTAACATGCAAACCATCGATAATATACCGGCAGGTTTGTCGTTGTTAAAGTGAAATGTCCTATTTCTTCCATGCTGGCACCATCACCCAGACGTT
This sequence comes from Bacteroidales bacterium, assembly GCA_016929525.1. GTDB lineage: Bacteria > Bacteroidota > Bacteroidia > Bacteroidales > UBA10428 > UBA10428. The sequence goes on from JAFGIP010000080.1 coordinate 25,685, forward strand.
GACCTCCAACATTTGAGCCGTCACTGCGAAGATTTGATAACAACATTTGAGAGCAATAATCACCACTTCCAACACTTTCATCACTTAAAAACTGGATGCGCAGGTGAGCATATGCAGCATTAAGACCCAGCTCAACCTGTTCATCGTTAATAAAATAATTCTCTTCAAGCCATTCTCCCTGCGGATTGGTATCCAGAAAATCTTCTGAACAACCACCCAGGAAAATGATCATTAGTATAAATAATATATATGTTAAGTTTTTCATGATCTGTAACTTTTTAGAATGTAACATTCAATCCAACCATATAGGTACGAGCCGAAGGATAAAATCCGCGATCAATGCCAATGCTGTTGTAAGTTAATCTTGCCTGGCCTGTTGCTCCTGTATTCCCGATCTCCGGATCCATACCATGATATTTTGTAAAGGTAAATAAATTCTGGGCAGAGATATAAATTCTAAACCTTTGTATCGGTGTTACTTTGTAAACAAAATCCGGCAAAGTATATCCCAGTGTAAGAGATTTTAGTTTGATCCATGAAGCATCTTCAACATAAAAATCAAGTGCATTTAAATTATCTCCTGTGCTATATGTAGCCCTGAACATATCATTGGTATGATTATCCGGAGTCCAGCGATTCTCATAATAATATACAGGCACATTAGCATTATTCAAATCGGTACGGTGGAATCCATTGTAAACCTGGTTTCCAAGTGCCCCAGCAACAAAAACATTTAAATCGAAGCCTTTATAATTTACATTTGTAGTGAATCCAAATGTCCAGTCGGGCCAGGGTGATCCTTCATATTCCTTATCATCTTCATTGATAACTCCGTCACCATTTACATCGATAATTTTAAAATCTCCCGGCATTGCTTCCGGTTGGATAAGACCTTCAGTACCGGTATAAGCATCAATTTCTTCCCACGACTGAAAAATACCATCCGTCTGATATGTGAAGAATGACCATACCGGATAACCCGGTTCAAATCTTGATATCGTTCCTCCCCCGGCAATTCCTGCACCTCCCAACCAGGCACCTTCTGTTGCATAGAAAGTAACTTTATTTTTAAGATACGCAGCATTTGCAGCCATATCTATTTTTATATCTCCCACTGAGAATTTATATCCCAGTTCAAATTCATAACCTTTGTTTTCAACACTACCCGCATTAAGGAATGGAGGATAGTTACCAAGAAATCCCGGCACACCTCCCTGAGCTAAAAGATCCTGGGTTTCTTTCTTATAATAATCGAAAGTAAATGTAACCTGGTTTTTAAACAATCCTATATCAACTCCAATATCAGTCTGCTCGCTTGCTTCCCAGCTTAATCCTGGATTACTAAGAGTTGCAGGCTGAATTCCCGGTAGAAGATTTCCGCTTGCATCCAGCCAGTAAAGATTATTAACTACACCCGACGCTCCCGGAGACTGGTTAGTCATTGTGGATACAAACATAAATGGTTCAAGATTGGATAAGCTGCCATTCCGCCCCCAACTTACTCTTAATTTTAAGAAATTTATCTGGGTAAGCTTCCAGAAATCTTCGTTTGAAATAACCCATCCTAATGAAGCTGAAGGAAATATTCCAAACCTCTTTTCTTTTGGAAGAAGCGAAGAACCATCTCGCCTTAATACAAACTCCAGTAAATATTTTTCTGAATAATCATATGAGATTCTGCCAAAATAAGACTGAAGTTTAACGGGTGCCTCGGTCATACCATATGCGGTTTGTAATGTATCTTCAAGGGTTGCTGAAATGTGAGCAAAATCATCATTTTCAAGCTGCAACGGTGCCCCGCTGCCTCCAAGATAATTCCTTTTATATTCTCGAAGTGTTACTCCCGCAAGTAAAGTAATTTTATGCTTCTGTATTTCCTTCGTGTAAGTTGCATAATTTTCCCACTGCCACGTTCTTTCCTTTTGCATATAATCAATAACTGAATTTTCAGAAGAATAAACATCGATATTCCATAATGTTGCCGGAAACCAGTTATAATTTCTGAAATAATTTATATCAAGATCTATCTGAGATCGGATACTTAATCCCTTAATTGGTTTTAATGTTAAATATGCCCCACCCAGAAACCGGTCTTCCGTATTAACACCATGATTATTATGAAGTTGGGCAAACGGATTTCTGATCTCATTTTTTACCAGGCCAGATACTCCGAAATATCCTTCACCATCCTGTAACGAAGTTGAATTATCGAAATTCATCTGGTTCCCCTCATATACACCATAGAGCATTGCATCATAAATAAGAGGGTCTATTTCTTCGGGACTGCCATAATGCGTCGGCGTTAAAGGATCGATAAATATTGCATTACTTATAAGTCCTCCATATTCCTGGTTCTCAGTAATAGGTATTCGCTCAACATTGGTGTAAGTAAATTTGGTGCCGGCATCCAACCACTTTTTAAGTTCGTGGTTAGTATTTAAACGAGCAGTATATCGTGTGAAATTTGTACTGCTCCCTCCGACAACTCCATCCTGTGTGAAATATGTAAAAGAAGCCTGAAAAGCATTTTGCTCATTACCTCCGCTGAACGATAAATGATGCTTATAAGTCGGAGCTACCTGGAAAAGTTCATCAAGCCAATCGGTTCCCTGTCTGTCAGAAAGTGAATCGGGATCAGTAATCCCCGATTGTCTGAATCTGTTTTCCTGGAATCTTTGAATTTGTTCATCCGTAATATCCGGATTATTTCTGCGCAATGACTGTTCAACTTCATAATATATTGCCTCCTTTTTATAGAGAGCGTATTCATAAGCACTTAGCATATCCATCGGCTTTGCGACCTGTTGCCAGCCATAGTAAAAGTCATAATTTACTGTCATTTCTCCCTTTATACCTTTCTTGGTAGTAATATAAACAACTCCGTTGGCACCTTCGGCACCATAGATTGCTGCAGATGCAGCATCTTTCAGCACTTCAACCGACTCTATGTCATTAGGCTCAACAAAGTTTATATTACTTACGCGCATTCCATCGACAATGTACAACGGCTCAGCCCTGAAATTACTACCGGTTCCCCTCACCCTGACAGTTATAGAAGATCCCGGTGAACCGGAATTTTGCATAATTGATACCCCTGCTGTTTTACCTTGTAATGCCTGTTCTGCACGAGTAGGAGCCGTACTTATTATATCATCGCTCTCAACCTTTGCTATTGAACCAATTACAAGACTCTTCTTTACAGTTCCATACCCCCTTACTATTACGGCTTCAAATTCTTCTGTCTCCTGTTCTAACTGAACAGTAAGTTCGGTTCTTCCGTTAAGTGGTATTTCCCGGATAGTGTACCCTACAAATGAAACTACCAATACAGTATCTGCTGATGGAACTTCCAGGCTGAAATTTCCGTCGACATCAGAAATAGTCCCTATTGTAGTCCCCTTCACAATAATATTTGCACCAGGCAAGGATTCTCCTTCCTCAGAAGTAATCTTCCCTTTTACGATAACCTTATCTCCAGGTTGTTTCAACTGATTATCTCTTACTGCTTTTAAATGACCATCAGAATTAGCTATTGCAGTTACATTATTGAGTAACACAGATACCAGGAAAATAAAAGCCAGTGGTAAATAATTCAAGGACAGAAACCTTAGCCTCTTCCCCAGAAGATGAGGAAATAGGCATTTCAAGATTTTTTTCATAATTTTGAAACGTTTACGAGTTAAACTTTAAATTGTCTTATGTATTAGTAAGGCAAAACTTACAAATCGGAAAATGCCCCAACATTTTCCGATTTTTTATTTTCCCTTAGAAATATATATATGGTTTTTACTTATCGCATAATCTATTGGAGTTGTAAGTTCTAATATCTGAAGCCCCTGTTCAATTGTTTCATTTTCAAAAGTCCCTGTAAACCTGATATCCTTTAATTCTTCATCTGTTATGGTAATTTCAATATCATACCAGCGTTCCAGCCTTGTTGAAAGATTCTCGAAAGTTTCATTTTCAAATACCAGTTTACCGTCTTTCCATGCAGTAAAATATCTCGTTTTAACACTTTTATCCAGAACAACATTCTTCTTTACTTTATCATATATAACTCTTTGTCCGGTTTCCATTTTCATTCTTTCTCCTGATTTTTCAACAAATTCTAGCACGATACTACCTCTTTCAAGTGTTGTTTCAACGGTACTTTCTTCTGAATAACATTTTATGTTGAATGCAGTTCCGAGAACATGTATGTTAACCTCAGAAGTTCTGACAACTAACGGGTGCTTTTCATCTTTTTTTACATCAAAATAGGCTTCTCCTTCAAGGTATACTTCACGGTAAGTATTGCTAAAATTCTGAGGGAATTTAATTGTGCTTCCGGAATTTACCCACACAACTGAGCCGTCTGGCAGGCTAATTTCCGATTTTGCTCCGTTCGGAGTATAAAACTGGTAATAGTCAGCAATACTTCTTGAACTTACAGGATGTATATATCGATAAACCAATAATGCCGATCCAAAAGCAATTAAAATGGCCGCCGCTATTTTTATTATTGAACCGATTATGTGCCTGTTCTGTGTTTGCTTTGCATTTAATGCAACAACAAATTCCTGCGACTTTTTATTAAGAGACTGAATTACCCTATCCCAGCTATGCTTCAGTTCATCCTTAATTCTGATATCTGATATTCTTCCCGACTCCCATAGCAGCTTTGTTTCCAGAAAGAATTTCTCATTTCTCGGTGATTGTTCCAACCATTGTAAAATCAAATCATTTTCTTTTATTGTCGTTTCACCCTGGAAATATTTTACCAACAAAACTTCTAACTGTTCACTGTGATTCATCATGTTTCTTTTTACAGATACAAGACGAGCAATTTTTCTGAATTGCTTACAATTTTTATTTTTTTTCTAAAAACACAGCTTTTACTGATTATTCCGTTTAATTAAAACATTACACTTAATCCAACAATATATGTAGTTGGTGACGGATAAAATCCACGGTCTATTCCAATGCTGTTATAAGTAAGAGTTGTTTGCCCCGGTATATCGGTATTACCAATTTCAGGATCCAGTCCCCGATATTTGGTGAATGTATATAAATTGGCAGCTGAGACATATAAACGGAATTTCTTTATTGGCATTTTACTATATATATTTTCGGGCAAAGTATAACCAACAGTCAGCGTATTTAACTTTACCCACGATCCGTCCTGAATATAAACATCTAATGCTCTGAAATTATCGCCAGAGCTATAAGTTGCTCTTGGAACCGTGTTTGACGGATTATCAGGTGTCCAGCGATTTTCATAAAAATAATATGGCAGGTTAGCATTATTAATATCTTTTCGATGCAGTCCGTAATTTACCTCATTTCCTAATGATCCGTTAATGAACAGGTTAAAGTCAATTCCTTTATATTCCATGTATAAAGTAAATCCGAATGTCCAGTCTGGCCATGGGGAACCTGCATAAACTTTATCATCCTCATTAATTACTCCATCATCATTCTGATCGACAATTCGAAAATCACCAGGTATGGCATCGGGTTGAATTGGTCCTTGAGAGCCAGTGTATTCATTAACTTCATCCCACGTTTGAAAAATACCATCGGTTGCATAAGCGCTAAAATACCATACAGGATATCCGGGTGTAAATTTAGATACCGAAGGAGTGCCTGCCAAACCTGCACCATTAAGCTCCCCTCCCTCACTATTAAAAAATGTTACTTTGTTCTTGATATAAGTAGCATTAGCAGAAATCTCAATTCCAAGATCATTCATCCTTTTTTTATAGCGTGTTTCAATTTCAAATCCTTTGTTCTCAACACTGCCGGAATTGCCAAATGGTGCATAGTTACCAACATATCCGGGCACTCCTCCCTGGGTTAGTAAATCTTTTGTTTTCTTATTAAAGTAATCAAAACTTAATACAAATGAATTTTGATATATACCGATATCAAACCCCAGGTCAATTTGTTCACTTTCTTCCCATCCCAGATCAGCATTGCTAATTGCTGCCGGCTGTACCGCAGGTACCAAATTACCATTTGCATCAATGGCATAAATAAAGTTGTCCCGACCTGAAGCTCCTGGTGCCATATTTGACATTCTCGAAACATGTCCAAACGGAGTCAGGTTGGAAAGACTACCATTAAGTCCCCAGCTAAATCGTAATTTTAAGTAATTGATCATTTCGTATTTCCAGAATTTTTCACGACTCAGAACCCAGCCTACAGATGCTGAAGGAAATAAACCAAACCTATTACCTGGTGGTAACAATGAAGAACCATCTTTTCTAAGTACAAGTTCAATAAGATACTTCTCTGAATAATTATAGGAAAGTCGTCCGAAATATGATTTTAAGCGGACTGGTGCATAAGTCATTCCGCTGCTTCTTCTTAATGAATCGCTAAGAGTACGCGAAATGTGAGCAAAATCATCCGATTCGTATTGCAGATAATATCCAACACCTCCCAGATCAGAAGAGATATATTCTCTCCAGGTTATCCCTCCGAGCACAGTGACAGAATGATCCCTAAACTTTCTTGAATAAGTTGCATAGTTTTCCCACTGCCAGGAACGATCGTTATCTATCAGGTCAGATACATAATCATCGGTTGTAATGTTATCAATATTCCACAGTGTAGCCGGGAACCATTCATGGATTTTAGTATAATGCACATCAAGGTCGAACTGAGTTCTTATATTAAGATTCTTAACAGGTTCTGTATTTAAATGCAAACCTACCAAAATTCTATCCTGCTTTCTGGTTGAATGACTGTTATATAACTGAGCAACAGGATTTCTTATCTCATTCCTTACGAGGTTTGATACCCCAAAATAACCATTTTCATCCTGAAGTGAAGTTGAGTTTCGGACATCACGTTCTTCTCCTCCGTATAAATCATTTACCATAGCATTGTAAACTACAGAATCAATATCCTCAATGCTTTGATAATAAACAGAAGTGATCGGGTCAATGAAAATTGCATTGCCGATTAACCCTCCATATTCATGATTCTCATAAATCTGGTTGCGTTTCAGGTATGAATAATAAAATTTTGTGCCTGCACTTAACCAGTTATTTAATTTATGATTAGAATTAATACGTGCAGTATGACGTATAAAGCTGGTTTTATCACCCCCGACAATTCCATCCTGATTATAGTATGACGTAGAAACCTGATATGTATTCACTTCATTTCCTCCTCCAAAAGACAAGTAGTGTTTTTGCACTGGTGCCGGTTGAAAGATTTCTCCCAGCCAATCGGTCCCTTCCCTGTCTGTAAGCTCTTCAGGATCGGGAATACCAGTTCTTTCAAATGCCGCTTCCTGTCTCGAATGTATTAAGTCTTCGTCGATTTCGCCATCTGCGTTCCTTCTTAAATTCTGTTCTATTTCATAATATACTGCTTCTTTCTTATAGGTTGCATATTCATACGCATTCATCATTCTCATACGATTACGAAAATGTTGCACGCCATACATATACTCATAATTAACCGATATCATATCTTTTCTGCCTTTTTTGGTAGTAATAAGTATGACACCATTCGCACCTTCAGCACCGTATATGGCAGCTGAGGCTGCATCTTTGAGCAATTCAATCGATTCAATATCGTTGGGCTCTATGAAACTGATATCATTAACCCGCATACCATCGATAACATAAAGTGGTTCAGAACTGTAATTGCTTCCAACGCCCCGGATATGGACTGTAAGCTCAGAACCCGGAGATCCGGAATTTTGCATAATATTTACACCACTTACCATTCCCTGAAGTGATTTTTCTGCAACAACAGGTGTAGATAACATTATATCTTTGTTTGTCATCTTTGATATTGCCCCAATAACCAGACTTTTTTTACGACTACCATAACCAACAATAATTATTTCGTCAAGTTTTGTCAAATCCGGGTGAAGAGTCACGAATACTTCCTTTTCACCGCTTAGTTTTAACTCTCTGGTGTGAAAACCTACATATGATATTTGTAATGTTTCCTCCTCTGTAGGAATCACCAGTTTAAAATTTCCTTTAAGATCGGTTATAGTTCCTGAAGTCGTTCCCTTTATCATTATGTTGGCTCCCGGTAAGGGAATACCCTCGGTCGATATCACTTTACCGTGTACTATAATCCGATCGTCTTCCTGAACAATGACAATCAGATTATCTTCCATGATAACATATTTCAGTTTTGACTGAGCAAGTACTTCATCAATTATTGTCTCAACAGTATTGATCTCAGAAGTAATCTTTATTTCTTTATTAATATCAATCTGATCGGGCCTGTAAAAAAACTTATATTCAGTCTGATTTTCAATTTCATTAAAGATTCGCGCAATAGTTAATTTTTCTTTTGGTAAATAAATACGATTGGTCTGAGAAAAAATATTAGAAGTGATGAGAAGAACAATGGGAATAAGAATCTGAATCAATCTTCTTTTAGAAAGAGCTTTTATTAAAAATAATTTTTGTAATTCGTTTTTATCCATATCATTCAAGTATGAATGACGGTTGTAAGATATTTATGCGCTAATTCTTCTTTTGGGGAAATTATTAATTTCCTTTTAGAAAATCACAATCTTATTTTTATCCATAGAATAATTAAGAGGGGTTGTAAGCCTGATTATGTTTAATGCCTGTTCAACCGATTCTCTCTCAAAAGTTCCGGTAAAACGGATTTGTTTAAGACTATTATTTTCAATATTAATGCGTACGTTATACCATCGCTCAAGTTTTATTATAATATCTTCAAGTTTTTCATTATCAAAAATAAGTTTGCCATCTGTCCAGGCCGTATATCTTCTCGTATCTGAAACATGTTTGATTTCTATTAATTTTTGATCTTTATTGTAAGTGGCTATATCATTCGGTTCAAGTAATACGATTTTTTTTCCTGATTTCATCAGTTTCAATTTACCTTGTTCAAGTATGGTTTCTATGTTTACTTCTTCCGGATAAGCTTTAACATTAAACCGTGTTCCCAAAACCTGTATCTCGATGTCGCCGGTTGAAACAACAAAAGGGCTTTTACCCATCTTTTTTACATTAAAAAAAGCTTCTCCTTCAAAATATATTTGTCTGTTTGCTTTACTGAACTTCTGCGGGAAAATAATTTTACTTCCTGAGTTCAGCCATACATGAGTGCTGTCTGGTAATATGATCTCTGATTTTGCTCCAAATGGGGTTTTAAACTGATAATGCGATATAAATATTTTATCATCCCCGGGCCAATTTTTCATTATGAACCAGGCCGCGGCAAAAGAAATAATGAAAGTTGCCGCGATTTTCAGAAAATCAAATCCTTTTTTAGGCTCTTTCCCATTATAACTTTCATTCTGCTCATCATGACTGACATGATCTATTTTCTTTTCAATGTTGCTCCAGATAATTTCAATCTCATTCCGAACATCAATTAAAGAATCACCAATTCTTTGCCAAATCAGTTTGCAATCGAGAAATGTTTTCTCATTTTCTGCCGATTGTTCAACCCAGCGAAGTATTTCTGAATTTTCAGATTTAGATGTTTCTCCTTTTAAATATTTTACCAATAGGTTGGTATCTATCATTTTATATCTTGTTTTATGCTGACATTCAAATTAATTTTTCTCATTTTATCATACCTGTAAGAGTAATAAACAGTATCAGATTAAAAAAATGTTTCAGACTTCTTCGAATACTCTTTAAAGCCCGGTAGATCTGTGTATCCACTGAACGCACAGATATCTGAAGCTTTTCAGCAATTTCTTTATTTTTCAAACCCTCAAACCGACTTAGTTTAAATATCCTTCTACATTGTTCCGGTAACTTTTCAATTGCTTTATAAGTTTCATCAAGTCTTCTTTTATTTACCGAGTCATCAGAATATTCATAATATGCTGTGAGATAATTAATTTCTTTTTCACGAAGTGCTTCTTTTGACTGATCGACATATTTACTTTTTACCTGTTCATGTTTCAAATAATCGAGACAAGCATTTCGTACTGACCTATATAAGTAAGACTTAACTGAAGTGCTTATAACTATCTCCTGCCGTTTTTCCCAAATTTTTATATAAGTATCCTGAAGTATATCTTTTGCGATATCCAGCCTGCCAACAAGGCTGTTTGCATAAAGCAATAAGTTACCTGAGAATTGTTTATACAGCTTTTCAAAAGCCACTACTTTGCCCTGTCTAATTTGTCTTAGAATTTCTTCTTCTTTAAATCCCAATTGTAGAAATATTAAAACTCCCCCAATATAATAATTTATACTCTACACAGTTTTGTGTAAGATAATTTATAGCAAAATATTACTAACATTTAATCATCTAAGACAATTTTCTGTATGAATACACTAATATCAGAATAATGCCATATTCAAATGAAAACTGCTGCAATTCGATTCTGTAGTTTATTACAGGTAATAAACCTAGTTGTGTCCATTCTTCAATCCATCCATCAGGGGGTAAATCCTTATTCCACCAGTCTCCTCTTACATTAAGTGTGTTCGTTACATTCTGAGTATCGGGTTCCTATACACGCGTTGTATTCTTTTTATTTCTTCTGAACAAACCTTCATATCAAAACGAATGTAGTAATCTCTGCTATGTTTATACGCTTCTTCGCTATTTCTGTATAATAAAACCTGAATTAAAAATTAACACCACAGGAGCAATAACATTAAAATTAAAAATCCTTATGTTTTCAAAGTTTTGGCTTTTTGGAAATTTGTTTTGGTTTTCAGGTAAGGACAGGACAATGTTTTTAACGTTGCTTTTTCTTATTAAAAAATTCTTTAACCCTTCTTATATTTTTGAATCATAGATCAGTTGAGGAAAGCTGACTGAATTTTATTAATTCCTTACATTTGCAACTTCCCAAAAGTTAATAATGCCAAAGAGATCTTTTTATAGTACAAGTATTTTCCTGGCAGTTCTTGCCTGTATTTTATGGTCGACGGCTTTTGTCGGCATTAAGATTGGTTTAAGATACTCCGGGCCGCTGCAGTTTGCCGGAATCAGATTTATGATCTCAGGACTGATAATCCTTCCGTTTTGTACCAATATTAAAAATGACATGATTCTCTTAAAGAAGAATATAAGAAAGATATTTCTCATAAGTCTCTTTCAGACAGTACTGCTTTATGGTTTCTTTTATACGGGGATGGACAAAACACCAGCGGCTATAGGAGCTATTATTGTTGGTGGCGGACCTCTTTTTGTAGCAGTGCTTGCGCATTTTATAACCGGAAAAGATCCGCTTACTCTAAGAAAATCGTTGGCGCTGATTATAGGTTTCGGCGGAATTATACTTATTGCCATTGTAAAAGACAAAACGGTTGAAAATCATACCACTGTCGTGACGGGGATTTTGCTTCTGATTACAGGTAACTTAGCCGGAAGCTATGGAAATATCCTGATATCAAAGACCAAAACCGGAATATCACCACTGTTTACTAATGCAATACAGATCTTTGCAGGTGGTTTTATTCTGCTCATTCTTTCATTTTTAATTGAAGGGTTTGAGTTTGGTGCAAAGCCATTTGAATACTACTTATCGCTTGGCTGGTTGAGTTTTATTTCAGCTGTGGCATTCTCAGTATGGTTTGTTGTATTAAGCAGGCCGGAGATTAAAGTTTCCGAGATCAATGTTTGGAAGTTTATGATCCCGATGCTTGGTGCAATATTAAGCTGGATTATTATTAAAAATGAAAGACCTCAGTTAAACACTATTGTTGGTATGATCTTCATTGCAGCTTCAATTCTTATAATATTCGGCAGAAAACAAAACAAGTCAATCCGTTAATATCCCCATTTGTTTCATTAGAAGTGAGGCATTCATTTTTGTCGTAATTCCATCCCTTAATATATAATCAAAATAAACACTGGCATTATCAATTTCAATTTCAAAACACTTATTAATAATATTATCAGGGAATTCTTTTTCTATAACTGCAAGTGAAAGATCATGAGTTGCTATTATACCTGTACCATTATATTTAATTATTCTTTCCAGCACTGCCCGGGAACCTTTTTGTTTATCGGCTGAGTTTGTCCCTTTTAAAATTTCATCTAAAATTACAAACAACGATTCGCCTTCTTTTAGCCTGTCGAGCATTTGCTTAAGCCTTTTTAGTTCGGCATAGAAATAAGATTCGTTATTATCAAGTGAATCACTGGTACGCATACTGCTAAATATTGACATCGGCTTAAAAACAAAGTTTTTGGCACATACTGTTGTACCTGTCATAGCTAAAATCATATTCACGGCAACTGTTCTGAGGAATGTACTTTTACCCGCCATATTCGCTCCCGTGATAACTATTAAAATTCCTTCCTCTCTAACTGTAAAATGATTACATACCCTGTCTTCAGGACGAATTAAAGGATGTCCCAGTTCATTTGATTCGAGTATAACTTTGTCAGATAATTCAGGAATAGCAAACCCCGGATGATTAAATGCAAACGTTGAAAGTGTTACAAACGAATCAAAGTTTGCTAACGTATCCATCCACATTTCAAAATGATGCCCCTGAAGTTTTTTCCATTTTTCTAAGCGTATCATGCACTGAATATCCCAAAGCAGTAGTCCTTCAATAAAAAGAGCAACCAGAAAATTTAACCTGCTGTCGAATGCCTTTACTATCTTCGAAAGTTTTTTAATGGACTTTGCTGCCGACAGCGGGCCGGTCACCAAAGACTCTGATATTTTTTTTAATGCTTCAGAATTAAATTGATTTTCCTGGATGATACGAAAAAGAAAACCATATTTTTTTAAAGCTTCGTACCTCTTCGAAATATTTAAATGTTCTTTCGATGTAACTGATAACCGGCTGCTTATAATGAATAATTGTATTAAATAAAAAACAATTGCTAATAAACGAAACGCCGGAAAATAGACAGCCAGAGTAATTGAAACAAGTGTTGTTAACGGAATCACTTTTGAAATAGTCATCCACAATTTACTATTCAAATAAAACAGCGGTTTTTCAATCCATTTAATAAGCTGCTCAATGTCCTCCATACTATCACTATGTAATTTTCCGGATGCCATGAAATTTTGTGACAGATCAATCTTTTCTTTCAGTTCCTGAACTGAATGTTGACGGGATAAAATATCCTCGCTAATTAAAGTTTCATTTAAAAGCAAATCAGCAAATTTCTTTCTCCCAAGTGATGTGACAGTCCTGTTCATATATTGAAATAATGAACCCCGACCAAAGAGATCCATATCGAATGCATATGGATGATTACTATCTATGAACTCTTCACCTGCATCACGATCGTGAAAACTATGAGACTGTATCTTTATTTCATCATCGTTGATCTCAGCTAATTTTTGTAAATGTCTTACCTGGCTATTTTGCTTATGGTAGTATTTGACAAGTGTAAGGAATAGAATAAGAAGAACGCCAGCTGATACTACTCCTACGACAGTGTTTTTTGGCATCAGTATAAAAAAAGCCAGTAAAATCAAAAGAAATACTATGAATCGCATCAATCCGATAAATCTAAGCAGCTTTTGTTTCTTTTGCAGTTTTTTAATGACTAATTCAAGTCTCGACTTATAGTAATTTAATCTCTTCATTTATAGATTTATATTTCAATCCCGATAACATTAAAATAGGTATTAAAACCTGGGTGATAAGTTTTTTGTGTATCAAATTTCCACATCCATTTTTTTATTCTCTTCCCTTCCGGTAGTTTAATATGTACCAAAGTTTTTGTCCCAACTACATCGCCGTTTTTATTAATGCTTAACTCTTCATAATCTGTTACGAGACATGATTTGTTTTTTTTTAATAACTCACGGTGATTTGCTTGTATTAGTTTTCTTAATTTAAGAATCGTAGTATCTGAAATCTTAATTCGGCTCTTTAAATAATCAATAATTAATATATCCAGCTGATTAAGAATATTCAGAGAAATATAATAATCTGTTTCTATAGGCAAGTTAACCTTTAAGTTCTCACTTTCCGTTATAATTTTTTCTTCTGAAAATGATCCCCTCTTCTTAGTCATCAAATAAACTTTTTCGATAAGTCCTCCCGTTAAATCAATCTCTTCAAAAAAAATATGATGATAATTTCTGAATTTTCTTTTTACTTCTACCGGGTGATGCAAATCATAGAGAACAACCTTTTTATAACTTCTTTCAGAAAGAAGTTGCTCGGGTAAATCCAGCAACCAACCACTACCAAATACTGATATCGTTTCGGCATTATTTTGTGATAAACAATCCAGAATGAATTGTTTTGTATTATTCAGGTGATTTAACCAGTTATGTTCTTCCCTAATATAGCGTGATAAGATTCCGGTCTGATCAGAAATTAAACCCATTTTTCTTAATCTTTTTCTCACACTAATCATATTGAATATATGTGTATGAAATCATTTTAAAATTTTAAAAATCGCTTAAATAAAATTAATAATTGGCTGCTGAATATTCATTCGATGAAAAATACCATACATTCATGGAAATGTGAATAAAAAACAGTGTCGCAATAAAACCAAGTTAATAACTTTCCGTATATGCCTGTGAATTAAAAACAGTTATCTTAATAACTTGGCACATTAGTTGAGTAATTACGGGAATAATTTTCAAAAAGTATTGATTATGAAGAAACTAAGTATTTCTTTGGGTTTTGCAGCATTTTTAGTGATAATAGGTTTTCAATGCGCATCTGGACAGGAAGTATATGATACAATATTTAAAATTGAAGGTAAAGTTCTTCCTGTTGATGTTGTTAAGGTAACTCCGCAATATGTAAGTTTTATTGTTCCAGGGAATCCTGAAACCTATACAATGGAGAGAAAAGAAGTACAAAAAATAGTCTATAAAAACGGACGTGTCGAAGAATTCAATAAACCGGTTTTTGAAATGATAGATGAATATTCATGGGAAGCCGTCTGGCTTACTGAAGATAAAAAAGAAGTAGCTGAACTTTACAGAAGGGGTGTTGCTAGTGCAAATTCACCTTCAAGTGTAAGAAGTCCAAAGGCTGCCAAAAAGAATGCAATAATTCGGCTTCAGAAAAAAGCTGCTTCAATGAAAGGTACTGTTGTACTTGTAACAAAGAAAAAAGCTACGGGAGGTTATGGTGAATATCCCGGATATTACATTGAAGGAATAGTTTATGGTTTAGAACCTCTCAAAGAAGAAGAATATGAAGATGAAAATACGGCAATGGATGGAAAGGTAGTTTTCTAATAAGAATTTCAGAAGTAAATCTGTGCCGGAAGGAAGTCTTAATCGACTTCCTTTTCTTTTTTAAAATATTTCACTGGTTAATAAATTTATGAACTTTGTATTTATCCCTGAATCTTTCAATTTATTTTTAATCTTATTATAATCAAATCTGGATCCCAGTAATAGTAATTCAATTTGTTTATCTTTCACACCTTCTATGTTTCCATAACAATTAATTTCAGTTATTATTCCCTTTTCAATTTTCATAAGAATATTCAGTCGTTGTTCCAAATATTCAATTTGTCTTTCCACCTTAAAATTTGGTGAATATCCAAATATCCATTCCCACTGTCTGTATTTAGTATTACTTAGCTGTTTTATTTCTTCCAAATCCGATTTATTAAAACAATAAATATTTGCTTTATAACTATCTATAAGGAAATTGAAAAACTCATCAATAAACAAATCGATGTTTATATCTTTTAAATAATGATCCTGAATATTTGCAACTTCCGTTCTTACAGACTGAACAGCTTTATCGTCATACTTATGTGATCTGTGTTCAAGTACTCGTTCAAGTATCTTTAGATCAGCGTTAAACAATAATGTTCCATGATGTAAAACTCTTTCTTTAAACACATGTTCAGCATTTCCGGAAATTTTTTTACCATGAAGTAATATTTCATTTCGTTGCCCTAATAAAGCCGGAATATCTTTACTATTAAGAAAGTCAATGATCGGGACCATGAATTTTTTAAAATCTACCAGTTTACCTCTTTCACCGTTTACAATAAATGAAAAATTAATATTCCCGGGGCCGTGGTATACAGTACCACCTCCTGTCAAACGTCTTGCAACAGGGATATTTTCATGGAAAAGAAAATGACTGTTGACCTCCCCCAACGTGTTCTGATGTTTACCAACAACAACTGAGTGTTCCGACTGCCAGATCACGAAAATATCATCTTTGAATTGCTTTAAAAGAAATTCTTCACAGGCAAGATTGAAATAAATATTCTTTATATTATTTAAAATACCTAACATCTGTATTTCAGAACTTTGAATAATTTCTTATTTTAACCATTGAATTCAATTTGCCAAAAATAAGATTAAATGGAAAAGCTTGTCGATAGATTTTTAAAGTATGTAAAAATAGACACACAATCGAATGAAAGTTCAGAAACATACCCAAGTACACCATCTCAGCTTGAATTCTCGAAATTGCTTGCCGAAGAAATTTCTGAAATTGGATTAAAAGATGTTCATCTGGATAAAAATGGTTACCTGATGGCAACTTTGCCGGCAAACATAAAAGAGCATGTACCCGTAATAGGTTTTATTGCTCATGTTGATACCAGTCCGGATTTCACCGGTAAGAATGTAAATCCAAAAATTTTTGATAATTATTTTGGGAAAAACCTTTTACTAAATGAGAAGAAGAATATTATGCTCTCTCCCCGGGAATTTCCCTTATTAAATAATTATATAGGTCAGCCAATAATTGCAACTGATGGAACCACACTTTTAGGTGCTGATAATAAAGCAGGAATAGCTGAAATTCTGACTGCTATGGAGGTGCTGATTCAAAATCCTGACATTAAGCACGGAACAATAAAAATTGCATTTACCCCCGATGAAGAAATTGGCAGAGGTGCCAATAAATTTGATGTTAAAAAATTTGGTGCTGATTTCGCATTTACTGTCGATGGAGGTCCAATTGGTGAGCTGGAATATGAAAATTTTAATGCTGCGAGTGCAAAAATTAGTATACAGGGACGAAATGTACACCCGGGAACAGCTAAGAATCGCATGAAAAATTCAATGCGAATTGCCCAGGAATTGGATAACATGCTACCGCAAAATGAAAAACCAGAGTATACAGAAGCTTATGAAGGATTTTATCATTTAACTGAATTTAACGGAACCGTTGACCATACAAAAGTCAGCTATATTATCAGAGACCATGATAAAGATGAATTTATGAAGAAGAAAGATCTTCTGGTTAAAATTGTTGATCATCTGAATATAAAGTATGGTAAAGGTACTGTTAAACTTATTATGGTTGACCAATACTATAATATGCGTGAAAAAATAGAACCTGTTTTTCACATAATTGAACTGGTTATTAAAGCTATGAATGAAGCCGGGGTAACTCCAAAAGTAAAACCTATACGAGGAGGAACGGATGGAGCCAGGTTGTCGTATATGGGTCTGCCGTGTCCAAATATTTTTACCGGAGGTCACAACTTCCATAGCAGATACGAGTTTATTCCAATACGTGCTATGGAGAAAGCTGTAAAGGTTATTGTAAAGATTGTTGAAATAAACGCAAGACAGAAACAAAATTAAATACTATTATTATTTCAAATGCCAAATAAAAATTCCCGCATATTATGCGGGAATTTCGTTAACCTAAAACCTATCTGTGAAAAGAACTACAAGTATTGTAGCTCTATGCTATATTGCATTACTAACCTTCCTGGGGAGGTGCATTCGTATCAATCTCTCCTGCTTTAATCTTGTCATTCATCTCAAGTCCCGAAACCACTTCAATATTTATACCATCTGATAATCCGGTAATTATATATCTCTTTTCAAATATCTGCGGACTAGTCTCAATCTCAACGAAGGCTGAGTCTTTCTTACCTTCTTCAAACTGAACCAGTGCTTCAGAAACAACCATTACACTGTCCCTTCTATCAAGCACTATATTGGCATTAGCACTATATCCTGCCCTAATGAAGTATCCCTCTTCAAGCTTTACCTTTGCTTTTATCTCGAACTGAACAGCTCCGTTTTCCTCTATGCCTTTAGGCGCAATATATTCAAGCTCGGCATCAAATATTTGATCTTCAATTGCACCAATGGTAAGTTCAAGTTTCATTCCTTCTTTAATTTTACCAACCTCTGTTTCATCTATTTTCCCTTCAAAGATCATCTCTCCCATGTCAGCAACTGAAGCAATTGTTGTTCCTTCGTTGAACGTATTGGTTTGAATAACCGAAGTACCTACTTCAATCGGAACATCAAGTACCATTCCTTCAATAGTGGAACGAATAAGTGTATTTGAAATTTCACCCGATTTTTTAGTAATACCATCTTTGATAAGTTGAAGATTGTTTTCAGCTGCTTCAACCTCTTCAAGTGCCGAGTTATACTCAATACGCACAGTTTGGAATTCTGCTTCCGGAATCACGCCCTGTTCATATACCTTTTTCTGACGATCGTATACAAGTTTTGCATCTTCCAGCTGAAGTTTGGCTTTATTTAACCTTGACTCTGCGGCATTTAAAGCAACCATATCCGGTATGATCTTAACCTTAGCAATAAGATCACCTTTTTTAACATGTTCCCCAGGTTCAACATATAGTGCTTCCACAATACCTGAAACTTGCGGTTTAATTGCAATCTCTTTTCGTGGAGTTACAGTTCCGGTTGCTACTGTTTTCTGAATAATATCTGAAATAACAGGAGTTTCTGTTTTAAAAACTAATGGTTGTCTTTTGCTCTTGGTAATGAGAAAATAAATTCCACCTAATACCAGTACGACAACAAAAATGATTAATAGTATTCTCCAAAATATTTTCATGACTTAATTATTTATGTTATTTATATTCACTTCTTATTGCATCAATTGGTTTCATTGATACAGCTCTTTTAGCAGGAATAATACCGGCCAGTGTACCTGCAACGACCAGTACCGCAAGCGCTTTGAATGCAATTTCAAGACTTACTTCGGGATTATAAAATGCTTCAATATGCTGTCCTGAGATTATCATATCGACTAATTCTACCAGTCCTATTCCAAAAAACAATCCGATATAACCGGCAATAACAGTTAAAAAAACCGATTCCATAATCAGTTGACCAATAATTTTCCATGGAGTTGCACCAACTGCCCTTTGAATACCGAATTCCTGTGTACGTTCACGCACAACAACCAGCATAATATTACTCACACCGATTATACCTGCGAATAACGTTCCTAAACCGACAATCCATACCACGATATTCACCCCCATAAATAATCCGTTGAACTTTTTAAATTCTTCCTCAACATTCTGATGGCCAACGGCCATTTCATCATCGGGATGTACATAATGAGCGGCTTTAAGTAAACTGATGGCCTTAGTTTCGATATATTTTGCAGAAGTTCCCCGTTTGGCAGTAATTGAAAACCAATGCACTGTATTTCCCTCGTTAAAAGTCTTTTGCAAAGTTGTGAGTGGCATAATTACACTTTGGTTTTGGTAATTACCCCAACCTCCTGTATGTTTAGACCTGAAAATGCCTACAACCTGAAAATAAACATCATTTACTTTAATGTATTTCCCTAATGCATCTTCATCCTGTTCAAAAAGTACTTCATTTGCTCTTTCTCCAATTACAACCACTTTACGACGATCCTGAATGTCTTTATGATTTAGAAATCTTCCTTTTACTATTGTCATTGGATCAATATTATTGAACTCAGGAAAATCGCCAAAAATATTAAACCCTCCCGTTTTCTTATCTCTTGATATTGGCATATTACCCCTGTTCATTCTCGGGGATAAATATTCAATTTCTGGGATTTTTTTCCCCAGCATATCCATATCCTTTAGCTCAAAATTGTAATGCCTTCCTTTCTTAAATCCTTTATATGGCATTGTTGTTTGCTGCGCCCATATAAAACAGCTGTTCACGGCAAAGTCACCCAAATTCCTTTTCATTCCGTTGCTAAGGCCTGTACTGGCTCCAAGCATTATCATAAGCATGAATATACCCCAAAGAATACCAAAGGCAGTCATAAAGGTTCTGAGTTTATTTTTTGAGAGTACATGTATTACTTCTCTCCAGCGTTCTCGTTCAAACATAGTTTTAAGTATTATTCGTCATGAAGTGCTTCTATTGGTTTAATATTGGCGGCATTTCTGGCAGGGAAATAACCTGCCAGCGTACCGAAAGCAATCAATAATAAAGTTGCTCCAATTGCCGTTGGAAGACTAACTTCTGGTCTGTTAAACATTTCATTTGGTGGTATAAGATTAGAAACCAGTTCAATAATTGCAGTTCCAAAGAATAAACCCAGATATCCGAAAAATGAAGTAATAATTAATGATTCAAAAATTACCATCCGGATCACTGAACCAGGAGTAGCACCAATGGCTTTTCTTACACCAATTTCTTTTGTACGTTCTTTTACAGTGATCAACATTATATTTATTACACCTACAATTGCAGCTATAATTGACAGAATTCCTATTATCCAAATAAAAATCTTGATCCCTAAAAAAATGTTTAACATTTGGTTATAGTATTCCCAGTTATTATTTATAAACATGGCACGACTGTCCTCCGGATTAAATTTGTGACGTTCAGCAAATTGTGTACGGAGTTTATCTTCGAAATCACGCGCCCCCTGAACCGACATAGGTTTAATCGTAAGTCCTAAATAACTTACATTATTCCTGCCGTTGTATAAATTCTGTGCTGTAGTAGTAGGAATATATATTCGATAGTGATTACGCTCCGAAGCATCTTTAAAAATTCCAACAACTTTAAATGCAATACCATTTGCTATAATATACTTTCCCATCGGGTCTTCTTCACCAAAGAAATAATCACGTACAATTGGACTGATAACCGCTACTTTTCTTGATTTTTCAATATCACGTATATTTATAAACCTTCCTTCAAGAATTTCCATTTGTTCTACAAACATATCTGTTTCCCTTGCAGACTGTATTTCATACTCTGCGGTTTTGTTTTTATAGCTCAATATGGTATTGAACACTATGGTAAAACGTGAAGTAATATGTTCTATTTCATCGTTTTTACGTTTGGTTTCTTCATAATCTCTATCGTGAAACTGAAGCTCCCTGCCTGGTTTCATACCTTTGTATGACATGCTTGTACTTCCGGGAAATACCCATAGACTATTAACAGCACCCCTGTTAAAACTGCTCTTAGCCGCATTTTCAAGTCCACGTCCTGACCCTAGCAGTATTATCAACATGAAAATACCCCAAGAAACACTAAATCCGGTAAGTATAGTTCGTAAGAGATTTTTACGCATAGTGCTAAATATCTCCTGCCATGCGTCTAGATCAAACATAATTCACTTTTAATTTAGTGGTGTATTCTTTTTCAATTATACCATCAGTAAGATGGATTATGCGTTTCGTTCGTTCAGAGATATCTTTTTCATGTGTTACAATAATCACTGTTATACCTTCTTCATTAATCTCTTTAAAAAGACTCATCACCTCATACGATGTTTGCGTATCAAGAGCACCCGTTGGTTCATCCGCAAGGATTATTTTAGGATTTGTTACAAGTGCCCTGGCTATTGCCACTCTTTGCTTTTGTCCTCCGGATAATTCACTTGGTAAATGTTCTGCCCAGTCGAGAAGTCCCATTTTTTCAAGATATTCCAAAGCTATCCTGTTACGTTTCTTCCGGGGTATATTCTGATAATAAAGCGGTAAGGCTACGTTCTCCATCGCATTCTTAAAAGAGATAAGATTGAAAGACTGAAATACAAACCCGATCATCTGGTTTCTGTACCATGCTGACCTTTTTTCAGTAAGTCCCTGAATCAGGTTATTTCCCAAATAATATTCCCCATCATCATAACTGTCTAGAATTCCTATAACATTTAAAAGAGTAGATTTACCGGAACCCGAAGAACCCACTACTGAAACAAGTTCTCCTGAATCAATAAACAAATCAATACCTTTTAAAACATGCAATCTGTTTGACCCTGTAATATAGGATTTGTGAAGTCTGCTTAAACGAATCATATTTAATTTAATTAATTTGAAGAAATCTTTTTTCAACGATTATGCCATCAGTTATAATTTATTGATATTATGATATTTAATATCATTCTGTTTTAAAATACATTTCGTGCTTCAGTTGTTGTTGTGTACACAATTGATACAATATATGTACGATATAGGACACCAAAATTTTTGAATATCCTTTTATGCCTATCTACTTTATAAACTACCGGTTTAAAATTCTTAATCTAACATTATCCATCAGCGTTTATACTTAAGGTCAGTATTTAAAAAAAGTGATTTTTTTAAAGTAAACGCAACCATTATGCTAACTATTGTATCTACTTCCTGACAAACTATTTTAATTCTTGATATTAAAATCCTAATTTTGAAATAATTATGCTGTAAAGATTTGGCTGATAACATTGAAAATATTATTGAGGGTTGCCGTCGAAAAGAACCTAACGCCCAACGTGAACTCTATGAAACATTCAGTGGAAAAATGTTTGGTGTTTGTTTAAGATACGCAGGATCATACCAGGATGCAGAAGATGTTTTGCACGAAGGGTTCCTGAAAATCTTTGAAAAAATTTATCAGTTTCAGTCAAGGGGGTCATTTGAAGGCTGGATAAGAAGAATTATGGTAAACACAGCGCTTGAAAAATATAGGAACCAGTATAAGGTGATTAATATTCAGGATAATATTAAAGAACCTGAATATGACTCTTTTGAAGATCTGACAGATAATATAACAGCAAAAGAGCTTACAGAATTTATACAAGCTCTTTCTCCAAAATACAGGATTGTCTTCAACTTATATGCTATTGAAGGATATTCTCATAAAGAAATCAGTGAAATGCTGAATATATCTGAGGGTACTTCGAAATCAAACTTGTCAAGAGCGAGAGCTATATTACAGGATAAGGTATATAAATATTATAGCCGATCGATTAGAGTTGAAACACTATGAATGAAGAACGTAAACATATCGACAATATAATCAGGGATAAATTATTTAATTACTCTCCTCCTCCGCCACCGGGTGCATGGAAAAAGATTGAAGCCGATCTAAATCAATCAAAAAATAGATTTTTAACCTCACCATTACTAAGAATTGTTGCTGTTATTGCAGTTATTACGGGATTAACTGCAGCAACATTATTCTATGTTAATAATAGACAAACCCCACTTAGGGATATTGCTACAAATGCAACAGAATCACCGGATAATAATTTAGTGAATCAATCTGTAAATCATAAACTTACTGAGGAAAGAAAAGTTGAAAATACTAACATCCAAAAAAGATACATAAAAGAAAAGAATTTGCCGGTAACCTCAACAAATACAAGAGAAATCAGTTTTGATCGGAAAGAAAATATTTCTTTTGTTACAGAAATAAAAATAGCAGAAGATGAAATTGTAAATGAAAATAGTAATTATAAATTAATTCCGAATAATAACGTTGTTTTTAACGATACAACTAATACAGAATACATAGTTCAGCCAGAAGTCAAGCGTTCAAATCAATTTATCACTGAAGATAAACCCGATCTTATTGCAGATCTTAGTAGAAATGCAGAAAAATTTAAGCCTCGATCATTACAGTGGTTGATCGGTGGACAATTTGGTCCTCAATATTCATATACTAAAGCATTCCAGGAAAACGTAATTCGTCAGGTGAACGACTATGAAGAAAAAGAATCTGCAGTAGTTGCATATGCAGGAGGATTTAATGTACAAATGCAACCTTCCAAAAGATTTTCAGTTCAGTCAGGTGTATATTATTCTAAAATTGGTACATCGGTTTCTGCAACAAGATCTGTCAGTCCGACCAGTTCCTTAAATCTTCCTGAACCTGAATTTGTATTAGTTGATACAGGAAGAAGTCCGGGTAGTCAACCTGTAATTATAGCTACATTTAATTATAGCGATAATTCATCTGGTAAATATATATCTCCTGAGGTATATCTAAGTAGGCAGAATTCTGAACTCAAAGCTGAACAATATTCTGAATATGTGGAAATCCCGCTTGTTTTAAAATATAAAATTGTCGATAAAAAACTCGACATTAATATCTCGGGAGGAGTTTGGACTCATTTCCTGATTAGCAGTAAAACAGTCATTGTCGGTGAGAACAATTACCTGAGTCGAACTGTGTCCGATAGAACGGAAAACATTAACAGCTTTGATTACAGTGGATCTTTAGGTTTAGGTATAGACTATCCAGTTTCTCCAAACATACTTGTGAATTTGAATCCAGTGTTTAAATATTACCTTTCTTCTGATAATTCCAGATCAGGACTAAAACCATACACATTTGGGATAATGACTGGCTTCAGTTACAGTTTCTAAAAAAAATAAAATCAAAAAGAAATCCTTGCATTTTCCCTATTTTTGCCTCTTGATTGTAATACACATTGTGGTAAAAACAGAACACCGAAAATGCACATGCAAAAGAAGATATATTTTATTCCTTTAATAATAACCGGACTATTCACGGTTTCATTAATTTGTTTTATTCTGTGTGGAAATGCCGGGAGAAAGACCAGTTATTCGATTTATAATCCGTTAGAAGTCAGGATCCCCGCAGTACCCAAAAGAATGACATTCTCCGGTGAAAAAGTACCACTGGAATATTTTGATGTAAGGGAAAGCCTGGAAAAAGAAATAATTGTTAACACATATTTTCATTCTCAAACCATTTTAAATATTAAACGTTCGGCAAGATATTTCCCGATTATTGAGCACATCTTAAAAGAAAATAATGTCCCTGATGATTTTAAATATCTTGCTGTTATTGAAAGCGGATTAAGCAATGTAACTTCACCTCTGGGAGCTAAAGGTTACTGGCAGCTCCTTGAAGGAACTGCAACTGATTATGGACTCGAAGTTAATGATGAAGTTGACGAAAGATATCATATTGAAAAATCAACATTAGCTGCCTGTAGTTACTTAATAGAGTCCTATAAAAGATATAAAAACTGGACGCTTGTGGCCGCATCTTATAATACAGGGCGACGAGGGGTTGACAGACAAATGGAAAGACAAAATGAAGATAATTACTATGACCTCCTGTTCAATGAGGAAACTGCCAGGTATGTTTATAGAATCTTAGCCATAAAACTTATCCTTGAAAATCCTGATATGTTTGGATTTTTCATATCAGAAGATGAGCTATATTGTCCTGTTCTTTATAAAGAAATTATTGTGAATGGAAAAATTGAAGATCTTAGTGTTTTTGCCAAGGAATACGGTACTAATTATAAAATATTGAAATTTCTCAATCCATGGTTACGTAATAAGCAGCTTACAAATCCTAAAAAGAAGGAATATGTAATTAAGATTCCGCTGCAGGGAAGCAGAGAACAATGAAATTCACGTCACTAATATTTGACAATAGTGCAGAACGAAAAAATTGAGACCGGACAAGAAATTAATATCTACGGAGCACGTGTCCACAATCTTAAAAATATTGATCTTACCATTCCTCGAAATCAGTTGACAGTAATCACCGGTTTAAGCGGAAGTGGTAAATCTTCATTAGCCTTCGATACAATATATGCCGAGGGTCAACGAAGATATATTGAAACTCTTTCCGCCTATGCCCGCCAGTTCCTCGGAAATCTTGAGCGCCCTGATGTAGATAAAATTACAGGACTTAGCCCGGTAATTAGCATCGAACAAAAAACAACCAATAGAAATCCACGCTCTACAGTTGGCACAACAACCGAGATATATGACTTTCTCAGATTATTATTTGCCAGAGCATCTGTTGCTTACTCCTATAATACAGGAGAACCAATGGTCCGCTATACAGATGAACAGATTCTTAACCTGATTATGGATCAGTTCGAAGGGAAAAAAACATACATTCTAGCCCCGGTTGTAAAAAACAGAAAAGGTCATTATAAAGAACTGTTTGAACAAATACTTCGAAAAGGATTCCTGAATGTAAGAATTGATGGTGAAGTAACCGAGGCACGTCAAGGACTTAGGGTAGATCGTTATAAAAACCATAACATTGAGATTGTTATTGACAAACTTGAAGTAAGTAAAACAGATCATAAAAGGCTGAAGCAATCCATATCAACAGCTATGCATCATGGTAAAGGCACAATTATGTTACTGGAAAAAAATAAAAAAGAAACCCGGTATTTTAGCAGATTACTAATGTGCCCAACAACAGGTATTTCTTATAACGAACCAGCTCCTCATTCGTTCTCTTTTAATTCCCCGCAGGGAGCCTGCCAAGAATGCAACGGACTTGGGACTATTAATCAGGTTGATATTTCTAAAATAATACCAAAAAAATCACGCAGCATCAGACAGGGAGGTGTTGAACCATTAGGAAAATATAAAAACAACCTGATTTTCTGGCAAATTGAATCAATTGGTCGGAAATACAACTTTACTGTTGATACTCCTATTGCAAAAATCCCGGACGAAGCTCTAAAGATTCTTCTTTATGGTTCAGAACAGTCGTTTAAACTGGAAGATACACCTCTTGGTGCTACTTCTAATTATTTTCTGAGTTTCGAAGGTGTTGTAAACTACATTAACAATTTACAAGGTGGAAACGGAAGTGACTCAGGGAAAGAAGCAAAATGGGCACAACAGTTCATTAAAAAAGTTACATGCCCTTCATGCAATGGACATCGTTTAAATAATGAATCTCTTCAATTTAAAATAAACAATAAAAATATAGCAGAACTGGCAGAAATGGATATTAATGATCTGGCAGCCTGGCTGGATGATGTTGAAAACTATTTGAATGAAAGGCATAAAAAAATTGGTGCCGAAATATTAAAAGAACTCAGAACACGTGTAAATTTTCTTCTTGATGTTGGACTTGGATATCTTTCCCTGAACCTGCCATCAAGGAGTTTATCGGGTGGTGAAAGTCAACGAATCAGACTGGCCACGCAAATAGGATCACAGCTGGTTAATGTATTATATATTCTTGATGAACCCAGTATAGGTTTACATCAACGTGATAATATTAAGCTTATTAATGCATTAAAAACCCTGCGTGATTCAGGAAATTCAATAATAGTAGTTGAACATGATAAAGAAATGATGCGCTCAGCTGATTATATCGTTGATATCGGACCCTCCGCGGGTAGATTTGGAGGAGAGATAGTTACAGCAGGAAAACCCGATACAGTTATTAATTCTGACGGATTAACAGCAAAATACCTTAGGGGTGAGCTAAAAATAAAAACACCTGATAAAAGAAGAAAAGTTAACAGCAAGTTTATAGAACTCTTTAATGCAACGGGGCACAATCTGAAGAATGTTAACATTCGTTTTCCTCTTGGAACTTTTATATGTGTTACCGGAGTTTCGGGTAGTGGTAAGTCTTCATTAATTAATGAAACACTTTACCCGATACTGAGTAAACATTTTTACCGTTCTTCAATGGAACCTCTACCGTATAAAAGAATTGAAGGATTACAAAATATTGATAAAGTTATTGATGTTGATCAGGCTCCAATTGGGAGAACACCACGTT
Organism: Bacteroidales bacterium; assembly: GCA_016929525.1. Classification (GTDB taxonomy): domain Bacteria; phylum Bacteroidota; class Bacteroidia; order Bacteroidales; family UBA10428; genus UBA10428. The sequence continues at coordinate 53,082 of JAFGIP010000080.1, forward strand.
CGAATCCGGCAACCTACACAGGTCTGTTTTCAGATATCAGAAACCTTTTTGCTCAAACTACAGAGGCCAAAATAAGAGCATATAAACCGGGCAGGTTTTCATTCAATGTTAAAGGGGGACGTTGCGAAACCTGTCAGGGAGCAGGAGTTCAAACCATTGAAATGAATTTTCTTCCTGATGTATATGTCGAATGCCGTGAATGTTCAGGTAAAAGATATAACCGTGAAACATTAGAGGTTAAATACAAAGGAAGAAATATCAGTGAAGTTCTTGATATGACAATTAACCAGGCAGATAAATTCTTTGAGAATATACCTTCGATCCATAAAAAAATTAATGCCCTGAAAAAAGTCGGACTTGGTTATATTCATTTGGGACAACCTTCTACAACATTATCCGGAGGCGAATCGCAACGCATTAAGCTTTCAGCTGAGCTGGCAAAACGTGATACAGGTAAAACGCTTTACATACTCGATGAACCAACTACAGGATTACATTTTGAAGATATCAGAGTATTGCTTGATGTTTTAAACCAGTTGGTTGACAGAGGTAATACAGTAATCGTTATTGAACACAACATGGATGTTATTAAGGTTGCTGATTATATCATCGATTTAGGAAAAGAAGGAGGTAATGAGGGTGGTTATATTATTGGTACCGGAACACCTGAAGAATTAATAAAACTAAAAAACAGCTATACTGCTCAATTCCTTAAAAATGAAATTAGTTAAATGTAAAACATCTTCAATCGTAACACAGATGAGAAGAATTACGTTAAATTTATAACATCGGAATTATATAAGTTATTGAAACATATGACAAGCAGAGAAGATAAAATTAAAAAAGCGTTCGAAGCCAGAGACTGGAATGAAATTAAAACATCAGACAGTTGGGATATTTTTAAGATCATGGCTGAATTTGTTGAAGGCTTCGAAAAGCTTGCGCGGATCGGGCCCTGTATATCAATTTTCGGCAGTGCACGAACCATTCCGGGAACCAAATACTATAAACTGGCTGAAGAAATTGCTTTTCAACTTACACAATGCGGATATGGTGTAATTACTGGCGGCGGTCCCGGAATAATGGAAGCCGGAAACCTGGGTGCAAAAAGAGGTAAGGGACGCTCGGTTGGAGTAAATATTGATCTTCCTTTCGAGCAGGATCCCAATTTATTCATCGATTCAGATAAACTTATAACATTCGATCACTTCTTTGTGCGTAAGGTGATGTTTATGAAATATGCACAAGGTTTTATAGTTCTTCCAGGTGGTTTTGGAACCTTTGATGAGCTGTTTGAGGCACTTACGCTTATCCAGACTGAAAAAATTGGACGCTTCCCTATTATCTTAGTGGGAAAAGAATACTGGACAGGATTAATAAAATGGCTTAAAGAGGTAATGCTGGAACAAGAAAAGAATATTTCAGATGAAGACCTGGATCTTTTTAAAATAGTTGATACAGCTGAAGATGCCGTAGATACAATCAATAAATTTTACTCGAAATATCTGCTTAGTCCTAATTTCTAATAACTGTACATTTTAATTATTGAAAAAAGAAATTAACAGGGATAATTGGCTGTTTCTCAATATTATGAGCTATTTTTACATATAAACCGTAACGCCTGCTCTTTGCACTTGAATATCTAAATCCATAATTTTAAAAGTTATATCTCATAATTGCTTGATGTATAGACTATTTGCGCTAATAATAAATTTAATTGCATCTCTGACTTTAGGCCCTGCTTTTCAGAATGATGTGGAAATCTCTATTTCTGCCCCCACTGAGGTAGTAGCCGGAACTGAGTTTGAAGTTACCGTTAGAATAATTAAAAGCGATCTTGAAAGCTTTTCCAGACTACAACAAACATTTCCTGCAGGATTAAAAGCAAGATCGTTTACTTCTGCCAACGCCGATTTTACGTCTGAAAGTAAAAGAGTTAGAATGATATGGCTCAGACTTCCTCGAGAAAATGAATTTTCTGTTGTGTATAAAATAAAAGCAGATGAAAGACTCAAAGGTGTGTTCAGTATTGATGGAAAATTCTCTTATATAGATCAGAATGAAAGAAAATCGGTTACCACAAAAAGCACCCCGATAAATATCTTACCATCACCAAATATTGATCCGGCGTTAATTGTTGATATTGACGACTATGATCAAATGGTAATACCATATATAGCTCCGGCTGTTGCTGATGGAACAATGGCCTGTATAAGACAGACTCCTGTAAACGATGCAGGAAGTAATGAATATATTGTAAATGTTCTGGTAAATAAAGCCACTCAGCAAAAATTTGCCAAAATTGAAGAAAAGATTCCTGCAGGATATAAAGCTGTATGTATTAATCCTAAGGATGCCATCTTTACATTTAAAAATAATACTGCCAAGTTTTTATGGATGAATCTTCCGTCAGAACCAAATTTTCTGGTCAGCTATAAGCTTATCCCTGTAAATCAAAAAGTAAAATCACCCGATGTTAAAGGGAAATTCTCTTATCTTGAAGGAGAGAGCACCATAAGTATTGATATTAAAGAAACATCCAAAGATCTCACTAGCTTATCACAACCTGAAATTAATGAGTTAATTGCCAGCATGGCATCGTTGCCTCTTACTGAAAACATTGAAAAACCTATATCTACAGAAGTGCCCGAGACACCAACCACAGTTACTAAAAAACCAGGTAGCCAGACTTCATCATCCAGAGAATTTAAAAGCAATCTGCCGTATATGCTTGAACCTGAACAGGGCGTTTATTACAGGGTACAGCTGGCCGCAGGTCATAAATCTGTAGAAATAACAAAATATTTTAAAAAATATAACCTCGATAAAGAAGTAAGAAAGGAATATCACGAAGGATGGCATAAATACTCAGTAGGTTCTTTTTCAATATATAAAGAAGCACGGGATTATCGTGTACATATCTGGAATACAACTATAATTGATGATGCTTTTGTAGCTGCATATAACAATGGCAACAGAATTACCGTACAAGAAGCACTGATGATTGCAAACCAAAAGTGGTATAAATAAACCCTCGATCATGGGGTGACTGGAATGATATGACCATAAGATTAAAAATACTATTACTGCTGGGAGCAATACTTGTTACCGGTAAGGCATTTACACAAGGTAATATTGAGGATCTGCTCTATACAGAAGTTGATAATCTGAATCCGGTCTACAAACCTGTTGTCGGCTTTGGTGTTGGTGCCTTCAACTACCTGGGTGATGTCAGAGATCCCGGGTTGAATATTTTAAATGGTACGCTGGGTTACAAAGTTAATGTTTCAACATTCGTTGATAATAATCATTATATCCGATCTAATTTTTATTTTATGTATGGTGCTCTTTCAGGAAATGAAAGATCTTATAATAATTTGATGAGAAATCTGAATTTCAGATCGGAAGTGCTGATGTTTGGAGTAAATCTGAACTACGACTTTGATAATCTCTATAAAAAATATAACAGGGTTCATCCGTTTATTTCCATTGGTTTTGAAATAATTACGTTCGATTCGAAAATAGATAGCCTGACAACATTTGAAGGAGTTGACATTCCTTATAATTACTGGGATGACGGTTCAATCAGAAATCTTCCGCAAACTCTTACTAATATAGAAGATCCAAGACTTGCAACTCTCCAGAGAGATTACGATTACGAAACCGACTTAAGAAGTCATGACTGGGGACGGGGTGATTACGCACAGTATGCGTTTGCAGTGCCTATCGATGTCGGATTTGATTTCTGGTTAAGCGACCGGGTGCTGTTCAGTCTCGGAACCTCTTATCACCTGACTTTTTCTGACGATATTGATCATGTAAACCCTGAAAATGAAAACGGTTATCCTAAAGGTAACAATCGAAGTGATGATTTTATGTATACCTATTTCTCGCTGCATCTTGATTTATTCTCCAGTAAGAAAACCCTTACAATGCAACGTCTTTTCGCAGATGTTGAACTTGATCTGACACTAATAGGAGATGAAGATTACGACGGTTATTTCGATGGTTGGGATCAGTGCCCGAATACCCCGTTCGGAGTTGAGACAGATACGACAGGTTGTCCGCTTGATGATGATTTCGATGGTATACCTAATTATCAGGACGATGAGCCCTACTCACGTTATGGAGCTTATGTAGATGAAAGAGGTGTAGAAATTACCGAAGACGAATTAATTGCTAAGCTTGATAATTCGTTAGCTGTCGCCCGTGAAGATGTTACATTATATCTCCGTGAACCTTCATCGTATACACAGTATGGCAGCAGGCAAACTTATGCAGAGATACCTCCAAAGTTTGAATCAGTAGATTCTGACAGTGACGGATATATTTCTTTCGATGAAATATTAGATGAAATTGATAAATTTTTCGATTTTGACTCTAACCTAAACTCAGATGAAATTCACGAACTGAATGACTTTTTCTTTTCTCAGTAATTCTTTTAAAGTTTTCTTAAACGTGCATCCTGCCTTTCTGTATCCCGTTTTTTAATTAATTCCCTCTTGTCGTATTCTTTCTTCCCTTTTGCCAACGCAATATTCAATTTCGCATAACCAGTATCAGCAATAAATAATCGTGTGGCCACAATGGTAAAACCTCTTTCTTTGGTTTTTCGTTCAAGTTTTCGTAGTTCGTTTCTGTTTAATAACAGTTTCCTGTCACTTTCAGGATCATGATTTATATATCCACGATTTTTATACTCGGCGATATGTATATTTCTAACCCATATCTCACCATTTCTGAAAAAACAAAAAGCATCTGCAATACTAACCTTACCATTACGTACGCTTTTAATCTCTGTTCCGGATAATACTATACCTGCGGTAAACTTTTCTATAAACTCGTAATCGTGCGTCGCTTTCTTGTTCCTAATATCAATTTTATTTGCCATAAAAACTTTCAGGTTTTCAGAATATGCAAAGTAACAGTAAATTTGACGAAGAGCAAACGAAGCTGATATTTTGACTAAAAATTCTAATAAATTCAATTTGATTGTTGTACTTGGACCCACAGCAACAGGTAAAACATCCTTTGCCGCTCACCTGGCAAATGCTATAAATTCTGAAATTATAAGTGCAGACTCAAGACAGGTGTACAGACATATGAATCTTGGGACGGGAAAAGATTACAGCGATTACATTGTTAACGGGAAAATAATACCATGCCACCTGATAGATATCCGCGAACCGGGTACTAAATACAATATTTTTGAGTACCAGAATGATTTTTTCCAGGTATATAAAAATTTAATCAATAAAGGAATTACACCAATCTTGTGTGGTGGCACCGGACTGTATATTGAATCAATTGTGAAGCAATATAAGCTGATAGCTGTTCCGGTTAATGAAAAATTAAGAGCTAAACTCTCAGATAAAACACTTGAAGAACTTGAGCAAATACTCTCAAACTACAAAATACTACACAACCGAACTGATACAGATACATTAAAGAGAGCCTTACGTGCAATAGAAATTGAGGAATATTATAAATCTCATCCTGACCTTTCTCAGAATTTTCCTGAAATAAAACCGGTTTATATAGGCATTAGTACAGACAGAGAAACCCGTAGGCAAAATATTACAGAACGCTTGCATAAAAGAATAGCAAATGGAATGATTGAAGAAGTTAAGTTTCTCCTTCAAAAAAATATCAGCCCCGACGACCTTATATATTACGGACTTGAATATAAATATATTACCTTACACCTGGTTGGCAAACTCAGCTATGAAGAAATGGTTAAAAAGCTCAATGCTGCAATCCACCAATTTGCAAAACGACAAATGACATGGTTTAGAAAAATGGAAAGAGAGGATTGTAATATTCACTGGATTGATACCCGGGAGAAAATGGAAATTAAACTGGCAACTGCTCTCAGTATTCTGGGGAGGGCATAGAAAATCCCGGTATCCTCCATAAATTTCTTTTGCTAACCCCTCAGTATCATTAAATGGAGAATACCGGGATAAATATCATTACGTAATTTACGCTGCAATAAATTCAAAAACGTCCTGAATTACATCCGGGTATTTCTGACCATAGTTATCCTTAAGCCAATTATGCAGCATAATAATCTCATAAGATTTCAGCCATCTAAATGATTTAAGGATTTCTTTCCGAAACAACACCTTATCGTAACTCAGCTGCTCCAGTACCTTTTTTTGATGTTCTAGCATTGTAAACATTTTGGATTTAGTATATTTCTAAATTTAACAATAAGCAAGACTGATACGAAATCTTACAAGATGATATATCTCATCTATTGTAAAATATTTTTAAACCATCTCATTCTTTTCTATAATAAAAGAACCAGAATTCACCCTAATTGTTGCATATTTTAATAATAAAACCTCTCTTTTAACTTTTTTTTAAATTTTCAGTAACATTTAACCTTTACGGCTTTTTAAATAATATTTGTTATCAGACTATTAAGACATAATCTATCATCAGAGCAATATCTAATGATTCAATCCCAGCCAGTTTTAAATATTTTGAATCTTGCTCGAATGCTCTTCTGAACCACTTTATATCTTTGCCTGAAACCTCAACAGCTTTTCGATATGAATCAAGAACCATTTCCATTTTACCTGTTGCCCAATAGCAATGCCCAATGTTTAGATAATCACTTTTAACCGGTTTCTTTTCCATGGCTTTTTTTAAATATCTGATTGCAGTGTCATATTTCCCCATTACAAACGAGCACCATGCAATTGGTCTGAATACTTTTATATTTTTGGGGTCTTCGTATTCAACTTTATAATAAAACTCCAGAGCCTTTTCAAATTCTTCTGTGTCCATATGCAAATGCCCCAGATATGCCAAATTATTCAGATCATTCGGCTCAGATTTTATTATTTGATCGTAATATTCAATTGCCTTTGGGGAATTTCCTGTTTTTCTGTAGCAAAATCCCAGTTTCTTATATAACCATAATTTATTCCTGTCATACAGTTCCGCCTGTTGATATAATTCAATCGCTTTATCAAAATCACCTAGCTTCTGATAACAGAATCCCATTTTCTCGAGTAATTCGAATGAACGCTCCCTCTCAAGCAACCAGTCAAAAAGTTTTAATGCTTCATTATATTGGTCTTTGGCAAAATAAAACTCGGCAAGATTTCTTACAATCTTGTTTTCTTTAAAAATAATATTCAGAACGTTTGAACATAATACATTGGTCTCTTTACTGAAAACATCTTCAAATTCTTTACGTTGGGGATAAAGTTTAAAAAAGCGATATAAATCTTGAATATACTGGGTATTAATTACCTTATTTCTTGATTCACTGTTCAGATTAAATTCATCTTCCTGCAGTTCATTCATCGTTTTAAGCTCCATGTTGAATAATTCAAGCATCGTTTTGCGTTGCTGATCGGGCATAAACTGTATATTAAAACAAAATGAATATTTATCTGAGTTACACAATATGGTTGATTTCTCAAGTCCTTCAGTAAATGCATTTATATCTATATCATTTCCTATGTTCTTAAAAGAGTTGGCTAAATCGGGATGATTTCCGGAAAAAGGTAAAAACCAGTTGGCCATTTCTTTAAAAAAGACAAAGTGTTTCAACATCGAAAACGCCCCCATAAAAACATCGGAACCTTCAGTTTGGAGTCTGGAAAACTGTTCCAGCTTTTGATAGACATCAGGTGCATCTTTAAAGAAATTTTTCCATTCAGGGTTTTTATCTTCAAAAGAATCTTTATTAAGCAAATCGTCCAGATTAAGTTTTTCTTCCAAATCAGATTTGATCTTCATTACTTCCGGAACAATTTCTTCCTGTATTGTTTTTGTAATTTTTTCGGTTTCACTTGATCTGATAAATTGAAGAAGTACTGCCAAAAAACTTTCCTGAAGTTTCGTATTGTCGGGAATTGATTTTAACCGAACAATTATATCACTGTATAAACCAAGTCTTTTTTCATAAATAAGCAGACATAGAAAAAGCCCTACAATACTTCTTTGTCTGATCTCTATAAGTTCATCATCAATAAGGTCGAATAATAAAAAAAACTTTCCCCTGTCAAAATGACGCATAAGTGATAACGATAGTGCGCTTACAATAAGTGCTTTGAATTGCCACCTGACATCGTTATTCTTAATAAGTTCTGTAAATATCTGTTTTTCCGCGTCTCCATATATATTTTTTAACCAGAATGTATAGAACAGGTTGTTTACCTTTATTAACTGAGTATTCTGTCTATTTCCTGCTTCCTCCTTCTTATTCATATCTTCATTGCCTTCACTCTCATAACTAAACTCAGTAACGTACTGATCTATTTCTTTACTCGAAAAAGAGTTTAGATCCAGTGTCCTGTGTTGAAATATATTCCTTTCGAATACCTGATTATTTCTAATCCACTGATCTTTAATATCATCTGTCCATTCCAGAATTGACTGCTGCAATTTATTATATATGATGTCTCTTTGAGGATCGGGAGCTTGCTCAATTGAAAATTTAAGCATGCTTTTATATGTATTCGCTATCGTACTATACCTGTTTTGTACATCGGAAGTGCCACTACTTGCACTTAGCTTTAAAGCCATCTCCAAAGCTTCCTGAAGCCGGTCAGAATTTATTGCATCAAGAATATTTTCGTAATTTGATCGTAATTCGGAATAATTCATTAAATATCTTTTCGTTTTTTCGCCAGATCTTCCAATCAAATATCCTGCAAAAACAAAAAGTGGTAAACTTTTGTCATACTTATTAAAATTCTGTACCTGTAAAAAGCCGGCTTTTAATGCTCATGCACATGAAGCGAAAGAATAAACATCAGAATTACACCGGTCAGAAGAGCTGTAAACTGGTAAATCGATCTTAGTATTTTTTTCTCGGTATGCAGTTCAGGTATTAAATCGGCTGATGCAAGATAAATGAACCCTCCTGCAGCAAATGGCAGGATCCATACGGTTAGATCTCCGGCAGTATCTCCGAAAAACAAGACCAGTGCCGCACCGATAAATGCCGAACAAGCCGAAATAAAATTAAATAGTAAAGCTTTTTTTATTGAATACCCAGAGTGAATAAGAACTCCAAAATCACCAATCTCCTGAGGTAATTCATGCATAAGCACTGTAATTGTTGTCGCCAGACCTATTTGAGGGCTGTATACATATGCCGCACCAATTAATAACCCGTCAAGAATATTATGCAGAAAATCAGCAATGATATTGATCGGACCTAACGGTTTAATATGATTATCACTAATTCCTGAAGTGTGATTGTGATGCCAGTGTAAAAAACGTTCAAGCATGAAAAATAACAGAAAACCAGATATTAACCAGACAGATGCAACATGAATTTCGCTGAACGATTCATAGGTTTCGGGTAACAGGTGAAAAAAAGCACCACCTAAGAGACCCCCTGTTGCAAAACCAACCAGAATCAACTGAATCTTCTGTAGCTTTTCTTTTTTAATTGCCAGAAAAAAAACTCCTATTAGTGAAACAAGGCTCACTATAGTCACACTTAGAAATGTTATTAACCAGGTATTCATCTGAGATTCGTTGAGCTGGTAAATATAGTTTGAAATTATTTTTATGACCTTATTTAATCACGTCGTTTTCTTTTTCATCTTATCAGAAACAACAAACCGGTTATTCTCCACCATTATTTTATAAGAGATTCTTTACTGCAGTGATATCCCAATGTCAGTGAATATTTTTAGATATAAAATTTAATTTACTGTTAACTTCCTGGTATATACTTTCCCGTCGGAATGAACTGTTATAAAGTAAATTCCTATTTCAGGAATTACTAAATTAATTGGTTCATTATTTTCTGAAAAAAAGCTCTTCCTGTAAATTGTTTTACCAAGAATATCGGTAATTGATAAATATGGATTGTTGAAATTTTCAATTTCAATGAATATCTCATCACCTAAAGTCACAGGATTTGGGTATACTTCCATCCGATGAATGTCTGTACTTGATCCGTTAACTGACAAATACGATGATAAAGCATTATAAGCGTTGACTCTTCCATAACCAAAATACTGGTCCCAACCTTCTGTATCTTCCTCCAGATCACCAACCTGATCCTCGGCAGAATTTCTTAGAATATTACGTATTTCAGAAGGAGTTCTTGATGGATCCTGCGCAAGCAGTAGTGCATATAACCCTGTAACCAGGGGTGTTGCCTGCGATGTCCCACCCCAGTATATATCGTAATTATTGAATGCAAGATGATTTAAACCGTAAATATAATTCCCGGGGGCAACCACATCTATATGTGATCCGAAATTACTGCCACTGGTCAGGTCCCAAAAAAAAGGATTACTGCGGGTATCATCCGGATTCGTTGAGCCAACAGCAATTGAATTAGCAAATCCGGCGGGATAATAAGTGGTACTGGAGTTTTCATTCATCATACAGGCTACCACAATAGCATCATTATCGTATGCGTAGTCTATCGCATCTTCAAGAAGTTCTGAATAACCTGATCCGCCAACTGACATATTAAGGACTTTAGCCCCATTGTCAACAGCATATATTATAGCATCCGCCCACCAACTGTAATATCCAAAATCTTCATCATTAAGAATCTTACATAACATTATTTTACAATTCCAATCTATACCTGCATACCCTATCCCATTATTACCCGTGGCACCTATAATCCCTGTTACATTTGTCCCGTGACCGTATGCATCATCAGGTTCATTATCGTTATAGGCAAAATCCCAGCCGTGAATATCATCAGCATAACTATTACCATCATCATCATTCATGTTGCCATCAACCTCACCACTATTAATCCATATTCTGCCTTCCAACTCGGGATGAGTGTAACTGCAGCCATTATCTAAAACTGCTACTATAATATCTTCACTACCCTGTTCAATTTCCCATGCAGGTTCCATATCAACATCAGCTCCTGCAGTTGCTGCATATAAACTAAACGTGCCGTCATTATAAAGCCCCCACTGGCGGTAATAATATTCATCGGTGGGAACTACATTAAATCCTGATTGTCCTCCCGATTTCCCAACATAATCGGGTTCAACATACTCAAATAATCCTGTTCCCAGATAAATCTTAATCAGTGATTGAATATCCTGATCCCTGTTAAAAATGAAGATTAATATTTTACCTTCCTTTTGTGATTCGTTATTTATTCTTGTCCTCTTAGTTCCTATAACTTTAATATATTCAAGACCAAGAACTTTGTTTAATGAATCCAGATCGTGTATGCCCGTTTTATTGTTCTTGTAACACTTATCGATCTCAATATGAACCTCACCTTTAAATTTAACAATTATGCGGTTTTTAGCATAATCTGAATCTTGCCGGGCAATCAAAGAAAAATTACAGCATATAAAAATGAAAAAAAACAACGCTAGTTTTTGTCTGATTCCATAGTCACGATGTAATATAAGATATCGTTTCATGGTTTAGATGGTTTTTATTAATAACTATTTTTTAATCCGACAATTTTAATGAATTTTTTGGTGTACTTTTCAAAAATAGCATATCATATAAAATTTATTTCATCTAACGTATACCCGCTGGTCAATCACCATATTAACATTCTGAAGGGCTGCTTCAACCGAGGCAGCTTCTATTTTATCACATTTTAACCTGTCTGTCCGGAGCAATAATTAAATTTAAATTAAAAAAGATGGCCTGAATACTTGAAATATGAAGATCATCTGTCTAGATTTACTTATTAAAACTCAGTACGAAACAAATGATCGATTTTGAAGTATTTTTTAAAATAACGTATGGTTTATATATTGTAAGTGCAGGAGATAAAAAAAGCAAAAATGGCTTCATTTCAAATTCTGTATTCCAGGTTACTTCAGAACCCCCGCAGTTTGCCGCCTGTTGTAATAAGGATAATTTTACTACTGGTCTTATACTAGAACACAAGTTCTTTTCCATTTCTGTATTGAATAAGGAGACTTCAAAAGAGATCATTGGTAGCTTCGGATACAAATCAGGAAGGAATATCAATAAATTCGATGATGTTAATTTCAGGATCGGAACAACAGGCACACCGGTTATATTGAGTAATTGTGTTGCATTTATTGAGTGTGAAGTTGCAGAAATATTCGATGCCGGTACTCACCTGATAATAATTGGTAAGGCAGTTAATTCAGAAATTCTTGACGACAAAAGTGAAGTATTGACCTACGAGTATTACAGGAAAGTAAAAAAAGGTATTGCTCCTAAAAATGCACCTACATATATTAACAGAAAAAAATTAACAAAACCTAAATAAATCAGTTATGGAAAAATATCAATGTACAGTATGTGGATATATTTATGACCCGGCCACTGGTGACAACGAGGCTGGAATACCTGCAGGAACCCCGTTTGAAGATCTGCCAGATGACTGGATATGTCCCCAATGCGGTGCGGAAAAATCGGAATTCGAAAAAATGAGCTGAGCGATTTGAAATATATGATCACCCTATGAACCGGATCGACAGGCTTACCGCCATGCTTATTCTGTTGCAAACCAAGCGTTTTATATCTTCTGTTGAAATAGCGCAGCGGTTTGGAATAAGTCAACGAACAGTTTACAGAGACATAAGGGCATTGGAAGAAGCCGGTGTTCCAATAGGGGCTGAAACAGGGAAAGGTTATTTCATAGTAGATGGATACAATCTGCCACCCGTTATGTTTACAAAAGAAGAAGCTGGATCATTAATTATTGCTGGTAAACTTGTCGATAAATTAACCGATGCATCTGTGAGGAATAATCATAATCTGGCGGTGGATAAGATCAAAGCCATTTTACATGAGCATGATCAGGATTATATAAATTCTCTGACTGATCAGATTGCGGTTTTCTTTTCTCGTCCACAGCAGAACGAAAATACTAATGATGATTACATTACACGAATCCAACAGTCACTTGCCACAAGAAAATGCTTGAAAATAGACTATCATGCAAATTATTCTTTGAAAAAAACATACGGGCGAATAATCGATCCTTTAGGTTTGGTATTTTACGGTAACACCTGGCACCTTATAGGTTATTGTAAACTCAGAAATGATATGCGAGATTTCAGGGTCGATCGCATTTTGAATCTGGAACTTACTGAAAAATGCGCTACCGATAGAAAACCGGACGAATTAAAAAATTATTTTAGAAACTGGTGGGATGAAACAGAACTACTTGAAGTGAATATTCTGTTTGATCATGCGGTTACTAAGGATATATCAGGTTCCAAATATTATTTCGGTTTTCTTTCTGAAAAGTTTACAGAACTGGGAATGGAAATGAAATTTGCCGTTGAAGATTACCAGTATATTGCACACTGGTTAATGTCATTTGGTAATAAAATGAAAATCATCTCACCTAAAGAACTTTCAGAAATAATTAAAAGTAAAGTTAAGGCACTGGCTGAGATATTTCTTTAGCTATATCAACTATAAGGTATCGAATTCACCGATATTATTTCATTAAATCTTACACCATGTTGTGTAAATGTTCTTTTATATATCAATTTTAATGAATATTATTGTCATATCGACTTTTAGAAGCTTCATCTTTAGAACCAGAAACAAGCAAATAAAAACATAACGTCTCGAATGTTTTCGTGTAGAAACAATATAAGAACAGATATTTTAATTCTGCTTAACTGTTTGCTTAGTATAAGTGTATTCTCAAATTACAGGAAATTTGAAAATTATAGTCCTGAAAATGGTTTATCCCATTCTCATGTATTATCATTCCTTGAAGATTCCAAGGGGTTTATGTGGATTGGAACATTTGACGGAGTTTGCCTGTTCGATGGTTACACATTCAGACAGTACAAAGGTTCTTATGGAGATTCGGCTTCACTTTCTAATAATTGTATTTATAAAATATTTGAAGATTCCAAAGGATACATTTGGTTTGGAACTGAAAACGGATTGAATAAATATAATCTGAAAACCGGTAAGTTCACGGTTTATACACATAATCCATCAGACCCAACTTCACTGCCTCATAATCATATCAGAGATATTTACGAAGATTCAGAAGGTATGTTTTGGTTAGCAACCTTTGGAGGTGGAATATGCCGATTTAACCCGTCAACTGGAAAAAGTACGAGATTTAATATGGAGACACACCCTTCCGGCCTGCTGAGTAATAAAATAAATATTCTTTACGTCGATAGCAAAGGATTATTTTGGTTAGGTACAGATGGTGGTGGTATTTCAATATTTGACCCGCTTAAAGAAAATTTTATAAGGCAATTCACTCCTGTCGAAAATAAAAATTCGATGGAAGACTGGACTATTAACACGATATATGAAGATAAATACGGAACCTTTTGGATTGGTACATGGCATGGAGGGCTTAACCATTACAACCCTAAAGCCGATACCTGGAACAATTATATGCACGATAATAATGATCCGAATACGATTCCCGGAAATACCGTCCGCTCAATTGTGCAGGATGATGTCCAAAATCTCTGGGTAGCCACATATGGAGGAGGATTGTGTAAATTTAATACGGTTACTGAAAAAGCTACTACAATTTATATCGATCTTAATATCCCTAACAATTTCTCACAGACTTTCCTGTGGATTTTACATAAAGACACAAAAGATAATCTTTGGATAGGAAGTTTTGGAGCAGGATTTTATAAGCTTAATAAAAAGAAAAGTACATTCCCTTATTTCTATGTTAAGAAAGACGAAGAAGATGCTGATAAGATGTGGGGGATATCATGCCTTTTTGAAGATAACTCGGGAACATTATGGCTTGGAACATTAGGTGGGGGATTGTATAATTTCGATTATAAGACAAATACAACAAAGCTTTTTTATAAAGACGATGATATTTTTAAAAATTTAATTAGATCAATTCATGAAGACAGTGAAAAAAGACTTTGGTTGGGTACGGATTACGGCCTCTTCAGAATAAGCAAAGATCGAAAAACAATCGATTATTTTAAACCTGGTGATGGAGAAGGTCAACTGAATAACAATGCAATATTTTCAATATATCAGTTACATAATGGTGATCTATGGTTGGGCCTCTGGGGTGTTGGTATCAATGTGCTGCCGGCAAGAGAGCTTGGTAAGAATCCGGCTGAAGCCAGATTTAAAAAATACCTGCACAACCCTGAAGATCTAAGTACGGTTGCACATAATGTTGTATGGGATATTATGGAGGATTCCAGAGGTGATATCTGGGTGGGAACAAGCTATTATCTAAACAGATTTAATCCCTTAACGGAATCATTTATACCATTCAGGAACTGTCTTACCATAGCAAACATACTGGAAGATGAAGAAGGAAATTTATGGGTAGGTTCTCTTAGTGCCGGACTGTATGTTTTAAACAATAAACGTGAGATAGAATTCAGACTGGGAGAAAATGATGAATCATACGCCTCAATTAATTCACTTTTAGAGGATAACTCAGGTAATATCTGGATGAGTGCGCAAAACGGACTGGTTAGAATAAATAAGAAAAATAAAGAAATTAAAGTCTTTACACAGGAATACGGGTTGCAGGCAAAAAGCTTTGCAATTAATGTGGCAGCAAATTTACAATCCGGAAAACTTGCTTTTGGAGGAACAAATGGATTTAACATCTTTCACCCCGATAGTATTGAGGATAAATCCAATCCGCCACCAATCATCATCACCGACTTTAAAATATTTAATCAATCTGTAGTAAAAGAAATTACCAGGGATAAACACGCCTTAATTCAAAAACCCCTCTATTATCTCGATTCAGTGCAACTGACACACAGACAAAACATTTTTACAATAGAATTTGCCTCACCCGATTATTCCAATCCATATAATATTCGATACGCATATAAACTTGAAGGCTTTAATAAAGATTGGACAGAAACCAATTCAAAGAACCGCTCCGTTACATATACAAACCTTAGAGGAGGAGAGTATATTTTTAAAGTTCGCTCAACCGATGTCTCCGGGAACTGGTATAACAATACCAAAGAACTTAAGATAATTATTACGCCTCCGTACTGGCAAACACTGTGGTTCAGATTAGCAGTAATATCGGGTATTACTCTGACAGTTTTTCTGATTTTCAGGATAAGGATGCAGCAGTTTAAACAAAGAATGCAGCTTAACCAGGAGCACGTTATCGTTGAAAAACTTCGGAGAGATTTTGAAATTGTTTCAATGCAAAATGAACAGCTTAAGGAAGATATAGACAAGAAAAATAAAAAGATTGCCTCTCAGGCACTTAAACAGGTAGCAAATAATGAAAAACTAGAAACAATACTTGGTAATATTCTTGAATTAAAAAATAAATATAAAAATACAAGATTGCAGCAGGATCTCAATATACTTCAGTACGATATTGAAAAGGAAATTGCAAATGGTTCAACAAGAGTTGAATTCAACGAAAATATTAACCTGTTATACGATAATTTTATTGAACGATTTGCTAAAGAACACCCAAAACTTACTCATAAAGACCTTAAAATTTGCGCTTATATACGAATGAATAAATCAAATAAAGAGATTGCACGATTACTGAATATAACCAGCGGAAGCCTCGAAATATCGCGTTATAGAATAAGAAAAAAACTCAGTCTGACACTTGGTACCAACTTAAACGACTACATTTTAAGATTTTAGCTTTATTTTTCTAAAA
Source organism: Bacteroidales bacterium (assembly GCA_016929525.1). Classification (GTDB taxonomy): domain Bacteria; phylum Bacteroidota; class Bacteroidia; order Bacteroidales; family UBA10428; genus UBA10428. Next base: position 69,670 of record JAFGIP010000080.1, read on the forward strand.
ATCAAATATATAAGATAAAACGTTAAGTGTTTGTTAACCCGGTATCAAGTATTTCTTAAACCAAAAAATTTGTAAATCCCCATGTTCTGATATTATATTAGGAGGTCTTTGATTTGGTTCAAGGAAGATTTATGAATTACCGAAATTGCTGCTAACTCTGTTTCGGTATTTAAACTCGAAACCTAAAACTACAAAAATCTATGCCATAATTGAAAGTGCATTGAAGATTTGCTTATTTGGTTTGATAGAACCCTGATACTATACTTATACTAATTACTAAACACTATCACTATGAGATTAAACAAATTAAGTAGAACGATTTCACTTAAAATGAGATCTTACGGTTTCATTCTGTGTGGTTTATTAATGATGCAAACCATTAGTTCACAAACATTGGTTTGGCAGGACGAATTTAACAGCAGTACACTTGACCCGGCAAATTGGGGATACGACTTTGGAGACGGATGCCATAAAGGAGTGTGTGGCTGGGGCAATAGCGAGCTTGAATTCTATACAAGCCGGACCGAAAACGTACGAATAGAAAACGGCGAACTTATAATTGAAGCCCGAAGGGAAGATTTTGGCGGAAAACCTTTCACCTCTGGTAGAATTAAAACCGAAGGGCGTGTTCATTTCCAGTACGGTACTCTTGAAGCACGAATCAGGATACCGAATCTGGCAAATGGACTGTGGCCTGCACTTTGGCTTTTAGGAGAAACAGGTGGCTGGCCGGCTAACGGTGAAATAGATATTGCCGAATGGGGGCACGCCGATGCCATAGCCGCGGGAGTCGTTAATCGCCGTGTTGGAGGAGCTTGTCACTGGGATTACAACGGAAGTTATGCAATGTATGGTGATCATGTCGATTATCCTCAGAACCTGAATGATGGTTACCATATATATAAACTTACATGGGACAACCAGTTTATTCGTTGCTTTGTAGACAATGTAGAATATTATGCTATTGATATTTCTAATCCGGAAGCAAGTTATATGACTGAATTTCACATTCCTCATTACATTATCCTTAATCTTGCTGTAGGAGGTCAGTATACAGGTATATACGATGCAGCAGGAATTACTGCTCCCCTTCCGGGAAGAATGTATATCGACTATATCAGACTTTATCAAAATAGTGGCGATCCGATATATTTTGCAAAAGATCATGCCGCAACAGGTAACTATGGTATCTTCACTGAAACCACCAGCGTTACCGATAAACTTGATTATGGAGTCGATGCTAATATGTATATCTGGAATAATCTTGCCACGACTTCCGGTGCACCTTATGAAGGAAGCGAAACGTGGGCACTAAGTGCTGCACCCGGCACATGGTTTGGTATGGGGGTAGCTACCGATTATAAAAATATGAGTAACTTCTACGAAGGAGATCTGAAATTCCACATGCAAACTTCTTCATCCGCTGTATTCAGCGTTGGTGTAGAAACCGGACATGGTACAACATATGTACAGTTTTCGGGTAATTCCCACGGAATGGTTCGTGATGGTAACTGGCATGAGGTAACTATTCCTTTTTCTGAATTCATTAATCTTGATCTTTGGTCTGTAAGACAAATGTTCATTATTACAGGTGATGCACCTGCCGGAACTTTCAACTTCAATGTTGACAATGTCTATTACAGTGGAGGCGGGGGTAATCAACCTCCGGTAGTTTCAATAACTTCACCTTCAAATGGTGCAACATATTCTGCACCGGCAAATATTACTATAAATGCTAATGCATCTGATCCCGATGGTTCTGTTACATCAGTTGCTTTTTATAATGGAGGTAGTCTGTTAGGTACAGATAACAGCAGTCCTTACAGCTATACATGGACAAATGTTTCTGAAGGAAATTACTCAATTGCTGCACGTGCCACCGATAACTCAGGAGCAACAACAACTTCTTCTGCTGTTAATATTACTGTAGAAGCAGGTGCTGTAAAAACAATACCTGGTACAATTGAAGCAGAAGACTATGATGC
>JAFGIP010000081.1 GCA_016929525.1 Bacteroidales bacterium
AATTTTGTATTTTCTTCTGTTTTCATAATGAGTCAAGTAAATCATTTATCTTTTATACTTGACACACTTTTTTGAACAGTCTCTTTAGGACTAGACATAGACACACAGTTAAACAATTAAACAGTTACACAATTACACAATTAAAGAGTTTCCATAGAACTTTTAATAACAATCTGAATGTTAGTCTCAAACTCACAGCAATTCGCAATCCATCTAAATTATTTTATTTAAATCCATTTCATATACCATTTCTTAACTAAAAATTCAAACTTACCGAATCGTTGTTCTAATTTTTTAAATACCTTTGTTCTTTTTTTAAAATCAGGCTAGAAATCAATTAAATAAGCTAAAACTAAAATATATTAAAAATGTCTGACGTAAAACGTGTTTATACATTCGGCAATAAAGAAGCGGAAGGAAAAGCCGATATGAAAAACCTTCTTGGAGGGAAAGGTGCAAACCTTGCAGAAATGAATTTAATAGGCGTACCTGTTCCCCCGGGATTTACAATTACAACCGATGTTTGTACAGAATATAATCAGTTAGGAAAAGAAAAAGTAATCGAATTACTAAAGAGCGAAGTTGAAGCGGCCATGAAAAAAGTGGAAGGTATTATGAATATGGGGTTTGGCTCCAAAGATAATCCTTTACTTATGTCTGTTCGCTCAGGTGCCCGCGTTTCTATGCCGGGCATGATGGATACAGTACTGAATCTTGGAATGAATGACGAGGCTGTTGTTGCCATTGCAAAGAAATCTGACAATGAACGTTTTGCATGGGATTCTTATCGTCGTTTTGTGCAAATGTATGGGGATGTCGTTTTAGGAATGAAACCTGAATCGAAAGAGGATATTGATCCATTCGAAGCTATTATGGAAGAGGTAAAGGAAGCAAAAGGGGTTCATAATGATACTGATCTTGATGTTGACGATCTGAAAGAGCTGGTTAAAAAATTCAAGGCAGCTATAAAAAAACAAACAGGTCATGATTTTCCAACCGATCCATGGGAACAACTATGGGGTGCTGTTTGTGCAGTATTTGACAGCTGGATGAATCCAAGAGCTATTTACTATCGTGCAATGAACCAGATTCCCGAAGAGTGGGGAACTGCTGTAAACGTTCAGGCTATGGTATTCGGTAATATGGGTTCAAACTCAGGTACCGGTGTTGCATTCACCCGGGATGCTGCAACAGGTGAAAACATTTTTAATGGCGAATATCTGATCGATGCACAGGGTGAAGATGTTGTTGCAGGTGTAAGAACACCACAACAGATTACCAAAGAAGGTTCGCTGCGCTGGGCAATACTTGCCGGTATTCCTGAAGCAGAAAGGGCCTCAAAATATCCTTCACTCGAAGAAGCTATGCCGGCAGCTTACAAAGAACTTAGCGAAACTGAACAAAAACTGGAAAATCACTATAAAGATATGCAAGACCTTGAGTTTACTATTCAGGATGGTAAACTTTGGATGCTGCAAACCCGCAGTGGTAAACGCACTGCAGCAGCTATGGTAAAAATTGCAATGGATATGTTACGTGAAGGTATGATCGATGAAAAAACAGCTGTATTGCGCCAGGAACCTAATAAGCTCGATGAATTGCTGCACCCTGTGTTCGACAAAGAAGCAATTAAAAGTGCAAACGTTGTTGCTAAAGGTCTTCCTGCATCTCCCGGTGCTGCAACAGGACAGTTGGTATTCCATGCAGATGAAGCAAAGAAATTTCCGACGACTATTCTTGCGCGTATAGAAACTTCACCTGAAGATCTTGAAGGAATGGACATTGCAAAAGGTATACTTACTGCACGTGGTGGTATGACATCGCACGCAGCTGTTGTTGCCCGTGGAATGGGTAAATGTTGTGTATCGGGTGCAGGTGAATGTAAGATTGATGGTAAAGCACGTACGCTGGCAGCAGGAGGTAAAACATTTAAAGAAGGAGACTGGATTTCTTTGAATGGTTCTACCGGTGAAGTATATGAGGGTAAAATAAATACCAGGGAAGCCGAACTTAGTGGTGACTTTGCATCAATTATGGAACTTGCCGATAAATACAGGACCATAAATGTACGCACCAACGCCGAAACAGAAAGAGATTCAAAAGTTGCCGTTAAATTCGGAGCAGAAGGTATCGGACTATGTCGTACAGAGCACATGTTCTTCGAGGGTGAACGTATAATTCGTATGCGTGAAATGATCCTTGCCGATGATGAAGCCGGCAGAAGAAAAGCACTCGAAAAATTACTGCCTATACAACGTCAGGATTTTAAAGGGGTATTCAGGGCAATGGTCGGAAAACCTGTAACGGTGCGTTTACTGGATCCACCTTTACATGAATTCGTACCGCACGAAGAAGCAAATCAAAAAGAAATGGCAGATGAAATGGGTATTTCCGTTGATGTAATAAAGAAGAAAGTGGAAGACCTTCATGAATTCAACCCGATGCTCGGACACCGTGGTTGTCGCCTGGGCAATACCTATCCTGAAATTACGGAAATGCAGGCACGTGCAATTCTTGAAGCTGCCCTTGAGCTGAAAAAAGAAGGTGTTAAAACCTTCCCGGAAATAATGATTCCCCTTATTGGTACGTTAAAAGAACTGAAAATGCAGGAAGAAATAGTTCGTTCAACTGCAGAAAAAGTATTTGCTGAAAAAGGAGATAAGATCGAATATATGGTCGGCACAATGATCGAAATTCCACGTGCTGCATTAACTGCTGATGAAATTGCTGAAGTGGCTGAGTTCTTCTCATTTGGTACAAATGACCTTACTCAGATGACTTTTGGTTATTCACGCGACGATGCCGGTAAATTCTTACCAATATATCTGCAGAAAGGTATTTTGAAAAACGATCCGTTTCAGATACTCGACCAGGAAGGTGTCGGACAACTTGTTGAAACCGGTATTAAGAAAGGACGCAGTACCCGGAGCAATCTTAAAGTAGGTATTTGTGGTGAACATGGTGGTGAACCTTCATCTGTTGAATTTTGCGTAAGAGCAGGAATGAATTACGTAAGTTGTTCACCTTTCCGTGTTCCAATTGCCCGTCTGGCAGCTGCACAAGCCGCATTAAGATAAAACACGGATTATACAGTATATAATAAACTGTCTGCAACGATTTGCTAACCCGCAAAATTGCAGACAGTTTTTAATTTTATTCTGTTTGTAAATATTTAATCAAACTGATACTAATTTTTCCCAATCAGATATTTTTATCATTCTTTTCTATAATTTGGAATTATAAATACTGAATTTCATTAATTTATAATAACTAAACCCACCAAATAGTACGATAATTTTTTTCTTTTTTGCAATCTTTGAAGACAGATAGTAAATATTGATCTTTTTAAAAACGACAGTTGTAATATAAGCCTAAAATTCAATGCTTAATAGAAATTCAAAGGTCTCGGTAATCGGTCTCGGTTATATAGGTCTCCCTACAGCGGCACTTATTGCAGGTAAAGGTATTTCTGTAAATGGTGTCGATATCGATAATGAAGTAGTTGAAACAGTTAATAAAGGTGAAATTCATATTATTGAACCTGACCTTTTGCAATATGTTAAAACAGCAGTAAAAAGTGGTAACTTAAAGGCAAGCTTGCATGCTGAAGTTAGTGATGTATATCTGATAGTTGTACCTACCCCATTCAGAGGAGATCACGAACCCAATATCACTTTTATTGAAACTGCTACAAAATCTATTCTTTCAATTCTGAAACCTGGTGATCTTTATATCATAGAATCTACAAGCCCGGTAGGCACAACTGAAAAAATGAGGGATTATATTTACGAGCAGAGATCAGATCTCAAAGACCAGTTATACATTGCCTATTGCCCGGAACGTGTTTTACCTGGTAATGTTATGTTTGAACTCGAAAATAATGACAGGGTGATAGGAGGCATTAATTTAATATCGACCAAGAAAGCGATTGAATTTTACGAACTTTTTGTTAAAGGGAAACTTCATAAAACCAATGCCCGAACAGCTGAAATGTGTAAGCTTACTGAAAACTCATCGAGAGATGTACAAATTGCATTTGCAAATGAACTTTCAATAATATGCGATAAGGCCGGAATTAATGTCTGGGAACTGATTGAACTAGCAAATAAACACCCAAGAGTAAATATTCTCCAGCCCGGCTGCGGAGTAGGCGGTCACTGCATCGCTGTTGATCCATGGTTTATAGTATCTGATTATCCGCTTGAATCAAGAATTATTGGTAATGCAAGAGAAATAAACAACTATAAATCTTTCTGGTGTGCTGAAAAGATCCATTCTGCCAAGCTTGAATTTGAATTAAAACATGGGAAAAAACCTGTCATTGCATGCATGGGGCTGGCATTCAAAGCCAATATTGATGATCTGCGTGAATCCCCCGCAAAATATATTGCACAAAAAGTAATGCAGTCAGAGAACAATGCTAACACACTTATTGTTGAACCAAATATTAAAGAACATTCTGTATTTAAATTAACAGATTACAAAGAAGCCTATGAAAAAGCAGATATTGTTGCTTTCCTGGTTGCACATAAAGAATTCATTACTTTAAAAAAGAAAAAAGATAAAGTTATTCTCGATTTCTGCGGAGTGTTTAAAGAGCAGTAAATTTCAATGTCTTTAATAATAATTTAAAATTTTCAGCATATATACATGAAGAAAATACTTATCGTATTTGGGACCCGACCGGAAGCTATTAAAATGGCACCGGTCGTTATGGCTTTTAAAAATGATCCTGAAAATTTCAATACAAAGGTCTGCGTTACGGGCCAGCACAGGGAAATGCTTGATCAGGTATTAAACCTTTTTGAAATAGAACCTGAATACGATTTAAATATTATGAAGGCACATCAGGACCTCTACGACATTACATCGCGCGTAGTATTGGGCATGAGAGATATTCTCAATGATTTTAAACCCGATGTGGTATTCGTGCACGGTGATACCACAACCTCATCAATGACAGCCCTGGCAGCTTTTTACCAACAGATACCAGTTGCACATGTTGAAGCGGGTTTAAGGACTAACAATATATATAGCCCCTGGCCGGAAGAAATAAACAGGCAAATAACAGGAAGAATAACCGAATATCACTTTGCTCCTACGGAGTTCGCAAAAAAAAATCTCTTAGCTGAAAACATTGCGGAAGAAAAAATTACCGTCACAGGAAATACCGTTATTGATGCACTTTTCCTTGTGCTGGATAAAATAAATAATAATCAGGATCTTTCAGTGCAGATTTCTAAGGAGTTTTTATCTAAACTTCCTTCAGGATTCAAAATTAATTCATCTAAGATTATTCTGGTAACCGGGCATCGAAGAGAAAATTTCGGACAAGGGTTTCTGAATATTTGCGAAGCGCTGGCAACCGTTGCTTCGCAGCATCCCGATGTAGATATTATCTATCCGGTACACTTGAATCCTAATGTTCAGAAACCCGTATATAAATTACTTCAAAACTACAGTAATATACACCTTATTGCCCCGCTTGATTACTTACCTTTTGTATACCTTATGAGTAGATCATACCTTGTACTTACCGACAGTGGCGGGATACAGGAAGAAGCCCCCGGACTTGGCAAACCGGTACTGGTAATGCGTGATACAACAGAAAGGCCAGAAGCGATCGAAGCAGGCACTGTTGAACTTGTAGGCACAAATAAAAATCTGATAATTGAAAAAGTAAATGCATTGCTAACCAATGATTCATACTATCAAAAAATGTCGAAAGCTCATAACCCTTATGGCGACGGTAAAGCAAGCACACGAATTTTAAATAAACTGAAAGATTAAGCGAATCATTTTTAATTAAAATATGGCATTCAAGTTTCAGGTTATCTTTTTCTGATTCGTTTTTATGTCTTATATCCTTTAAGGCAACTGATTAATGGCAACACCGATAATAATGCCCGAATAATTGTATATTCAGAAAAACAAATAATAAGGAAATACTTAATTTTATAAAAGGTACGCGAGAAAATTATATATTTTAAAGCAAAACAATCTTCATGTTATATTATTTAATATTCTTTGTTTATATAGCAGCTTTTAGTTTGACCTATCTTGTCAGAGTTATTGCATTAAGAAAAAATATTGTTGATACACCAAACTTCAGAAGTTCTCACACACTTCCAACACCCCGTGGCGGAGGGCTAGCAATCGTTCTTTGCTGGTTTACAGGAATTATATACTTATTTATATCGAAAAATATTGAATCTCATTTATTTTACGCACTGTTATCAGGAATAATATTAGCAGTTGTTGGTCTGATAGATGACATTGTATCTCTTAAACCGATTATAAGATTTATAGCACAATCTGTAAGTGCTGTTCTTGCATTATATTTTCTGGGAGGAATAAATATTACAGAGTTTGATAACAATATATTAATTGCCTTAACTCAATTATTTACCCTGCTGGGAATCTTGTGGTTTATAAATTTATTCAATTTCATGGATGGTATTGATGGATATGCATCGCTGGAAACAATATTCATTGCAGTTGGTATGTTTTTGTTTGTCTCTGATTTAGTCTTTATTATACTCATTGCAGCTACAGCAGGATTTCTAAGCTGGAACTGGCCAAAAGCAAAGATCTTTATGGGAGACACGGGAAGTACGCAGCTGGGTTTTATTTTAATAATACTAGGAATATACTACCATAATACTACAGAATTTCATATCGTAAACTGGATAATACTGTCATCTGTATTTTGGTTCGATGCAACCGTTACTCTTTTCAGAAGATTTATTAAAAAAGAAGACTTAAGTATTGCCCACAGGAAACATGCATATCAAAGATTAATTCAGGGTGGATTTTCTCATCTTAAGGTCGACATAATAGTAAGCATTTTAAATCTTGCTTTATTAGGTCTTGTTTGGTTAAATCAAAATATCAGAACAGGATTTTTACTTATAATTGGCATACTAATTCTTTTCACTTTCCTTATGCGGATTGTTGACAGAATTCACCCTTTCAGAACTTAATAATAAAGCTTTCTTTATTTATCTATTTGTTCTTTAAAGCTTATATCTTATAATATCCCCTGTACCAATCTATAAACCTTTTTACACCTTCTTTGACAGGCGTTGCCGGCTTATAATCAAGATCTGTTTCCAGGTCAGAAGTATCAGCCCATGTTGCCGGAACATCTCCTGGCTGCATTGGTTTAAATTCTTTAACAGCCTCTTTCCCAAGGGTTTCTTCAATAGCCTGAATAAAATCCATCAGATTAACCGGGTTGCTGTTTCCTATGTTATAAACCCTGTATGGAGCTCTTGAAGTCGCAGGGTCGGGAGCTTTCCCTGTCCAGAATTTATTTCCCATAAATGGATTGTCAATAACCCTTACGACACCTTCAATGATATCATCTATATAGGTAAAATCGCGGCGCATATTTCCTTCATTAAATATTTCTATCGGATTTCCTTCCAGTATGGCTTTCGTAAAAAGGAACAAAGCCATATCGGGCCTGCCCCAGGGGCCATACACTGTAAAAAACCTTAGTCCGGTGGTCGGCAAATTGTAAAGATGACTGTATGTATGGGCCATTAGCTCATTTGACTTTTTACTGGCAGCATACAGACTTATGGGATGGTCAACGTTATCATGCGTCGAAAAAGGCATTGACTCATTTAATCCATAAACACTTGAGCTGCTTGCATAAGCCAGATGCTTTATATTGTTATGCCTGCAGGCTTCCAGTATATTTACGAATCCAACAATATTGCAGTTCACATAGGCCATGGGATTCTTTAAACTATAACGTACACCAGCCTGCGCTGCCAGATTGCAGATTTTATCAAATTTCTCTTCTTTAAATAACTTATCAATAGCCTCTTTATCTTCCAGATTCAATTGTACAAATTGGTAATTTGAATTAATATTCGATCTGACCTTACGACCATATTCAATATTTTCTCGTTTTATACCTGTTTCTGCAAGCCTGTCATACTTAAGATCAACATCATAATAATCATTTATATTATCCAGTCCAATAACATTATCACCCCTTTCAAGTAGTTTCCTGACCAAATGGAATCCAATAAAACCCGCTGTACCGGTTACAAGTATTTTCATGAGTTAGAATTGACATTTACGTTTATCATCAGTAAAAATACAATTAATACGCAATCATTTACAGAATAGATATTTTTTCCCATTCCGTATAACTAACCAGCTATATAAAGAGAAAGGCCGGAGAATTTATCCCCGGCCCTAAAACCTAAACCCAATGTATTACTGCCCTCTTAATACCTCTCCCATCCCGCTAATATCCGCTATTATAACCGGATCTTCCAGATAATATACATTCCCCATTCCATCGATATCAACATACAGTGTTTCTTTCGATCTTACCTCAACATTTCCAACACCGTTTATTTCAACCGTGGCATGATATACCGGTAATTCATAGGCGAAAATATTTCCAACTCCATTTAATTCTATATCGAGAGATTGCTGCGATGGCCCGGTTAAAGTAAAATTACCAACCCCGCTAAGAGTTACCTTCTCAAGAGTTTCAGTTGTAATATCAATCCTGATCTCTTTATCTGTATTAATTTCATTATCGGTATTGAACTGAAGAAGAAGCTCATCTCCAATAACCCTGGCTTCCATTACCGGAAGAATATTTTCATAAGCTGTAAATCTTACTTCCCTCGGTGTTCCAACATTAACATAAACATTAGCGACACATTCAAGATCAATACTTGAAAAATCAGAAACCGGAATTACCTCAGTTCGAATTTCTCCTGTGCCTGTTATCCGGTCATTTTCAAAAAATATATCATCACTGCATGACGATAGTATTGAAATGATTATAAGTATTGGAATAATTAATTTTTTCATTGCAAATTTTTTACTTAAAGACATATCCGTAATTTAAAGGTTGCAATCATTAGGAGATAAATGTAATATTATCAATGTAAATTTTAAGATAGTTACGGTCAGGTGCAATTTTCTGTTTTTTTTATTGTCATTCCAGGTATCCAAACTAAATTGCACCATCTACTAATTTATTTAATATGATCCGGTTCAAAACTAAGTTACTGCTGTGTTCTTTATATTTTATTTTCATCTTAAGTTACACAGGAATAGTTATTCATGCACAGGAAAGACATGATATAAGTATTCAATACGGGCTTGTCACTACTCCGGAAATCTTCGATGCTTTAGCACCTGAAATAACAACTGACGCTGAAGCCAGTATTTATGAAAAAACCAATAAGCAGTGGTTGGGAGGTTTTTATGTAAATTATAAATACTTCTATATCCCTTCAATGTCAGTAGGACTTACATTTGGTTATGACCGGGTTTGGTGTAATCTGGAATATGGTCGAGAAAAACAGGGAGAATGTTCCCGTGATTTTTATACTATAAGTGCAGAATGGACCGTACATTATATACGTAAAGATTATTTCCAAATGTACTCGGGTGGCGGTCTTGCTGCTACATTTGTATATGAGGACTATTCTGTCTACGATGGAAATCAGGAAATTTCTTCTAAATCGAAAGTATACCCAAATTTTAATTTCACATTTACCGGTTTAAGATTCGGGCCTCAGTGTGCTTTCTTTCTTGAAACAGGTTTTGGGTATAAAGGAATTATCTGTGGAGGTATATCCACACAATTTTAATTATTATTTTTATTTACAGTTTTAGTATCATCTACTATAAAACCCAGTTCTTTTGGATGATCGCTTATCCATTGATTAACACTATGTTTCCTTAGTAACCAGACAGCCTGTATATCGCCTCCGGCAGCCCATGTAAAAAATGTTCCAATAAGCATCAGTAAACCATTTCCTGTAAATATTGCCCATATCGCAGGAACCATGCCCATGATAAGAAGCGGCATCAGACCTCCTATAACATAATGCCTGACTTTTATAGGCTCAGTGCAATGACAATACGGAGTCAGATATTCCCATTTGATACCGAATTTTATTGACTTGAAGCCTTCTTTAGCAAACAATGCCCAGGTTGCCCCGTGCAGAAATTCGTGTAAAACAATTCCAACAGGAATCGACAGGAAAAACACCGGAAGTGAAATTTCTTTCAGTTTACTAAGAATATTCTCCCCCCATATCAGATAATATGGTAACCCATAAATAATCGTTATTGGTGCAATCATAATTAAAGCCACAAGGTTTGCTTTTTGAATAGAGATTGTATATACTGTTCCTGTGAGATTCTCTGATTGTTTATTCATTTTATAAATAATAGGCTGTGAAAACTCAAATCTACTTTAAATATTTTTAGTATTTATTAAGAATAATATTCGGTATTATAAAATGTTATTTTTGCATCAAACTTTTCTTGGCTATGAATAACAAAGCTCTTGTCGAAAAAATATACAATACAATACTTGAAGCACAATCTGGTTATGACCGGCAAAAAATAATTTACACAAACAATGTTCAGGGGAATAATGAATTTCTCTTTTTCGTTAAACCCGAGTTAACAATAAAATCTGGAACCATTCAGCTGAAGAAAATATTAGAATTCATATTTGAAAAATTTCTGGAATTTGAAGTTTCTGTAAGAAACATTATTCTGCAACCGGCAAAATACCTTGAAAAAAACAATATTATTGCTCAACATTATGGTGTCATCAATGCGATTGCAAGAGATGCAAAAACAAATCTTTCGGAAAGTATAAAAAATAAAATCAGTAGATTATTTAATATACCGTTTGACAGTGCAAATGTAATGGGAGGTTTAGAATTACAAAAGAAATACCCGGAGCTGTCTGCAAGTGCAATTGATTATATATGGCAAAATTCGCCTGTTATTAAATTAGGTGGTGGAGCCTATGGTCAGTCGCTTAAAATTGACGGGAAACAGATCTACCTTATTAATGGATTTCATCCACGACAGCTTGAGCATTTTATTGCCAGCGGCAGATCAATTGTTACTTTCACGCTTACCGGTGATCTTGACTGGGGTGTTGCACGAAATAACCTCATTGGTAAAACCAACCCTGCTGAAGCAACTGAAGGTAGTATCAGAAAATCTCTACTCAACAGAAAAGAAGAGTTTGGACTTCAAACTGTAAGTTCAAGCTGGAATGGAGTACACTTGTCTGCGGGGCCTGTCGAGGGTTTGTTAGAACTTATAAGATATAATTCAAATTTCGATACAAAAGAAAAACTTGACATCCAAGACTTTGCCTTCGGACGACTGCTTGCTGAAGTATTCTCTCCAGATATAACTGAAAAAATTCTTTCGAATCAGACTGTATCACTCAACTCAGACAATATTTCAATATTTGACCTGACTGAAGAAAAAAATGCAAATGAAGCAGTTGAGTTATTGAAAAAAGTTTTCAGAAAATAATTAAAATATAGTATTAAGCTACTCGAAACCCCACCCACGTTACCAGATATTTAGACACTGAAGTGAGGTCGCTGATATTGTACTTGTCCGGTACATCCGTTTTCATAAAATAAAAACACTAACTATCATGAAAGAAATTAATTATATTAGTGGCGAATTCTATCTTTCCTATTGCTGAAAATGTAATGAAAATTCCGAAGATTTTATACAGGCATTTATTCTTATCTTTTGCTGCTGTATTTATACAAATTGGAATTTTGTTTTCAAATACTATTAAAGTTGAACACCTTTTTAAAAATACCGGGTTATCCGAAAGCTACATTCTGTCAATCTGCAAGGATAGTTATGGTTTTATCTGGTTAGGAACTTATAATGGAGTTTACCGTTATAATGGCTACGACTGTATAAGCCCTTTCAATAGAAAAGCAGATTCATCATTGTTAAATAATAAAAGCGTACATGTTATATACGAAGATATTGACTCAAACCTGTGGTTTGGGTCTGAAACCGGATTATTCAAATTTAACCGTAAATCAGGTGTTGTGGATGGATTTCATTATGGCACTACAGAACAAACACTAAGCAATGAGCATATAAGAACGATTACCCAACATGGTGATAAATATTACATCGGTTCCTATGGAGGAGGATTAATTATATATTATCCGTTAGATAACCGCTTTGAATCATATCAGGTAAGCGATACCAGTTCCAGCTATCCTGATGCTAACAGGATCAATGCTTTTCTGAGAGATCGACAAAATAACATCTGGATAGGCACTGAACTTGGAATCTATACATTCGATGAAAAACAAAAAGAGTATAAAAGGTTAAAAAGTAAAGGTAACTGGCCTGAGAACAAGATCATCAATTGCTTTTATGAAGACCAGGCCGAAAATATCTGGATTGGTACCTGGGATAACGGACTTTACAAGTATAATAAGGAAACTGAACTATTTACACATTTCAAATATCAGGATGAAACTCCAAATACCTATTCAAGAAATATAAGAGCAATATTATCATTCGATAACAAGAATATTTGGCTGGCTAGTATCTGGGAAGGCCTTTTTAATCTTAATAATGAAACTAATGAAATAAATAAGATACAATTTGCTACAAAGGAGCCTAAAATAAATGTTTCACTCTGGACAATGCTGAAAGACAAAGGCGGTGTAATCTGGCTGGGAGGATTTGGCGGAGGACTTTATAAGTACAGTCCGATAAAAAACCAGTTTAAATCATATCCTGAAAATACCTTGGCAGAGAAACAATTTTCAGAAACTGAAGTTTCTGCATTTGCCGAAGATTCCCATGGGAAAATCTATGTTGGTACCATAAAGCAAGGGGTATACAGATACGATCCCATAAATGAGAAAGTAGAGCATATTATCAACTTACCTGGTAGTCTTCAAAATATAATCAGAACTTTATATGCCGATCATAAAGGCAGGATTTGGGTTGGTGCTCAGGAGTATTTATCGTATATACATAACAATACGTTAAAAACCTATGCAAGCAATCATGAAAGTGAAACAAGCATAGGCAGAAATGGAGTTTATGCTATTCACTTTGATAAATCGGATAATCTTTGGGCAGGAATATGGGGCTGGGGACTATACAAACTTGAAAAACAAGAATTAAGTAAACATAATCCTGAAGATGCCTTATTTATCCTATTCAGAAAATCTTTGACTGATACAAATTCGGTTTCGGATAATGTAATCTGGGCTATTGAAGAAGATAAAAAGGGCAACCTGTATTTAGGTACCGCTTATACCTTAGATTATTATGATAAAAAAACAGGGATTTTCAACCATCTTATCAATACTACACCTAGTTCCATATATATTGATGAAGAGGATATACTATGGTGCGGAACTTTTGGTAGTGGTCTGCTTAAATATGTTCCCTGGGATAATAAATTTGAATTTTACAGTGAAGATTACGGATTGCAAAGTAACATAATAAACGGGGTTATTAAAGGTAAACCGGGGGAGCTAATTTTGGTTACTAATATTGGAATATCGAGATTTATTATTGATTCAAAACAATTTGTCAACTACAATGCAAAGTCAGACCTTGGAATCAATCTTATTCAGCAGCATGCGTATATCAGGTTAAAAAACGGAACGATTCTAATAGGAGGTGATGCAGGGATAATAAGTTTTAAACCTGAATTACTAATTGATCAACAGACAACATATCCTGTTTATATTACCGACATAAAAATATTCAATAGGTCTATCCTTGAAGAAAATCGTATTTACGACCTTTCAGATTATACAGAGTTCGACTTTTCCTATAAAGATAAGATGATATCCTTCGAATTTGCTGCACTGAATTACAGCTCTCCCGAAAAAACAAAATATGCATATAAACTCGAGGGGTTCGATGATGACTGGATAGTTACCGATGCCACTAACAGACTTGCTACATATACAAACCTGAAAAGTGGTGAATATATCTTTCGCATCCGATCGACAAATTACGAAGGGCTTTGGGGTGAAAATGAAAATATGATGAGAATTAATATTAAACCACCATTCTATTTAAGTTTGCTCTTTAAGATATTTATTGCAGGCATCATTGTATTTCTCTCAATATTTTTCTACAATAAAAAAATAAACTCCATTAAAAACACATATAAAGTCAAAGAAGAAAGCTTACAATCAAAAGTAGAAATAACAGCCATGGAAATGGAAAATACATTTCTTCACGAAGAATTGTTAAAGAAGAATAAAGAATTAGCATCAAACACTGCAAAACTAATAGCTAAAAACCAGGCATTGGTTAATATGAAAAATGCAATTTCTAATCTCAAGAATGAAGTTTCTCAAGATGCCAAAGGTAAACTGATAGAATTGCATCAGCTCGTTGTAAAAAATCTTGATGAAGAATCAAACTGGGAAAAATACAACCATAGTATTGACTTGCTGCAGGATAATTTTATAAGCAGATTTTCATCTGAATATCCTTCGGTAACACATAAGGACCTTAAAATCTGCGGATATATAAGAATGAATATGTCGAACCAGCAAATTGCGGAACAATTGAATATTACACTAAGAAGCCTTGAAATGGCCCGATACAGAATAAGAAAAAAGATTAAACTCCCCAGAGAAATAAATCTCAACGACTTTATTCTTAAATACTGATTACGCAAAATAGCCAAAATATAGACCGCATAACATCCCGTGCCTGATAATGTACCGAACCACCATCTGGTGGTGAGCTCCTTTAATCTAATCCAATACTTATATTCCCAATGCCTACGTGTATGCCAAAAGCTATATTTTCACAGGAATGATTATACTTCATTCAAATTTTATATGCTAAATGGTTCCACTTTTTAAAATTAATACAGATATTGATTCCGCTCTTTATATATAA
The DNA here is from genome assembly GCA_016929525.1 of Bacteroidales bacterium. Classification (GTDB taxonomy): domain Bacteria; phylum Bacteroidota; class Bacteroidia; order Bacteroidales; family UBA10428; genus UBA10428. Next base: position 14,731 of record JAFGIP010000081.1, read on the forward strand.
TATTTTTAATCAGTTTTTTACAATCAAATGTTGTAATTATATTGAATAGATAATTAGTTTTTCTATAGTATATTTATTTGGAAATCGACTTATTAGTACCTTACCTTGACACCCCGATTACGTTACCTAACCCGATTTCATTCCGTTTAATTCATATTCCTTCGAATTAAACAAATGAAGTTATTTTAGTCTTACTTTCTGTTTGACGCTTTTCCGTAATCCATACTAACTACATTCTGCTATGAAAACACAACCCCAACCAAAAGCATGGTTGTTTATACTGATTACAACATCCTTATTATCTTTCCCAGTACCGGTGTTTATTCAATCCTGGAATTTCAGGCAGATACATTATGGCCCTAATAATCTAAAATAAATATCTATGAAAAAAATTACTATTCTGTTAACATTTACTGCGCTTGGTTTTGGAGCGTATGGTCAGACGTGGCAATTAGTATGGTCTGACGAATTCAATGGTTCTATTGGCCCCGACTGGGTTTTCGAAATAGGAAATGGTTCAGGTGGTTGGGGGAATAATGAACTTCAATATTATCGTTCTCAGAATGCATCAATTGTAAATAATGCCCTGCAGATTCAGGCACGAAATGAAAGCTATGGTGGATTTGCCTACACATCGGCACGTATGAAGACACAGGGAAGAAGATCCTGGAGATATGGAAGAATTGAAGCAAGAATTCAGCTGCCTTCTTTTACGGGATCCTGGCCTGCTTTCTGGATGCTTGGTAATAATATTGGTTCAGTAGGTTGGCCTGCATGTGGTGAAATCGATATCATGGAACACGTGAACACTGAAGGAGTTACTCATGGTACCATTCACTGGGATTATAACGGATACGCCAGCTACAGTGGCTCTATCGGAGTTAACGTTACAAGTTATCATGTATATAGTATTGAATGGGATGCAAACGAGATTAGATGGTATGTTGATGGAGCAATGTTCCATGTAGCTAATATTGCCAATAGCATTAATGGAACAAATGAATTCCACAATAACTTCTTCGTTATATTAAACATGGCAATTGGTGGAAACTGGCCGGGATTTACAATTGACAACGGAGCATTACCGGCTAATATGCGTGTTGATTATGTACGTGTATACCAGCAGGGAGCAACACCTCCCCCGCCTCCTCCGCCAACTGGTGTAGTTACATTATTCCAACACTGTAACTATGGAGGATATGCTGTTGGACTTGGTGTAGGCAGCTATAATTTACCACAACTTCAGGCACTGGGTGTAATAAACGATGATATTTCTTCAGTACAGGTTCAAAGTGGTTACCAGGTTACAATGTATCAGCATTGGGATTTTACAGGTAATATGTTAACCAAAACATCAAATGATGATTGCCTGGTTAATGATGGTTTCAATGATGATATTAGTTCTGTAGTAGTATCTCAGGTTTCAGGAGGCGGTGGCAGCTGGTCAACCCTTATTGAGGCTGAAAACTGGGCTGTTATGAATGGCGTTCAGACCGAAGCCTGTTCAGAAGGAGGGGTAAATGTCGGTTGGATTGATCCGGGAGACTGGATTGTATGGGATGTTAACCTGCCTGTTGCCGGTACTTATACGGTAGAATACAGGGTTGCAAGCTTAAATGGCGGAGGTTCACTACAATTTGAAAGGGCTGGTGGTAATCCGGTGTATGGAGTACTTGGAGTACCACGTACCGGTGGATGGCAGAACTGGACTACGATATCTCATGTTGTTACTAACCTGAGCGCCGGTCAGCAGCAGGTTGCAATTTATGCACCTGCAGGTGGATGGAATATTAATTGGCTTCTGATAACTCAGGGGATCAAATCTGGTGAAGATATAATCCGCTCAGATCATAACTCAGTTAGTGAACTGATCTTATATCCCAACCCTGCTGATGATCAGGTATTCATACATTACCCAATAGAATCTGATATTTTACAGGTTTCAGTTTACAACATGGCCGGTAACCTGCAGATACAGAATGTTTTACATGGTAGTAATTCCATCGATGTCAGTTCTCTTACTTCAGGTCTATATATCCTTAGAACAATCGGCAGCGATGGTATTTATAGTAAAATGCTTACAATAAAGTAACTAAGTATAAGATGTTTTCAATTTCACAGTAGTGTGAATTTGTTAATTAGGGGTATATCAGTGGTTACCTTCCGGTTTTCGGAAGGTAACCTTTAAAACACAAATCGGATTTAATCTGTAATTAATACTCTTTAAAAATAAACTCTAAAACTAAACCTTAAATTTTTACCTATGAAAAAAAAATCACATATCACGCGACTATTACTTAGTGCACTATTCGCATTATTTTACTTTAGTGTGGGGATATCACAAACTTTACCTTACACATTGGTAAACAACTCTACCTATGCTGACAATCAGATTTATATTGCTATTGTCGGTATCACAGGTGGACATGTTTGGGTTGACCCTGTAACGGGAGCTGTTCATGAAATGAATGTTTCTGACAATACTGTACCCGGCCCCATAATAGATGGGAATTTAGGCCCGGGTGGCAATGGACTGTATGCTGATTGTTTTCGTCCATTAAGCCAGATACCTAATCATGTGATCAATATCCCGCAGATCTCAGGCTGCAGAATCTTTATTTCATTTAATAGCCAACTTTTCCTTTACTTCTTTGGCTATTCAGGCTCACCAAGCGGATATGCCGCGCCAAACCTTTCAAACCCAACAGATCCAAACCAGGGTATAAAGTTCGAAATTATTGAATTGACATATAATACTCTGGGATTGTGGTGTAACACCACCCGTGTAGACTCTTATCAGTACCCTCTGGGACTTGAAGTATGGGGTTCAGGGTTCTATAAAAAAGTCGGAGAACTGAAAACTCACCAGGAAATAATTTCAGAATGGCAGGCCACTGCCCCTGCAGAGTTTCAGGGTTTGTTGGATGCCAGCACAACCACCATTCATTTCCCGACAAAATCCTCAACATTCCCACAAAGTTTAATACAGGGATATATCGACCAGATATGGTCAAAATATACAGGTCAGCAGTTAGTCTTCAACTCAGGAGATGCTGGTACCTGGAGAGGTAGTGTATCAGGAAGCAGTTTTGTATTTACACGAGATAGTGACGGCCAGGTGGCTACTATTCCCGGTAAACCAACAACAGTAGAAGCAATGGAAGCCAGTGGCGTTATGGCATCCGGAGCTCAATGGGATCTTGTAGTACAAGCCCAGATAGCAGCAGCTATTAATCGTCATGCAATTGATTTAAATTTGGGTTCCGGTGTCATGCAGAATTTTGGAAATCCAGCCATCTACTATCAAACATGGCCATACAACTGGTATGCTAAGTTCTGGCACAGAACGGATATTTCATTCGAAGGTTATACTTATGCCTTCTCGTTTGATGATGTTTTTGATCAGTCTGCTACTATCCACACTCCCAGCCCGACAAATATTACCATAACAATTGGTGGATTTGCCGGATCTGTCACACCGACTGAACAGACACCATACGCCGGTGTTATTCAGATACCCGGAACCGTTGAAATGGAAAATTATGACAACGGTGGCGAAGGAGTCGCTTACCATGATGCTGATCCGACTAACCAAAGCAATACATACAGATTTGAAGGAGTTGATATTGAAGCCTGCTCTGAAGGGGGTTACAATATCGATTGGTCTGTTAGTGGTGAATGGCTTGAATATACAGTAAACGTTGCCTCTTCAGGAAGTTACCAGATGAATGCAAGGGTTGCGTCTCCTGGTGGTGGTTCTTTCCACGTTGAAATGGATGGATCAAATATATCCGGAACGGTGACCGTGCCAAATACAGGAGGATGGCAAAACTGGCAGACTGTTAGCACCGCAGTCAACCTGACTTCCGGACAACACATTATGAGATTCTTTATCGATCAGCAGGAATTCAATACCAACTATATTTCATTTACACAGGCCACTCAGACTCAGGCACCATTTGGAGGTACTGCACGTGCTATACCAGGTACTATTCAGCTAGAAGATTACGATACAGGCGGTGAAGGCGTAGCTTATCATGATAACGACGCTTCAAACAATGGCGGACAGTACAGAACAAGTGAAGGTGTCGATATCGAAGCCTGTTCGGAAGGAGGGTATAATGTTGGTTGGATCGTTGCCGGAGAATGGCTCGAATATACAGTGAATGTTGCATCAACAGGAACATATAACCTCGATGCCCGCGTAGCTTCTACAAGTGGAGGTTCGTTCCATATCGAATTCAACGGTGCAGACAGAACCGGAGTGATCTCTGTACCAAATACCGGAGATTGGCAAAGCTGGCAATCGGTTACAGCTTCCGGTATCAGTCTGAACGCCGGGCAACAAATAATGAGAATTTACATGGATGGCACCGATTTTAACATTAATCAGATCACATTCTCATCCGGTACTACAACCGTTCCGGTTACCGGTGTCAGCATATCGCCGACAAGCATGTCTCTCACAGTTGGAGGTACACAGCAGCTAACTGCT
>JAFGIP010000082.1 GCA_016929525.1 Bacteroidales bacterium
AATTTTGTATTTTCTTCTGTTTTCATAATGAGTCAAGTAAATCATTTATCTTTTATACTTGACACACTTTTTTGAACAGTCTCTTTACTAATTACTACTCCCATCATCGCCTAGACTCTTACTATTTTTTCATCCGCAACATACCATAAATACCCCATCACATTTTTATATCCCATTTTCATCAACAGTTCCCGGTATTCTGCTACTTGCCTTTTATGACTTTCTGCATTTTGTTCGCTGCCCATTTTATAATCTATAATATCCACCCTGTCTTTAAATATTATGATTCTGTCCGGACGCCTGCTACCTCCGTCCGGTAAAATAATGTCCTGCTCCCTAAGTACAACACCGCTGCCATCGAACCAAATAGCAACTTCAGGATCTGAAATAAGTTTACTTATATGATATTTCAGTGCATGTGCATCCTCATCGGAGATCAACCCTGCAAAACGGGCTTCAGCTAACTTTTCATTCAACTGATCCTCAGTTTCAATTTGGGAAAGAATATAATGAGCAACCCTTCCCGATTTCAATTTCCCTGACTGTAATGAAATACTGTCCTGAAAATACTCATAACCCATAGGATTGTAAAAAATCCGATCGAGTGCGCTGCCGGTTTTATAAACCACTATACTTTTTTCACTGCCTGTATCTTTTTTCTCTGATATTTTTCTTGTATCAATTTCTCCTGACTTAAAAACCAGTTCTTCTGAATTAAAATTTTTATTACCTGATTTTACAATTGTTTGATATATTAAGTCGCCAACTGTCAGCAGATTCTTTTTCTTTTCATAATTCCTGATCTTTGAGTATACGATAAGAGATTCCTTAGCTCTTGTAAATGCAACATATAGTAAATTAAAGTTATCAATGTACGATTTAAATAATTCAGAGTAATAGGCATGTGAAAAAACCGTCTTACTCAGATTATTACTGAATTGTACCGGAATTCTCGGCAGGTATGAAAAAGTTGTATCGGTGGTCGAGGTCCAGAGTAAAGCACTGCTTTTCTGATTAAGAGACCAATGACAAAAAGGTATTATAACCGCTCTGAACTCAAGTCCTTTCGATTTATGCACGGTAAGGATCCTGATAGCATCCCGACTCTCGGAAGCAGAAACTGATTTGGTTTTACCCTCATCATCCCAAAATTGTAAGAACCGGTCCGTGTCAGGAGCAAATGTCTGACAGAAATCGTGAACCATATCAAGAAAAGCATGTACATAGGGCAGGTCAGCTAAAGAGTTCTCCAGATTAAATATTTTTATTATTCTTTCTGTTAACTCATATAACGGTAATGAATTCAAATGATCTGCATTTTCAATAAATTCAGAAACAAGAACAGATTTTAATGATTCTTCAGAACTGCTCCCATGAATAAATTCTTCATGATAAATTTCCAGCGGTTTTTTATCAGAAGAAATAAAAGAGTTGTAACAGGAAGCCAGCTTACCCCGGTTAATATCGTCATCCGGAAAAATTAAATACCGCATTGCAGCTATCAGAAGATTTACGGCCAGCGAAGTTTCAAGAAATAAACTCTCGTCAGAGATCACACCAACCTGTTTGGTAAATAAGCCGTTTGCATTACTTTCAATAAGCAGTTCGGCAATTTGCAGCCCTTCCTTCTTTTCGCGTACAATAATTGCTATCTCTCCCGGTTCATAATTATTTTGTAAAAGCGAACTGATATCTTCAATAAGATCATCTTTAAAATATTCAGGGTTTTCGACAATTTGCTCAGGAACGAAAAATTTTAATCGTACATGACCTTTATTTCTGTTTGCTTCAGAAACATTCTGCCGAAGATTACCATATACTGAACCAAGCATTTCTTTAAATTCAGAGTTTTCCTCTGTCATTTCACCTATGATCTCACTCAAATCATCATCTATTGCCTGTTTTGCTTTTTCAAATAACCAGTTATTGAATTCAACTATCTTCTCATAACTTCTCCAGTTGGTTTCAAGTTTTTCAAGCTTGATATTCGTTGGAAACTCCTTAATTACATTGTTTGCAATAATTTCCCAGTTACTATTCCTCCAGCGATATATGGATTGTTTGGCATCGCCAACAAGCAGGTTCATAAATCCCATAGAAAGACTATTACTGATCAGAGGTTTAAAGTTATTCCACTGCATGTAAGAAGTATCCTGAAATTCATCTATCAGATAATGATGAAATCTGTTGCCGGTTCTTTCATAAATAAAAGGCACTTCATTATTGCCGATAATACGATTAATAAAACCGGGTGATTCACTGAGAATAAAACGATTACGATCTGTTCTGTACTGCGATATCTTACCATACAAATCGGAAAGAATTCCAAGGGCGTAAATATTTTTAAGAATCTCTCTGGTTGAAAAATATTGAACTGAACTTTGTTCTATTATAGTAATTGCCTCATTCAGGTATAGTCGAAGTTTGTCTTCAGCAAGCTGAATTACCAGTTGTTTTTTTTGTGAATCACCGGATGGCCACTTTTCTGAATCTTCAAGAAGCTGTATAACGTAAGAATTTGGCAATTCAAAGATTCCTGCCGATAGTTTCCTGAAAAATGCACTTACTCCTTTGCCTTTATAAAAGAAATCTGAATCATCAAGTCCGTTTTCTGTTATAATATTTACTGCCTTCTCACCTACCATAATTATCTTTTTCTCAACATTTTTTATTATGGCATGCAGGTTATTCCTGTAATGGTCAAGTTGTTTTTTATCGGATACGGCCTTGTAAATTTCTGCCGATGCCGAAGTGAATTCCTCCTTAAAGACCTCTTCTCCAAGTCGAAGCAGATCATAGCGAATATCCCATGTTTTACCGGTATCCATTTTATCAATGGCAAACTGCATCAACCAGTGAAATAAACCGGAATCCTCTTCAATTTCATTAATTAGATTATCTGCAGCAAATTCCAGTGCCGGTCTTGTTTCAGTCTCGATCTCATAATTACCGGGAATACCCAGCTCTCTTGTAAACGCCCTTATAATCCTTTGGAAAAAGGTATCAATGGTTTCAACATTAAACCACGAGAATTCATGCAGGATATTTTTTAATATAACGCCTGCTTTGTTGCGAACATGATCTTCCGTGAAACCTGATGTCTCCTGTAACCTTACAATATGATCAGATCTGTAATTCGATGCAAGCTTATACAGTTCACTGATAATTCTCCTCTTCATTTCATCAGAAGCCTTGTTGGTAAATGTTACAGCAAGAATACTCCTGAAATACTCGAGATTCTCAGTAATCAGTAATTCCAAATACTTAAGCGTCAGATGATGTGTTTTACCGGAACCTGCAGATGCCTGGATAACTTTTAGCTGAGACATATATTAAATAGTATGTATTCAAAAATAGCGATTAATGTTAGAAGGTTGATTTTATAACTGATGAATTAATGGTCCCTGTATCAGGAGTTGAAGTTAGAAGTTAGAAAATACACTAAAACTTATAAATTCTATCTACTAAATTCTATTTACTAAATTCTGTGATAAGATAAATAAACGCTAAATTCACAACTGGTAACATTCTAAAACAACAGAACCTAAATGAGCCAGCCCTCTGAACCTGATAAAAATACTACTCCGGAGAAATGGGTTGAACTGTACGGGGATTATTTATATAATTATGCATTTTCCCGTATTAACAAGAAAGATCTATCATATGATCTGGTTCAGGAAACATTTCTGGCAGCATTATCGGCACGTAAGTCTTTCGAAGGCAGAAGTTCTGAAAAAACATGGTTAACTTCTATCCTTAAAAGAAAAATCGTTGATCATTATCGAAAAGAATTCAGAAACAAGGAACACCACATTATTGACAAAAATTTTTCCGAAGAGAAAGAAGACCTGCCTTTTTATAGCAGCGGTGAATTTCAGGGGCACTGGAGAGCTGACAGGGTACCAAAAGATTGGCATATTAGAGCCGATGAAGCTCTTGAGAACGAAGAATTAAGAAAGATAATTGAACTATGTATCTCTGTATTACCTGAAAAATGGGCTGCAGTATTTACACTGAGAATTATTGAAGAATTAGCATCTGAGGATGTTTGTAAGGAACTGGAAATTACAGCGTCCAATTTGTGGGTTATACTTCACAGGGCTAAACTTCAGTTGAGGGATTGTGTTGAAAAAAACTTGTTAAAATAAACGGGTATGACAAAGATTAGTTTAATGGCACTCATGCGTCGTATGATGATCAATTGTGAAGAAGCAACATATCTTACAGTGAAAGCATCCGTTGAAGGAGTATCAATGAAAGATGTCATCAACCTGAAAATGCACCGTGCCGGCTGCCCTCATTGCAGAAAATATTTTGAGCAAAATAAGATCCTCGATCGTTCTATACGGAAACATATTTCACATGCTGTTGAAACAAGGCAGCCTTTGCATCGGTTATCCGACTCAGGCAGGTCGAAACTTCAGAAATTAATCACCAGCAAAATCCAGTCAGCTTAGTATTCTTAATTTATGAATACTGAACATATCCTTATTTCATTAACCCAGCATTATAGTTAATGACTCTGAAGTCTTAAGTTGTATACTTGTTAATTCCGGCAGACTTTCAGAAACTTACACTTTTAATATATTTGCAGGCCAATATTCGAAAACATGGCTTCTAAAAAAATACCAAAAATTCATAAAACAAGTTATACAGCGCTAATTCCTCAGTTTGCCATACTTCTGATAATCGCTTTTATATTTTATCTGCTTCAGGTACCGCGATATGCTATCATGAGCGTTGCTATATACTTACTGCTATCATTTTATTTAAAGATACTGATACCCAGATGGCACAGAAAGGGTATCTTTTATTTAAAGAAAGGTGAACTTGAAGCATCAGTCTATGCTTTTAAAAAGAGTTTTATTTTTTTCACCAGGTACCAATGGATAGATAAATACAGGGCATTCACATTATTTAGTATTTCATCCCTTTCATATACTGAAATGGCTTTAATGAATATTATATTTTGCTATAACCAGATGGGAGATAATAAAAAGGCAGAAGAACATCGAAAAATTCTCAAAGAAATCTTCCCGAAAAATCCTTATATATAATTTCTGAAAATAAATTGTATTTGCAAAATTGTATATTAGCCTCCCGATATTTCTATAAATAAAACCATGAAAACATTTGTTATTGTATTAAGTGCAGCAGTATATATTTTTTTAATCCATATTCTGGCAATATATCTGCAAAAAAACAGAGGTATTAATTACGGTAAGACCGTTTTCTGGTCAGTACTGTTTTCTCCCCTTATCGGTTATTTCATTGTAATTCTGAGCAGAAAAAGTCCGCCGGATAAAAAACCGTAATAATTGTACTACAGAGATGTTAATTTCCCGTAAGAAAATCTGCTTGTATAAGAGACCCTGTTAAAGCCATAATCCTTCTAAAGAAAAAATGAAATAATTATGACTATAGATCAAAAGAGAGTTCAGTATAAATACTATCTAAATAACATTGCAGAGATGCATAAATATCTTAAAAAACTAATTTTGAATTAATCATATTAAATCTTTAAATAATGATCAATCTGACAGATTTAAATTACCTGGCTGTTGCAGTGGCTGCAATTGCCAGCTTCGCATTAGGATCGCTATGGTACAGCCCCCTATTATTCAGTAAAACCTGGCAAAAAGAACTGGGCTTCACCGATGAATACATCCGGGAAGCCAATATGGGAAAGATTTTCGGTACAAGCTTTATTCTTTTTATAGCAGCCTCACTGGGAGTTGCCCTATTTTTTCAGATTATAGGAACCAATAAAATCGACTGGCTGCTGGGTATGCTTTATGGTTTCCTTATTGGTGTTGCCTTTGTCTCAACCACCATGGGTATCAATATGCTGTACCAGCGACGCTCATTTAAACTCTGGGCAATAGATGCTTTCTATCAGATAATTTGTTTTTGTATCATGGGACTTATCATTAGCGTCTGGTAAGCGAATACGATAAAAACTCTGTTTTCCCGAATAATAGGTCGCCCCTGCTGACATCACCAGGAATTTTTATTTCAGAAGCTGTGCTTAAAGATTTGAGGAAATTATTATTTCAGGCTACTGATTTCTTTAAGATATAACACCAGATCCTACCAGTTCATCATCACTATACCAGGCGGCAAATTGTCCGGGAGTAATTCCGCGTTGTGGGTTTTTAAAAATGATATACATACCTTTTTGCTGCATATACAGTGCAGCTTTCTGCAAAGGCTGTCTGTACCTTATCCTGACAAGGAATTTTCTTTTTTCTCCTGACTGCATTTTCAGGCCGGGGCGAATCCAGTGAACTTCATCTTCAGGTATAAAAAGTCCGTAACGGTTTAGTACCGGATGATCATGTCCCTGTCCGACATAAATAATATTGTTCCCGATATCGGTATCCAAAACAAATAGAGGTTGTTCTTTCCCCCCTATATTCAGACCTTTTCGCTGACCGATCGTAAAAAAATGAGCCCCCCTGTGACGTCCGACTTTTACTCCCTCGTCAGGAAATAACTTCACGGGTTCGGAATACTTTTGAATCTGTTCAGTATTCAAATTATAAATATCAGCAGGAGGTTCCATTGCCTTTCCGTCTATATTCTTAGATATTTCAATAATATCACCATCTTTGGGACCTAGTTTCTGCTGCAAAAACGTTGGAAGATCAATCTTACCTATAAAACAAATTCCCTGCGAATCTTTTCTGTCTGCAGTTACCAGATCCTGTTCAGCAGCGATTCTTCTTATATCCGATTTGTGCAAATGTCCTATTGGGAAAAGAGTTCTGCTTAACTGCTCCTGATTCAGCTGGCACAAAAAATAGCTTTGTTCCTTTCCCGGATCGGTTCCGGCCAGTAACCTGTAAATCTCCTTTCCATCAATTATCAGTGTTTCTTTTCGGCAATAATGACCGGTAGCAATTAAATCGGCACCCAGTTCATCGGCTTTATCTATGAAAAGATCGAATTTTATTTCCCTGTTACACAGCACATCCGGATTAGGTGTCCGGCCTTTCTGATACTCTGTGAACATATAATCTACAACCCTCTTTCTGTATTGTTCGCTGAGATCAACCGTATGTAACGAAATATTTAATTTACGTGCGACAAGCTCTGCAAATATCAGGTCATCATTCCATGGGCAATCACCTTCAAGAGTACCGGTTGTATCGTGCCAGTTGATCATAAACAGACCGACGACATCATACCCTTGCTGCTGTAATATATATGCAGCAACACTGGAATCAACACCTCCCGATATGCCAACAACAACTCGTTTCATTCTTATTGCCGGATAGATTTTGTTTTTTTGGTTTGGAATCGAGATCAGAAGTCAGAATGTCTGTTGTGGACATTAAATTTATCATTAATTAACTTCTTCCAAAAGCTCTTCTTCGCAAAGCTACCATTTTAACAGCAGTGACGGCAGCTTCATTCCCTTTATTTCCATGCTTACCTCCTGCTCTGTCTCTGGCCTGTTCCTGGTTGTTTGTTGTAAGAACTCCAAAAATAAATGGTATATCATAGTTAATATTCAACTGTGTGATACCATACGTTACGCTCTGGCATATATAATCGAAATGTGGGGTTTCACCGCGAATCACACAACCAATACAAATAACTGCATCAAAAGTACCTGCTTCTGCTACCATACGGGCTCCCGATGTCAGTTCAAAGCTGCCGGGAACAAAATCTACTTTAATATGATTTTCGTTAGAACCATGTTTAATAAGAGTTTCGCGTACACCTTTTAAAAGTGCCATTGTAATCTCGGAGTTCCACTCCGATACTACTATGGCAAAACGCATATCCTTTGCCGAAGGAACAGATTCCTGGTTATATTCAGAAAGATTTTTTAATGCAGTTGCCATGTATTCGGCTTAATAATATAGGGTATCTGTATCAACAGATGAAATTCGATACAGAAATATCTTTATATTTTCAAATTACAATTTCATAGTAGCAACCTGGATATATTTATCAATATCCCTGGCTTCATCAGAATTGGGAAACTCCCTTTTTATCTGTTCATAAGCAGCAAGTGCTTTTTTGTAATTTCCGAGAGCTTCATAGGCAAGACCTTCTTTTTTAAGATATATTGCAGTAGTGAAATCATTTTTATTTTTACTTACAGCCTTTTCATAAAATGACACAGCTTTTTCAAGTTCATCAAGTTCAATATATGCATCACCAATAGATCCGATGGCAATTGTTGAAACGAGCCTGTCATTCGTATCAAAATTCTTCAGGTGTTCAATAGCATTTTCGTATTCTCCAAGTCTTAAATAACATATACCTGCATAATACTGGGCCAGGTTTCCGGTTTCTGTCATGCTATAATCGTCAATAATATCTATGAACCCGTAAGCATCACCGTCTCCCTCAAGAGCCAAAAGGAATGAATCCTTTTCGAAATATTGCTCAGCTCTGTAAATCTGTGATTGAGCTTCAATCTCCTTTGGCCCAAGTATCAACTTTTTATATGCTATATATCCGCCAACAACTAAGATTATCAGCGTTATAATGATAGAAAGGCTTTTTCTGTTTTCCTCAATATATTGTTCTGTGCGCGTAAGGGCAGATTCAACAGTTTCAAACCCCGACTCGTGATGTGCATCTTTTTTCTTGCTCATTTTATTTGTGTTATGCATTTTTAACAGGATGCAAAAGTAAATTATTTTCAGTATATGCAAAAAAAATTATACCTTGATTATATAGATAGCATGTTATTATTAGTTATTAAATCTGCTGGGGGCTTCTGATGAGAATCATTAATTTTGTGGTTTCTTTATTACTATGAATATTATTGATCTGTCGCTCGTTAATTTTAAGAATTACTCAGAGGTTTCTGTTGAATTGCATCCAAAGCTTAACTGCTTTGTCGGTAACAACGGAATGGGGAAAACTAATTTGCTTGATGCAATTTACTACCTGTGTATGTGTAAAAGTTATTTTAACGCCACAGATATATATTCAATTAAACAGGATTCAGAATTCATGGTATTACAGGCCAATTTTCTCCAAAATCAAAAGGAGGAAGAAATTTATTGTGGCCTTAAAAGGAATAAGAAAAAACAATTCAGAAGAAATAAAAAGGAATACACTAAACTTAGTGATCATATCGGTTTATTCCCTGTTGTGATGGTTTCGCCATCTGATATTCAACTAATTCTTGATGGCAGTGAAGAACGCAGAAAATATATTAATAGTGTGATTTCCCAGTACAATAAAAATTATCTCAACGATATAATCAATTACAATAAAGTACTTGCGCAGCGAAATAAATTTCTGAAAGACACACAAAATTCGTTACAGGAACAAGATCTGCTTGATATCCTTGATGAACAGCTAATAAAGCTTGGAAATGCAATCTATAAAGAACGTATTTCTTTTATTGAACAATATATTCCGGTATTTTCAGAATATTACAGCAAAATATCCGGTGGCACAGAACCTGTTGAACTGATCTATCAAAGCCAGTTAACCGAAAATGATTTTGCAGATCTGCTAAAGCAATCACGCAGTCGTGATTTTGCAGTGCAATTTACTACTACCGGCATTCACAAAGACGATCTGGTTTTAAACCTGAACGGGACCTCTATCAGGAAAACAGGGTCGCAGGGACAACAGAAAACGTTTCTGGTCTCACTTAAGTTTGCTCAATTTAAATTTCTGGCAACAATTAAAAAGATTTTACCACTACTTTTACTTGATGATGTTTTTGATAAACTGGATTCAAGCAGGGTGAAAAAAATACTGGAACTGGTTGCCGACAATTCTTTTGGTCAGATATTTATCACTCATACCAGTCTTGAGAAAATGCAGTCTATTTTAAATGAGTTGAATATTGATCATAAACTTTTTCGGGTCGATTTCGGGAAAATTGAAGAAATTACTAATTAATGAGAAGAAAGGTTACACAGACGCTTAGCGAAATATTAAAGGAATATATCGATTCGATGAGTATAGGACGTAAGCTTAAAGAATCGCGAATTGACGCTTACTGGGAAAAGATACTTGGAAAGAATGCCGTCTCACTTACACGTAAACTCTATATTAAAAAAGGAGTGTTATATGTTTATCTCAATTCACCGGTTCTGCGTAATGAAATACTTATGATGCGTGAAATAATCATAGCAAGGTTAAATGAGGAAGCAGGTGAAGAGCTTGTCACCAAGATAGTCCTGAGATAATAATCTCTATTTTCTTTATTCAAAAATCGAATAACGTTCACTTTTTGAGAAAAAGAAATCGCATTCTAAAATCGCATTTTCATCACTGTCGGAGCCGTGTACGGCGTTTCGTTCTATCGATTCTGCAAACATTTTTCTTATAGTACCTTCTTCAGCTTTGCTCGGATCTGTTGCTCCGATCAGCTTTCGATACTTCTGAACAGCATTCTCTTTTTCAAGAATAGCAACAACAACAGGCCCTGAAGTCATGAATTCTATCAGACTGTTAAAAAATATTTTTCCTTTATGGATAGAATAAAAGTTTTGTGCCTGATTCCGGGTGAGCCTAAATAATTTCATCGCTGAAATATGAAATCCTGCGCTATTAATTTTTGCTAAAATCGGTCCGATATATTCGTTACTTACTGCACCGGGTTTGATAATCGTCAATGTCTGCTTACCTGCCATTTGTAAAAAGTATTTGTTGTTTCAATGAAAATTATAAAATTTCAAACTGGAATTTGGCGGCCTAAATTATAAAATAATTTCTTCAGTACAAGTTTGACAGAAAGTTCAAAGCAGAAGGTCATAAATTCTGAATTTTATAAAATTCAACACCGGGAGATATTCTTAAAAGCCTGAACTGATTAAACTTATAATAAAATGCAATGAATTGAACCAGAGAACAGTTTAATTTTGTTTGAACCAATATGTTATCTTTACCACACAACAAACAGCTTTTCGATGTATTTCAAAAATGTCGATTTCTCAGAATTAAAAGTACTGCTGTTCGATGGTAATAAATCGATTACTGTTGTAACTCATATAAATCCGGATGGAGATGCTATCGGATCGGCTTTGGCCCTTTCAAATCTTTTTGTCAATATGGGTCACCATGCAAACGTAATTGTCCCCAACAATTTTCCATCGTTCCTGAGATGGATGAAAAATGCCGAGAAAATTGTTGTTGCCTCAAAGAGTCCTGATAAAACTTCGCAGTTAATTAAAGACGCAGAGATATTATTCGCAGTTGATTTTAATGATATCAGCAGGATTATAGAATTTAACGATGCATGGAATAAAAGCAGAGGTTATAAGGTTTTAATTGATCACCACCCTAATCCGAAAATCCTTACCAATCTTATATTATCGGTTACTGAGGTTAGTTCTGCATCGGAGCTGGTATATCAGTTTATCCAAACCATTGGCGCTGTAGAATATGTCGATAAGGATGTCGCAACCTGTATATATACAGGCATCATGGCTGATACCGGATGTTTTAGCTTCAATTCATCTTTTACAAGCACTTTTAATACAGTTGCAGATTTAATTGACAAAGGAATTGATAAGGATAAGATATATGATCTTGTATACGATAATTATTCATTTGACAGGATGCGCCTGTTAGGCTACTGCCTTAACAATAAGCTTACCCACCTGCCGGAAAAGGGAGCTGCATATATTACTATCACACAAAAAGAACTGAAAGATCATAATTTTAAGATCGGGGACACCGAAGGGTTCGTAAATATGCCTCTCTCGATCAAAGGCATTAATATTTCTGCGTTATTTATCGAGAAAAAAAATATGATAAAAGTGTCAATACGATCAAAAGGAGCTATTCCGGTTAATAAGATGGCTGAAGAACATTTCAACGGAGGTGGACATGTTAACGCTGCAGGAGGAGAATCTTATGAATCTTTAGATGAAACAGTAGATAAATTTGTAAACTTGCTCTCAAACCAGAATTATAATGTTACTGATTAGAAGACATTTCATCATATTTCTCTTTTTTTTTATTTTGGTTTTTTGTTGTAAACCAAAAACTTATGAAGAACCAGAAAAAGACCGTGGAGCAACCAAAGAACAGATGATTGCTGTAAACAGGATGCTTGTCAGAAAAGACCGACAGCAAATTAAGGATTTCATAGATTCAAATTCAATTGCAATGACGGAAACTCCAACAGGCCTCTGGTTTAATATCGACAAAGAAGGTGAAGGTCCGAAAGTAAAAGCAGGAGATATTATTGAAATTGATTATAGAATTACACTGCTCGATGGAACAGAATGCTACAATTCGCAAACAGACGATACAAAAAAATTTCGTGTTGGGAAAGGCGGTGTTGAATCAGGCTTGGAAGAAGCTGTTCTGATGCTTCGGAAAGGAAGTAAGGCCAAATTTATTATGCCCCCGCATTTAGCTCATGGTCTTACCGGCGATGGTAATAAAATACCGGCAAGGGCAATAATTTTTTATGAGGTCGAAGTTCTCTCGCTTGAATAAATATAACTCTATGAAAACAATAAATTATATCTTACTTATATTTTCAATCTGGGCTTGCAGTAACCAGTCGCCCTACCCTGGTTTTTCAAAAGGGAAACAGAATATTTATTATCAGCTGCATAAAATTGGTGAATTTTCGCAAAAAGCTAAATATAACGATTATATCACCGCAGATATAGTGTATAAAACAATGGCCGATTCCGTATTCTTTGAAGGCAGAAGAAAACTACAACTGACAAAAACAGATGCAAAAGGATCAGTCGATAAATGCTTTACAATGCTTTCTGAAGGCGACTGCGCAACATTCATTATCTCAGCCGATGAATTCTTTTTAAAAACCCTTGAAAGTGATTTACCACCTTTTATAAAGCCAGGAAGCAATATGAAGGTTAAAGTTGACGTTGTTGACATACAAACCAACGAGGAATATAATAAAGAGAAAAAAGCATTTCTGAACTGGATTGAAGATTTTGGTGAATATGAAAAAGTGGTATTACAGCAATTTTTAAGTGAAGAAAAGTTACCGGTGCAACCAACCGGTACAGGTCTGTTTTATTTGGTTATTGAAGAAGGTAAAGGAAAAAAGATAGAAAAGGGTGACACGATTACTGTAAACTATGAAGGTAAATTTCTTCACGGAAAATATTTCGACTCAACCATCAGAAGAAATCAACCTTTTCAGTTTATATATGGTACTGAATGGCAGGTTATAAAAGGCCTTGAGGAAGGTATAGGCCTTATGCGGGAAGGTGAAAAAGCGCTGTTTATACTTCCTTCCGATCTTGCATTCGGAACCGAAGGTTCTTCAACAGGTATTATTCCTCCGTTTACATCGCTTATATTTGTAGTTGAAATTTTATCTGTCAATTAAGCAACCATTTTAATAAAAATGAATCAAAGTAGATGATAACCGTAAAGTAGAAGATAATGAAAGCATATAAAAAATTTACCAGGCCACTGTTAGCAGCATTTGTGATAGTAATTGCACTTGCATCCTGCATAAAGAGCGATTCTGAAGAGTATCAAAAACAACACGACAGAGATTTTGAAGCTTTAAAAATGGAATTTGGTTTTACCGAGGACGACTTTATTTCAGAAGGTGTATACCTTAAAGTTGATTACGATGGTGATACAGCTACCGCCATTTACCCGACCGATGAGGATTTTATTATGGCAGACGTTGTGGGCCACAGGATTGATATAGGTATTTTTGAAGTTACAAATCGTGACATAGCGGAAGAAAACGAAGTTGACAGAAGTGATTATATCTACGGTCCAATCCGAATATGGGTTGTTTCAACTCCTGTTGGTTTCAATATAGCTATCAAAAAAGTACCCCAGGGAGCCCATGCAACTATGCTTCTGTCACATGAAATGGCTTATGGTGGTTATATACCCATTGTATATGAAGTCGATATTTACAATATCAAGGATGACCTTGAACAATATAACCAGTATCAGATCAATGCAGCATTGGACTCATTGGATATGGATCCTGTTTTAGATTCGGTACCCGGGTTTAGCAATGCCTATTCAATAATAGAAGTACCTGGCACTGTATCAGATTCAGCAGAAATCGACGATGAAGTTACAATTTCTCTGCATGGCTATTATGTAGAATGTGACACAACATTTATACAGTCTTTCCCGGGTCGGGAGTTCTTCCCATTCAACAATAGTGATACTTTGATAACGTACTTTATAGGAGATGAACGTTTCCCGCTTTCATCTATTTTAACTGAAATAGTACCTCAAATGAAGCTGAACGAAGTACGGCATATCATAATTGGAAGTGAACACGGTTATGGGACTTCCGGTGTTATTCACCCTTATGATGGTTTTTATATTATTCCACCGGATATGCCATTGCATTATAAAGTCCAGTATTTAGGAAAAGAGTAAATAAGAAGTTTTAAAATATACAGGGCATGTATACGATACATGCCTTTTTTATACAATCTGTGCAGACTATCGATTCTTTTTATGTAGAATATATATTACAGGTTTTTTATGTAAATCAGGTATCTTTGTTCTCCATTCTTCAATACTTTTTGTATTAATAAATTCCTTGTCAGTAGTGATTTCTGAAGCAATGCACAACTGAGTAACAGCAGAACAGTTATTTATGATATCCTTCAACAGCTGGTTGTTACGGTATGGTGCTTCAATAAATATCTGCGACTGATTTTCACTTTCCGAACGTTGCTCAAGATTTTTAATTTGTCTGATCCTTTCCTGATGTTTGATGGCGAGATATCCGTTAAAGGCAAAGTTCTGTCCGTTTAGTCCTGAAGCCATCATCGCTAACAAAATAGATGAAGGTCCTACCAGAGGGATAACCCTTATTCCCTTTTTATGTGCCATGTCAACAATCACACTCCCCGGATCGGCTACTGCCGGAACCCCTGCTTCCGACATCAATCCTATATTTTCATTCTGTATTGAAGACAAGAAACCCGGAATATTGTTATGTGGAGTGTGTTTATTTAAAATTAAAAATTGTATCTCATCAATAGGTGTCGATATTCCAAGTTTAATAAGCATACGTCTTACTGAACGCTCGTTTTCAACAATAAATATGCGGATATCTTTTATCAACTCTTTTATATAAACGGGGATAACCCTGTCAACCTGTGTATCTCCGATAGTAGAAGGAATCAGAAATAGTTTACCTTTCATTTTGTAATTGTTTGTTCCAAAGATATAAGTTTAAATCAATGACAGTCTCTCAAAATAAAGTAAATGAATTACAAAAAGCAGTGGATCCTTTCGCAATATCAGGCAGGAATCCTGAAAAAGTGACAGATACATATCTGTTGTTTTATCATTTTTGATTGCTAAAGGGATTAATGCCATTTATTACCTTTACCGGTAAATGAACAAACAAATAAAAATAACATTTCTGGGCACAGGCACATCACAGGGTGTTCCTGTAATTGCATGCGAGTGTAATGTTTGCCAAAGTAATGATAGCAAAGATAAAAGACTCCGTTCTTCGGTAATGATCGAGACCAAAGGTCGAATTTTTATAATCGATACAGGTCCGGATTTTCGTCAGCAGATGCTCAGAAATAATGTAACCGATATAACTTCAATTATTTTCACACATGAGCATAAAGACCATGTTGCCGGACTTGATGATGTCAGAGCTTTCAATTTCAAGCTTAAAAAGCATATAAGAGTATATGCCGAAGAAAGAGTACAGAATGCCCTGAAGCATGAATTCGCATACGTTTTTGCAGATAATAAATACCCCGGAGTTCCACAGATCGAAATAAATCTGATTGAGAACAAGCCTTTCGAAATAGATGGCATTAAAATAATTCCGGTACGGGTATATCATCATTTGTTGCCCGTACTAGGTTTCAGAATCGGAAATTTTGCATACCTCACTGATGTAAAGACTGTGCCTGAAGAAGAAAAGAGTAAATTAAAGAATTTGGATGTTCTGGTTCTGACAGCACTTCGGAAAGAAGAACATATATCGCATATGAACCTTAGCGAAGCACTTCAGTTTACCCGGGAAATTAAACCAAACAGAACATACCTGACACATCTGAGTCATCGGTTTGGTCTTCATGAACAGGAAGAAAAACTCCTGCCAGGAAATGTTATGATAGCTTACGATAACCTGACAGTGCTTTCTTCCTGAAAATAAAATATATTAGTTAGGTCTCATTTGTGCCGGTATTCAGGTATTCTTTCAGAGTTTCGACATATTCTTCAAAGTTTGCAACTCCTTTGGTTGTAATACGGCAAATGGTCTGGGGATAATTCCCTTTGAATTTTTTTGTCACCGTGATATATCCTGCATCTTTCAATTTATTAATTTGTATGCTCAGGTTACCTGCTGTGGCATTTGTTCGCTCTTTAATGTAAGTAAACTCAGCCTCTTCTGAATTTATCAGTATCGACATCACCGCCAAACGAAGTTGAGAATGCAGCAACGGATCTAAATCTTTAAACATGGTCTAATCTTTTGTATTTCTTAATATATAACCAGGTATCAGGTAACCCGTTACAATAGCTCCTGCACATACCAGTAACTGATACATCTCAGGGACAAAAACGGAATAAACTGCGAAAACGAAAAATAAAATTCCTCCAACAATTAAATAACTAAACCTGATTAGAATTCCTGTCACCAATGTAGATATTCCGCCAATAATCAACATAAACGGAACAGGACTATAGATTTTAAGGAACTGGGTTACAACGGCTACTAAGAAAAATCCAATGGCGCTAACCTGCCACAATATTCTAATAAATCTCTCCAGATGACTTATTACCAAAATTGATTTCTGTAGTTTCCTTTTGTAGAAAATCAAAATAATAACGCCAACTGTAACGAAAAAAGCCCAGTTTAAAATACTCATTACTGACATTTTAGAATAAAGCTCAAGCGAATGCAACTTTTTTAATATAAAGAAATGAGATATGCTTGCCAAACTTATGATCCATCCCCAAAGTAAAAAAAAGTAGCTGTCCTGTTTATAATTCCGTTTAAAATTGCTTATAGTCTCACTGATAAGCTTTAAACTTTCCTCGGGAGTAAAATTTTTGGTTTGTGTTTCCATGATAATAATTTTAAATACGAAGCAAATATAAATATATTTATATTATAAACCTAATTATTTTATAAACATATTTATATTGACTGGAATTTAATTTTGGTTTTTTAATTCTTCGGCTTTCCGGAACATTTCCCTTGCTTTTATATTATTCCCCAGATAGCGGTATGTAATTCCGAGATTGATATAATTGTCGGGATCATCCGGATCGAGTTCGACGACTCTTTGAAAATATGGTAAAGATCCCTGGTGATTGCCAGTCATTGCATATGCAACACCCAGATCGCGGTTTACCTCTTTGTTATCCGGTTGTTGTCTGATTGCTGCCTCAAGATAAAGTATAGCTTTTTCCGGCCGTTTTAGCATCTTTCCATAAGTTACACCTAACTGGTGTATAGCATCAAAGTTTTCCGGCTTATGTTTTAATATAAGCTCATATCCCCTGATTCTCATTACCGGATTTTTTATGGAGCCAAGCATTTTAATCAGATTACCATATGCCAGTTCATAAAATGGATTTAAATTAAAAATCTTTCCATAATAATCTAAAACATCACTATATTTTTTCAGATGATAACTTACATTTCCGGCAAGCAGCAACGCATCTATATATTCAGGATATATTTTAAGTGATCTCTCAAGATATTTTTGCGATAATTTAAGGTACCTTCCCTTTATGTTCTCATCTTTTTCTTCAAGTGCTGTTTCGTATAAAATACCTCCCGCAGCAACATTTCCTTTTGCACTGTTTTCAGATATTTTAACATCGTGTGTAAACAAGGTGAAATTATTTCTCCAATGCTTATTTCGCGTTACAGTCTTAATTGAGAACATTAACAGGATTAATGAAAATCCAATCAGTATGGTATTTATAGGTGTAACCCCAGTTTCAGATTTCAAAATTATATTTACCAGAATATAAGCAACAATAAGCGTAAAGCCTATTGAACTTAAAAACAGGAATCTTTCATTCATAAACGTTCCTACACTTATACTCAGATTAGAAACGGGATACAGTGTAATGCAATAGAATAATATTGCAAATGAAACTGCTCTTTTCGATCTGAGGTTCAATGCTGCAAATACTATCATTGCAATATGAATTATCAGTGATAAGACTGTAAGCGGATTCCAGTTTTGTAAACTGATATGATATGGATAATAATCGTAAGTAAGCGGGTGAGGAAAAACAAGCAGTTTCAGATATAGTAACAGCGTATAAAATATAGTTGGTAACTTCTGGTTTTTCGCCGCATGTAAAAAAGGATTATTCATTAGTTCATTTGATTCTGAACTAAAAAACCCGCCAAGTACCTTAAATCTTATGATTATGTACATGCCGGTAACCAACAACAAGCCGACAATTCCGGCTAAATACCTGCCATTTTTAATATTACTGTCTTTTTGAAGAAAAAGTACAAAGCAAACGGGTACAACTGCAATTGAATTTTCCTTTGAAAGCAATCCCAAAAACAGTGCACTTACAGAAATTACCAGAATCCAAACTGATCCCGTCTTAGCGAATTTCAGAAATGTAAGAAGAGTAAGAATTCCGAAAAGGACTACAAAAAGTTCGTCACGTCCTTTAATATTTGCCACCACTTCGGTATGCACAGGATGAACTGCATATAACAATGCAGCGATAAAAGCTGTTTCTTTTACATATTCACTGATCCCAAAATACTTTAAAAGTTGCTTTAAAAAAAAGTATAACAGTAAACAGATCAAAGAATATATAAGTGTATTTATCAAATGTGATAATCCAGGACGATTTCCGAAAAACTCTGTCTCCAGCGCGAATGTTACCTGCGAAAGCGGCCTGTATCGTCCTCCCTGTACGAGATCTTTTTTTGTTTTAAAGAATCCCGTAAAAGATTCATTAGTAAATATCTCTGCTATCCCTTCAATACCTTTTTGAACAAAAGCATTTTCAGTGATAACAATAGAATCATCAAGAGCATAATCGTTCTTTATAGTGTTGATATACAAAATCATCGGGAACAGAATAATCACAATTATAATCCATAGTTCACCAACAGAAAGTGGTAATTTCATATTTATAGGTAATTAGGTCTATCTAAAATACAAAATTCCTGATTTTAACGTTTACCGCGAGCAATATTCAGGTATATTATTGAACCGGGTATTATTATAGCGAAACCTGTGGTAAGCAGTGCAGCCTCAAGTCCGATATTGTCTCTCATTAATCCCAGTAATGGCCCGCCGGCTGCAAACATTATCCTGATCATCATACTCCGTATTGACATTACCGTTGCCCGGACCTCCGATCGGGTATTCCTATTAATTCTTTCCTTTAAAATAGGATGAGCAGTTCCGCGAATAAAATAAAACAGAAATAAAAAGGACACTCCATATAGTGTGATGGTCTGTGAAGTCAGCATATAACCGCCGCTTAAAAAAACCAAGATTGCACCAAGTGCAATTTTGGGACCTGTAATTCTACTTACCCTAAAAGCAACGAATGATCCTGCGGCGACCATCAGATTAAGGGTAGTCCAGACAATCCCAAAGTGAGCTTTTTTAACACCTGCCTCATATAAGAATATCTGAGCAAACCATGCCATGGTAAGACTTGCAACACCTACAATCGAAGAAAATATCACATATCTGCTTAATATCCGGTTTTTGAACAATGTATATTGAACAATGTCCATAATCGCTTTGAAAGAAGCTGGTTTATTCGATTTATGATACGTTGGTTCCTGTAAAAACCATCCTGTCAGAAAAGCAATAAAGATCAGTATAGTTTGCAGTTTATAATAACCTCTCATTGTCTCAAATGCGAGCAGAGTTACTGTAATACCGGCCATTGCTTCTGCCAGGTTGCCGGAAGCCGTTATTCTGCCTTCGTATTTCGCATAGGTACGCTGCCTGTGGTTTTGTTTAAGAGTGTCAAACAGAAGGGCCGTATCTGAACCTGAAATAAATCCCTGTCCGATCCCTAACGCAACTTCGGCTAGCAGAAATCCCCAAAAGCCAAACGATATTGAATATGTGAAAAATCCGACCAGTCCAAAAGCAAGTCCTGTTATAATAGCGAATTTTCTGCCCCAAACATCTGCAATATAACCGGAAGGAATCTCAAGAAGAGCAATAATTACAGAATAAATTCCGTGAAGAAGAAACAGATCGAAATCGTGCAGATTGTTCTCTTCATAGAACAATTTGACTACCGGCATATAAAGCATGAACCACTTACAGATTTTGATAATATAAAGTGCGGGAATATTCCTTCTGAGACTTTGATCCATACTTTATCAATTTCGGCAAAATTAAACTTTTAAATGTCCAAATTCATAGCCGGTCAAATGATGTTTAAGTCAACCTGACTTATATATTGAAATAGTTACTTTAACTAAATGTATGCAGATATTCTTTTTATCTCAGACTTTACAAGAGTGCTGCCATACATGTTTATAACCATAAATTATTAAAATGTTTACTATTGCTGAAAATTTTTATACACCATTTAATCCCGATACTTAGAATGTGAAATCCCGAACAGCCAATAGAATTAACCTGTTTTAAAATTATATTGCATCAACGGGGTTTATTAAAAAACATTTTTTTTTGCTAAATTGATCTCTTAATCGCTTATTAAACTAACTTCATCGACAGCTAATCAGGGAATATAAAAAGCTTAATATGAACAACGATAACGGAAAAGTATTCAGCTCACTGAACCTAAGAAAACTTAAGCTGGAAACAAAGATCTTTATTCTGATTTTATCACTGGTATTTCTTAGCCTTATAACTATGATAATAGTTGGGTTTTCACTGGCCAAATCAATAATTAAGAACAGTACTTATAATCATTTGGAAGAGCTTGCCATACTGAAAAGCACCGAGGTTGAGCTATCGCTTGATATTCTTGAAGAAAAACTTATTGAATATTCAACAGACCAAAAAATAACAGATGCTGCCAATGATTTTAAACAAGCATTTGAATCCCTTGAAGATGATAAATATGAAATTTTCTATGCCGACAGCCTGGAAAAAGTTAAAGAATCGTTGGAAAATCTTTATTCACTTAAAATCAGCAGTATGGAACCGGTGACAGGTGAGAAAATTATCAAGTATCTTCCGGAAAATCCAAAAAGTCTGGTCCTGCAACATTTATTCATAAACCTGAATAAAAAAGAATTCGGCAGCAAAGATGAATATACAGTTACTACAGAATATTATTCTTATGGACTAGCCCATGAAACCTATCATACATTTTTCAGGACAATAGTTAAAGAGCTTGGAGCAAAAGACCTTTACCTTACTGATCCTGCTTCGGGTGATATATTTTATAGTGTTGCAAAGAATATTGACTTTGGCACAAACCTTTACGACGGGCCATATAAAATGAGTGGGCTTTCTTCAGCATTCAGGCAGGCTGCTGCCTCGGAAGACCCGAAAGTATTCTTTAGCGATTACACCCAACACGAAGCAGCCTTTGATGAACCCTCTGCCTTTTTTTCCGTACCTGTATTCTTTTTTAATGAGATTGTAACTGTTGTTGTATTACGTTTTGATGCTTCCCTATTGGATAATGTACTAAATAGTTATGATGAATTGGCTGGTGAAGCAAGTCAGGAATATATCTTGGTTGGTAAGGATATGAAACTTAGAAACAATCCGAAAGGATACCTCGCCAATCCTGAACAGTTCACTTTAAGATACATGAAAAGACTATCGCGGAAAGATCGAAAAAACCTGGGATACCTTTACAACATCAATAACCTTGCAACGCATTTAAAATTTCCAAATGATAGTCGCAGTAAAATAATATCACAGGAAAATACATATTTAATCGATTATAAAGGCGATAAGGTTATGGCAAGTTCAGTTCGCGTAAATATTCTTGGCAAAGAATTTTATCTGGTTGCTAAAATAAACAGGGGAGAAGTGACAGGGCACTACCTGAAACAATCGAAACTGTTTATTGTATTCCTGATCCTGGTATTGATTATTAATTTCTTTATAAGCAGAATTTTCAGCAAATCTGTTACAATGCGAATAAATGAACTGCATGATGCAATGAATCTTTTAAATTCAGGGAGAAGAGCCGGTGCACTAAAAACAGGGGCTCCTGACGAGCTTGGAAAAACAGTTGAAGCATATAATAAACTAAGAAGCAGGGTAAATGATGTTGCTGCATTTGCAATTGAGATGAGCGAAGGCAATTATAATCACAAGTTTGAAATATTAAATGAAAACGACAGTACTGGAAAATCGCTCAACGCTTTAAAAGAGAAGATGATCAACTCAAAAGAAGAACATGACCAACGTGTTAAAGAGGATGAAATAAGAAACTGGTTAAATACCGGAATAGCAAAATTTAATGACCTTCTTCGTCAGAATAACGATGACATAAAAGCTCTCACGTACATTTTAATTGAAAATCTTGTAGAATATATAGATGCAAATATCGGTGGGTTATTCCTTGTTGAAGGTGAAAAAGAAGAAGATAAAAAAATAAAGCTGATGGCAGCTTATGCATTTGACAGAAGAAAATACCTTGAAAAGACCATAGAAATTGGTGAAGGTTTAATTGGTAATTGCTACCTCGAAAAGAAATCAATCTATCTGAAAAAGATACCGGAAGACTATATTGAGATTACATCAGGTCTCGGCCACAGCAATCCGAATTGCTTATATATAGTTCCTCTTAAGGTTGATGAATCGGTAATAGGAATGATTGAAATTGGTGCTATCAGAGAATTTGAAGAGCATCATATCGAATTTATGGAAAAAGTATCTGAAAGCATTGCCGCAACTTTAATCAGTGTTCAGCTCAATATGAAAACTGCCATGCTTCTTGAAGAATCGAACCGTAAAGCAGAAGAAATAGCACAACAGGAGGAAGAGATGAGGCAGAATCTTGAAGAAATGCAGGCAACGCAGGAAGAACTCGCGCGCTTAAGGCAGGACGATGAAAAAAGAAGTCGTGATATGCAGCTTATTGTTGATAATACACGAAAAATGCTTAAAAATATCCTTGACTCAATACCAGGGGGTTATGTACTGAAAGATTCAAATGGTATTATACACCTGGCTAATGCCAAGGGCGCTGAATATTACGGGCAGAGCGTCGATAAGATTGCAGGTAAGAATGACCATGAATTACTGTCAAAGAAATTATATGATCTGGAACATAAAAAGGACCTGGCAACCATAGATTCAGGAGAACAGTCATATAAAGAATCGATAGAACTGAAAGGTAAAACAAAGAAATATGAAGTCATTAAAAAACCGTTCTTCATCGATGAAATACACCAAATGGGTATTCTGACCATCAGAAAAGAGATCAAAAAATAGTATGATTGTTTAATACAACTGATTTTAGTGTTAACAGATTTTTTTCTTAAATTTGCAGCCGTTTTTACAGGAACTTATTGTTCCTGTTTATTTTTAATGGTTCTTTAACACCGTATCTAAATATTAAAAGATTTATCTACCCGAAGACAGAAAATAATTTTTTATGTTTCGGAACTGGATAGAGCAGGATATTATAATAAAGTTCAGAATTATAAAATAAT
Organism: Bacteroidales bacterium; assembly: GCA_016929525.1. Classification (GTDB taxonomy): domain Bacteria; phylum Bacteroidota; class Bacteroidia; order Bacteroidales; family UBA10428; genus UBA10428. Next base: position 23,558 of record JAFGIP010000082.1, read on the forward strand.
AGCTTGGTTCCGTAGCTCAGCTGGATAGAGCAACAGCCTTCTAAGCTGTGGGTCGCGCGTTCGAATCGCGCCGGAATCACCTTGTTAAAAAGCTGCCATCTGGCAGCTTTTTTTTATTTACAAATGTTTATTAAGTTAAACCTATTAAAAAATAGTTACTGTCTGTTAAAATAAATATTTCGTACTATTGTATTGAAGAATATGCTTTATTAGTTGGTAATAATGTATCTCACGTAATGAACAAGTTAGCTTGTAATGAGGAAATAATAACGTTAACAAGGTCTTCAACTAATTTTCTGAATGAAGCACAGGATTTAATAGAAAGTATTGCTTCAAAATTTATTACTTCAGGAAGTTTCAGGCATGAAGAAAAGGATGATTTAATTCAAACTATCAATGAGGAATTATTATACAAAATGCCTAAAATCAGGCAGCAGTTCCTAGGAATTTCTTCGTTCAGAGGTTATTTATCTGTGGTAATACAAAACATTTGCAGGGAGAAAATAAGAAGAAATAAAAGTATCAGGACAACGGAACTAACCGATATTCATTTTAATCAGTCAGAGGAATTAAACCCTGAACATGTAATCGTAATTCAGCAGGAAGTAGAAAGATTAAAGAAATTGTTATTGCTATACAATAAACAAAGAACAAAAATTATATTGTGCTTAAAACTAAAGTTCAGAATTCCGTTAAATATCTGTGATCTTAGTACTTACCTGGGGAAGATTAATAAGAAAGAATACAAAGAATTCAAAGAAAAATTAAAAAATTACAACAAAATCAAAGATGTGGATATCTATGAAGCCATAATCCCATTATTTAATAAGTTTGAAAATAAAAACAACAACGCAGATTCTCTTAGAAAATGGATAAAACTTAAAATAAATGAACTAATTGAACTACTTAATGGTGATCCGCCTATTTCCAGTTTTGATGAAGATACATTACAAATTTTATTTGAAAAATATATAAGCTTAAATCCCTGATCCTAATTCTAATATTAATGAATTTTAATATTAATAAAATTATAACAAGCAATGGCCATCTAAGTGATGAGGGGATTTCTTATTGCGCAGAACAATTAATCGAGGGCAACTATGAAGATCTGCCGGAAGAACTTTTATCCCATATCGAAGAATGCCATAAATGTAAGAAAAACATATTCGCTGCTTACGATAATTTAAGTAAACCATCCGGGTTAGTTGATACTGAAGATAAGACCAAAGCAAAATTTCCAGTGTTCAGATCAAATGTTTTTAAGATTGCAGCTGCCATTATCATCCTTTTCGGACTTTTTGTTTTGATACAGGTTAGCATAAAAAATTCCGATAATAAATTATCTGGAAATCAAAAACCTGCCGAACAGTTCAGTGATGACACCGTTAACAACACCCAACAGAAAACCGATGTTGAAGATGATATTGCATCATCTGATATATTAGCTGAAGATGAAGTAAATGCAGAAAGGGATTTAGATGAGCAAAAAACCTATCTTACCGATCATTTTACCCCGTCTGAAAAATTTGAGGCTTTTGTCAATGCCACTTTTCGCGATGATAACGACTTTGAATTGGTAAAGCCTGAAAAAACACAAGAATTCAAAATAAACGATAACATTGAATTTAAGTGGAAAACAAATATAACTGAGCCTTTAACCCTGATATTTTACAACAACTCCGGGAAAGAAATATTCAGGTCGTCTCAAATCAGTAAAACTTCATATACGTTGAACCAAAGCTTCTCCCCAGGGCTGTATTATTATAAATTAGAAACCGAGGAGAATATTTTATTTTTTGGGAAAGCATTATTTAAAAACTGAAGCCGTTTCGTTTTTAGCTAATATCTATAACGCATCTTCTTCTTCTTATAGAGTCGATGGAGGTGGTGGCTCTTCTCCACGGTCAGGCCAGGTTGTTGGTTTAGTGCCTCCGGGATGTTCGTACCAAGGACCGCCATATGGACCATCATAGGAAGAGGTTCCTCCTTTTATCCTAGAAAGTTCTTCGTTTGTTAATTGAATAACTCGCAAATATTCCATAACGTTTAATTTTAGGTTTGAAGAAGAATATTTAAAAAATAGTCCGGATAAATTGTTTATTCTGATATCTACCGGTAAAGAAGATTTAAATGAATAATCTCAACTGTGCCTTAAAATGCATAATTTTATTCAATATGTTTTGGCTCTTCACTTTCATCAGGATTAGGCGTAGGTTTTAATACTCCAGGTTTTATTGGTGCAGGAATTTCTTTAGTAGCACCCCCACCTCTGAATTTTAATAACTCGGTTTTTGTTAATTTAACGAAGTCATGCATTTTCATACGGCTTAATTTTAGGTTTGAGAAATCGATTACAAAATAGGATTATTTTCCAAATAATAAAAATCCTGCCCAGAAGTATGGATCCTGAAGACTTTTATTCTCAATAAAACTTAGTTTGGTCTTTTGGAGTGCATCTTCATAATTAAAGTTATTTGTGCCGAAATTCTTATAGAATTCAGTCATAAAATATTTCGTTTGCTCATCAAGCATCTTCCACATAGAAAAAACGACATTTGAGGCACCTGCAGCATAAAATGCCCTGTTCAATGATATCAATCCTTCACCATGTATGTTTTGTCCTATTCCGCTTTCGCATGAACTCAATACAACCAGATTTGCATTAATATCTAAATTGTTGATCTCTCGAACAAACAGAATACCATCATCATTATATGTATTTTGGTATAAATAATCTGTTTCCGATATGTTATTATTATCTGAAACAGTCGAATAAAACAACAATCCCGAAAGAAACGTTACTCGATCATCAGAAAAACCATGGGTAGCAACATGAATAATATCTGCACCGGGAACCACACTTTTAAAGTTAGATTCTGTTGCAGAATCTTTAATGAAAAGAGTCGAATTTATATTATGCCGGGAAAGTATTTTTGATATTTCACGAATTTCAGTTTCCGAATTGGGTAAAGGCTTTATACTTCTATCTGATGAAAAAGATGATTGCAAAGTACTGTCTGAAAATGACAATACATGTTTAGGCTGAACCAGTAAATCATTAACTTCATTAGTTGTGAAGACAGGAGCAAATGCATAAAATGTAGCCGGGTACTTATTTCCCGATGTAATATGAGTATTATACCAGGTACTAACAGAATAATGATATGAGACAGAGAAATCTTCAATAAGGAATTTCAACCTTTCACCTGCTACCGAAATTAAAAGTGTTTCAAAAGGAAGATAATACAAATATTCATCAGGAATGATTATCAACTTTTTAATACCGCTTAACTGATCATAAACAGGAGAAATAAGTGTTTCAAATATTTGTCTGTTTTGTTCTTTTGAATTTTCAAAATTTAGTTTCTTAATGTTTTTAAAATAGGTCTTTGTCATTCTTTCAAAATCACCAGGCAAATTATTCCTGGTATAAAGGATTGTATCTTTTTTAACCGTTTGAATTATCAAACTGCTTTCTACAATAATATAATTCAATATGCATTCATTCAATTCAAGCGATTCCCTTATCATTTCGGAATTAATATGATCCCGTGTATTAACAATTATTTCATTCTTATTATACAAAAAATTAATCCGGGTTTCGAACTGCTGGATCTCTTCCCGCTTATCCAGAATAGCCTCATTAATTACTGAAATTTCACTTTTTGTTTCTTCATTTGATCTTTTGAGTAACATTAGCTGTCTGGAATATAAATTATCAAGCTCAATATTCAGATCTTTCTTCTTCTGAAGAATGCTGTCATTTACATTAAGCTGATCCGGATATTTGGAACGATGTATATACTGATAAAGCACGGCACTCTTTATCCGCTCGGTATATTCATACATTGCTTCGGAATTGATTCCTGAATTAATAAGATAGATATCACACATGATAATAAATATCTTTTCCAGTCTGTTAAGAAAACTTTTATTTAACAACAGTTTAGTGTATTCAAAATGATATCGGCCACGGATATATTCCAAAATCTCAAAAGATTTTTGATACTGTGATAACGAATTATTAAGAAATGAAGTATCGTTGCCTGAAAGGTAAATATCATAATCGGTTTCAGCTTTCAGAAGAGTAATATCAAGCAAATGAGGAAGTGAAATAAACTGATCATTCATAGTAAATTCTGATATCGATGATTCCTTTTCAGCATATAATAAATTATTTTGAAAAGCCTTATCGATAGAATTATTAAAATCCTCATTATCTTTTGTATACCTATAATACAATGACCTATAATAATGTATTTTTGAGAATACCAGAGCAGGTTCATTAAAGTAATGTTCTGCAAGTTTCAGAGCTTTGTCAAAATAGTACTCTGAGCTGTCCTTAACACCTGTATAGCCATAACACAATCCAATATTTGATAATAAATAACATACATTCTCCTTATTAGAAGTATCATCATGAAAACTATAAGCCAATTTGTAATATTTTAAAGCTTCATAATAGTTATACTGTAACTCATATACTACTCCCATATTATTGTATAATGTTAAAAGCAACCATAAAACGGTTTCATCGTGCGCAAGTAACATCTTAATTCCGCGTGTAAAATAATTGAGTGCGTTTTGATAATCATGTAAACTGATTGAAAGCAATCCAAGGTCGCAATATATATATATCTCCCCTTTTTTGTCCAGGTTATTTTTATATCGTTCCAGGGCTAACTGAAAATATAAGTAGGCTGCCTCATGGTCATATTTATCCATATTGACTTCACCTATTAATTTAAACAACTCGGCTTTGCTCGTATTAATCTTTGTTAATATGGTGTCTTCTTTAAGTAATGAATTAAAATAGTATAAAGCTTCATCATAATTGCTAAGAAAATAATTACAGTAGCCAAGATTCTTCCTGCACAAAAGATGATTCACCCTGTATTCATGTTCAAAGCTGTTATACAACTCATCGGCTTTGGAATAGTACTCCACGGCCTTTTGATAGTTATTGTAATTTACATAGTAGTTGTAACCGTGCAAAGAGTATATTAATGCGATATCAATAAATTGTGCAGGATCAGCATTTTCATACTTCTCAATGACTTCATCAAGAATTTCAGTAACGGCATTATAGTCTTCTTTATCCAATAATTCATATGTCTTTTTTATATATGATAACAGAACAGATGCTGTGTCGGTTTCTACTAATTTGCTAACAGTATTTATCTGAAATCCGACACTGTCATTATCCACTGAGAAACATAATAAATCAGCACGCATGAATAAACTGACAGAAACAATTGCTAAAACCTTTGAAAACAATTTCATGATTTGAGAACTACAGCTACAATAACACCACAAACAAGAAAAGTACAAAAATTTTATTTCCCCTGAAAATTTATTTTAAGTCTTTAATATCAGTAACAAATCCTTGTAAAACTCCTTATTCAAAATATTTTTCCAATCAATTTTTTCCGTTTTATCTCCCGGTTTGCATCTGTAATATATAGTGAAAATAGATCTTAAAAATCTAGTTGTTAAATGACTAAATTCATTTCCTGAATAGTCATTTAGAATGCCTATTTAGGTGGAGTTATATGGCTTTCTCTGTAAATCAAAGCTTTGTTAATTTAAATAATTTAACCTTAAATCCATTGAAAAATGAAAACTCTATTTTTTTTTCTTATTACAGTTTCAATGTATCTTCTAATTAGTTGTGAAATTGACGATTCTTATATGAATGACCAGTTCACAAACAATGAAGAGAATTTTGATTTAAATACGGAACAAAAAAATGAATTAATAGAAAAATATGCTCATATTTTGGCTTTATCTATGGAAAGTTCTGAATTAAGGTCAGTTATTAAAAAAGAAGCTAAAATAAGATTTGATGGAGATTATGATATTCTTACCAAAACTTTTGAATCACTCCCTCTTGTAAATCGCGGAATGCTAGTAAAAGATTTGCTTCTGACTACAAATAACAATGAAGCTATTCAATTAATGAACAGTAGTACTGGTAATGACTTTAATGGTAACGGATATAATATTTTCGATATGATAGAAAGAGTCTTTCCAAATCTACAGATTTCAGTTCCTATTCATTGTGAAGAATGGGATACTAAAACGCATATTCCTTTAGTAGCCTATCTTCCATATGATTATGACGAGCAAACAACAAAAGAAGTTGTTGCATACGATTATTTAGGAAATAAACATATGCTAAGTGTAGATATAGAACCAAAAGAGGCTGTAATAGTTGTTGGCATCTCCGAAAGAGTCGATAAAAATGGTGATCTATTAAATGATAAAGATGAACTATTTATTATTCCGGGTTCTTTAGAAACTTCATTAAAGAGTGCCCCTGCTGGGCCTGCGACATTAACTCTTCAACATGGATATTCTAATCAAATTATTCTTGAATGGCAAGATGTAGCAAATGAGACAATGTATGAAGTATGGCGTATGCTCAACGGCCAGTCTAATTTCGAAAAACTTGCTACAACCTCAAACAACGACAATAATTATGTAAGTTCAATTATTCGATCACCAATGAAAGCCTGGTTTAGAGTTCGTGCTGTAAATCCTGATGGACCTTCCTCATGGTCTCCTGTCATGGCAACTACTTACGCTCAACGATATGATCAGGAATATCTAAAAATTAAGCAAATGACATTCTCGACAAGTGCACTAAAAAAAGTTGAGAAATGGCTATCTGGAGCACCTGAAATTAAACTCAGAGTTGTGCGTGGATCTGAAGGTGGAGCCAATGCCGTATATACTTCAGGTTATTTAGAACCTCCCAGAAGACGTGATATCGAAAATAGCTGGTGGGAGCATGAAGTTCCACTTTTTACCTGGGCAACAAATGTTTATGGGACAGTACTTACATTTGACTGGAGAGAGCATGACTGGGAAGATAATGTTACTTTTACAATAAGTGCATCCTACGAAGACAAGTCTGATAATGGAACAATAAAATATGGTGGAAGTATAACTTTTGAAAATAAAGCTGAAGCAGGTCATATAGGTAATACGGCTGTATTATGGTGGCATTCGAGAAGTATGTGTTATGATCTTTCAGGATTCAAATGGACATTTGTTTATTAATAATTTCATTTGAAGTAATATTTATTTAAACCATATTATAAGTCGGGTAATTTTTACCCGGCTTTTTAATTCATCGTGTTTTCGAAATAAAGTTAACGTGTTAAAGCTTTATTTTCAATTATTGCTCTCTTCTTCAATAATACCGATCGCATGCACAATACAATTCTTCATGTTTTTTCTCAACTTGGTTATTAAGTGAATTCCAAGTAAACATCTTAAGGATATATCATTCTATAGTGCTTGGTCCAAGTTAAAAACTTGAACCATGATTATGCATATAATTCCAACCTAATTACCTTATTAATATCCGCATTTTTCAATAAAAAAATAAGTTAATAGGATTAATTAATTGGCATTGAAATAAATCTACGAAGGTTTAATCTGAAAATAGGGTTTATATATTTGCGGGTACAGGTTTGTAGTACGTATACTATGCTCAATGCAGCCTGTCTTAAACTGAAATAGCTTGACAATTTTATGTCAAGCTATTTCAGTTTAAGACAAGGATTTATATAATATGAGTAAAGGGTTGTGACCCTAAAGGAAGGTAGTAATGCAATCAGTAAACACTCCCCAGTTCACCCCATCACCCTCTTCCCCGTTTCGCTTGCTTTAATTAATTTTTCAAGTCTCCTGAATTTTGTCGGTTCTTGCTTTGCACTCATAATCCAGTAGCACATTGTGCGTTGGTAAGAAGGTGCCTGGGAATTAAAAAATGTCCAAGCTATCATGTTTTGCTTTAAAGTCTTTTCCATTTCCGGAGTCAGCTTAGCATCTCGATTGCTGCTCATTACAGGATCACTTTCTTTACATTCCTGAAATAACTTTAGTCCGGAGGGATGCATGAGACCTTCTTTTATAAGCCTTTCAGCTTTATTTATATTCACCACACTCCAGTCGCTTTTGGGATTTCTGGGAGTAAATCGTATACAGTAGCTCTTTTTATCAATTGATTTTCGGATACCATCTATCCAGCCAAAGCAAATGGCTTCATCAACCGACTGCGGCCAGGTAATACTCGGAATACCGGAATCCACTTTATAATAACCTACCCAAAGCTCCTTCCTTGAATCATGGTTTTTTTCAAGCCAGTTTCTGAATTCTTCCTGATTTGAAAAAAAGGTTGGGTTCATTGATTTTAGTATGAATTTATAATTAAGTAGTCAGAAGTCTGAAAACCTGATCATGAATGGTAATAGCTGAAAGCTACAAGTGATTTTTACCTTTGACCTTTCAGCTTTAAACTTCAAACTACTCTAATAAAGTAACATCTTCTTCAAGCAATATACTTGCAGATGAACTTCCGATTAAAATTTTAAACGCACCCGGTTCTGCAAACCAGTCTTTTGTATCGGGGTTCCAGTATGAAAAATCTTCGGTATCCAGAACTATGCTTACCTCTTTCGTTTCACCTGCATTAAGCTGAACTTTGGCGAATCCTTTCAGTTCCTTTAAAGGACGAGGATGTGAACTTTCAATATCTTTTATATAAAGCTGGGCAACTTCAGCCCCGGCAACTTCTCCGGTATTTTTTACCGTAAATCTGACCTCCAGCTCATCACCGGAAATAAATTCACCGACCGTCATCTGTAGATCACTATATTCAAAAGAAGTATATGATAATCCGTATCCAAACGGGAATAGCGGTTCGATATTCTTGTGTTCATACCAACGATAACCGGTGAATATTCCTTCATTATAATGTATGTCATATTCCTTATGCGTAAATTTATCTTCACGTGAACCTCCGATATAAATCTCTTCGTTATCGGGTATATAACCATATCCCGGTGAATCTTCGAAGCGTTTCTCAATGGTTATCGGCAATTTACCGGATGGATTGGTTTTGCCGGTTAGTATTTCAGCCAGCGCGACATTACCGGTCTGACCACCATACCATGCATAAATAATAGCTGCAGCTTTCTCAACAAACGGGCTCATATTGATACCCGATCCTGAGTTCACAATTATAATCACATTGCTGTTCAGACTTAATACTTTTTGAATTGTTTCCAGTTCCTCAGAGGGAAGGTCAAACGGTCTGTCTCCTCCTTCTGTATCAAATGTTCCGATACTCAGAAACACAATATCAGCATTTTTAATATTTTCTTCACCATTGTTATCTACAACAGTAATCTTCTCACCATATTCAGCTAATAGTGCTTCAGCTAATGTAATATTATTGTATCCCTGAACAGTTGCCGAACCTCCGCCATGTGCAGTCTCATGCAGGTACTTCCCGGTAAGAACTAGTTTTTTATCAGTATCTCCGGAAACCGGTAATATGTCATTTTCATTTTTTAACAGAACGATCCCGTTTCGTGCTACGTCCAGGGCAATTTGCTCATGTTCCGGGAAAGTACTTAAGTATGATGTGTCCTGCTGTACCCTGTCATAGAATCCCATGGCAATGCTGGTACGAAGTATACTTCTTACCATCAGGTCGATATGCTCTTCAGTCACTTTCCCTGAATCAAGTAATTCCTTTACATTTCCCATGGCTTTAAGAAAAGGCATTTCAATGTTCTGTCCTGATTTAATCACTTTCTCGCCATCGTAAACTGAAGTCCAGTCGGTCATTACCAGCCAGCGAAAACCTAACTGACCGCGCAGAAGATTACTAATAACATATTCACTTTGTCCGCACCATTCTCCGTTCAGTTTATTGTATGAAGTCATAACAGCCATAGCCCCGGCATCGATCCCTGCTTTAAAACCAGGCATATAAATCTCATGCAATGCTCTTTCGTCAACAATTGAATTGCTGCGTCGCCTGTAAAAATCGGTATTGTTGGCAATAAAATGTTTTAGTGTAGCAGATACACCGGTACTTTGAACACCCAGAACATATTTTTCTATCATTCTGGAAATCAGGAACGGGTCCTCACCAAAATATTCAAAGTTTCTTCCGCATTGGGAGATCCTGTAAGCATTTAAACCTGGTCCCAGAAGATATGATACTCCGGCTGCACGGCACTCCTCTCCTACTGATCTGGCATATTTACGGGCAAGTTCAGGTTCCCAGGTAGAAGATAATAAAATGGGGCAGGGAAATGCAGTGCTGCGATCAAGTCTTTCTACAATAGTTGAATCTTCAAGGTGTGAAACCAACCTGACACCCTGAGTGGCATCGGTCATAAAAAGGAAAGGAATATTCTTTTCCGGAATACCATGAATAAAGAAACGGCTGTAACCTCCGATAAGTGTTATTTTCTCATCAAGGGTAAGTGTTTCCAGCAGTACCCCTGCCCTTTCATCGGCTTTTTCATAACTGATTTCAGGGATGAATGTAAGACTTTTTTCTGTTTGCAGGTTTGTGGTTTTACATGCTGAAAGTAAAACCATAATCAGAAAAGTAATAAATAAAGAATAGATTTTCATAGCAATTTAGTTTTGTGGTGTTTTTAAAAATAGTGTAAGAAGATCGAAAATAAAAATGATAGTCTTAATTAATGATAATAATACAACAAGATTAAAAGTTTCAGGAAGTACCCAAAAATTAAACTCCCTTTTTTGAAAGCATAACAGCTATAAACCGGGTAGCAGGTATCTCTGAAGTAATTATTATTATCATTACTACCATAGGAACACTCAATACCATTCCCAGAATGCCCCAGATGGCTCCCCAGAAGGTAAGTGACAGAATTACAACCAATGGACTTATATTGAGTGAATCTCCCATAAGTCGCGGCTCGACAAGATTACCCATAACAAGCTGTACTGCCCCTACCAATGTAAGAACCAACACTCCGGGTAATATTTCACCAAACTGTAAAAATGCAAATACTGTTGGGAAAAGTGTGGCTATTAGTGATCCTATGGTAGGTATATAGTTTAAAATAAAAATAATGAATGCCCAGAATAAAGGAGCATCGACACCAATACTGATTAATACAATATAACTTAATATTCCTGTTACTACACTCACAATTGTTTTTAACACAAGATAACGGCTTATTGAGTTATCTATTTTTTTTAATAAAAGATTCATTTCCCGAAACTTATCAATATTCGGATAAAGTGCTTTTATTTTAACCGAAAAAAAGGTTTCTTCTAGCAGTAAAAAAAGAGTATAGATAAGTATAAGAAATGCATCACTGATAATTTCAGTAATGGAAGTAAACACTGAGGTAAGTAAACCCGTAAAATCGAAATCACCAATGAAATCTTTGATTTCATTTAAAATATCGATTTTTAAAAGCTTATTGATTCCTGATGTGATTGTCGAAACGTTTGCCTGGTATGCAGTTAAAGATTTGGACAGTTCCTGAATATTAAAAATAAGTAATTTGGTTATCAGGGAAATCACAAGAAAAATAATGATGAAAGCTATTGTACTTAGTAACCATGAAGGAATTGTTTTACGTACCCATTTAATTTTTTTAAGTCCTGACCGTATTTCTTTAATAAGAAACCATACGATAAGTGCAACAATTAAAGGAATAATAAGATCTTTACCAACTATCAGAATTATAACTATTGCTATTGTAATCAATAGCATGTAGGCAACACGTTCCAGCCGCATAATAAATTATTGTTATTGTTTTAAAATACGATTATTCTTTAACATGAAGTCCACATTCACTATGTTCCGGTGATTCCCACCACCAGCGGCCTGCGCGAAAGTCTTCACCAGGCTTTACAGCCCTGGTGCACGGTTGACAGCCAATGCTCGGATAGCCCTTATCATGTAAAGGATTGTATGGTACATTATGTTTTTTAATATAGGCCCATACCTGTTTTTCAGTCCAGCTTAAAAGCGGATTAGCCTTTATCACTTTATACTGTTCTTCCCATTCTACAAGTGGTGTGTAGAACCGAGTAAGCGACTGGTCTTTTCTTAAACCTGTTACCCATATATCAACATCGGCTAAAGCTCTTTTTAAAGGTTCTATCTTTCTTATGCGGCAACACTCTTTCCTGTTTTCAATACTTTTATAAAACAGGTTCACACCTTTTTCATTGACCATTTTTTCCACATCTTGCTGGTTTGGAAAATATATGTCTATATTGATATCATATTTTTCGTTAGTTATTTCAATAAGGTCATGAATCTCCTGGAATAATCTTCCTGTATCGAACGTAAAGACAGTGAATTTCCCTTTTGTTTCAGACAACATATCAGTCAGTACCTGGTCTTCAGCACCAAGGCTAGATCCCAAAGCAACATTCCCTTCAAACTCGTTTACAAAGAAAGACAAAATTTCTTCAGCACTTTTCGCTTCCATTAATTTCTGCAACTTCTCTATTCTTTTTTCCATCACATTAAATTATTCAGATGAATTCTCTTTTTTCAATGACATACGCAGTACAATATACCCTAATATACCTGCAATAAGAGATCCGACAAGTATTCCGATCTTGGCAGGATCAAGTAAACGCGAATTTAAGAATGCAAGATTAGCAATAAAAAGCGACATGGTAAAACCCATTCCACCCAGAAATCCTAAACCAAGAATGTGCACCCACCTCACATTTTCAGGTAAAACACCTATACCCAATTTAACACTCAACCATGTAAACAGGAATATACCTCCTACCTTACCAAGGATCAAACTCTGCTCAATCGTACCGCTTAGCTGAGTAAAGATGTCATTAAACTCAGCAGCTTTAAAAACAACACCAGCATTAGTAAGAGCAAACAATGGCATAACTACGAACGTAACAAAATGATGCAATGTATGCTCCAGAGACTGAACTGGACTTTGAACCCTATTTAGTTCATCCTCCATATTATCAATTGAATCAAGTTGTTCTCCGGAAAGAGTTATTTCATCACTGCAATCTTCGGGACAAAAAAGTTCAAGATTTATATCCATTCTCCTTCTGAATGTACCAACATCTAATTTTCTTTTAAGAGGTACAGTGAAAGCAATCATTACACCTGCAATAGTAGGATGTATACCGGATTTTAAAAAAAGAAACCATATTATCCATCCTATAATCATATAAGCCGGAATATAACGAATATCAGCACGGTTAAATAAAACAAGAACAAAAAACAATGTCAGTGCTATCAGTAAGTAATTCCAGTGCATTTCTCCACTATAAAATAATGCGATAACCACAACTGCACCCAGGTCATCAATTACGGCAAAAGCCACGAGAAATACTTTAATGCTAAGTGGTACCCTTTTTCCTAACAGACTTAGTACTCCCAATGAAAAGGCAATATCTGTTGCCATTGGAATACCCCACCCGGTCTCTGTTTGGGTATCTTTATTAACAATAATAAAAATGATCGCCGGTAACAGCATTCCCCCTATTGCAGCTGTAATAGGTAAGCTTGCTTTTTTAAAAGACGAAAGCTCACCGACAACGAGTTCACGTTTAATTTCCAGTCCGACAACAAAAAAGAAAATGGCCATTAAACCATCATTTATCCAATGCAGTAAGCTTTTGGATAAGGCAAAATCTTCAACACCAATAGTCAGATGAAGCTCCCAAAAGTGTGTATAATTAAGTCCCCATCGTGAATTAGCCCAAAATAAAGCTATTATCGTAAATAACAGAAGGACAATGCCTCCTGCTGCCTCAATTTGCAGGAATCGCTGGAAAGGATTTACTATTGTTTCTAATACTTTCCTCCGATCTTTAATCATTAGCCAGATATTTTTTATTATCGGTCACAGAAAAAATACTGCTAATTCACTAACCAAAAAGTGATAAACATGTTTACAGGTTGTTCGTCAGCTTTTTGAATTCTTCTGATTTAGCTACTGTTTCAATTCTTTCCAGACGTCCAAACTCCAGCCATATATCATTATCATGACGAAAACCATGAATAGGTTCAATTTCCATCAGTCTAAGATATAAATCGATAACAGAAAAGGCCCCTTCTTCTTCAATCTGCCTGAAAATTTCGGGTTCTATAATATGAATTCCGCTAAAGCCAAGTGCACTTAAAGCAGTTTCAGCATATGTTCCTTTTACCTCTTTAGTTTTATTGTCTTTCCAGCCAACAAGTTTCATATTTGCATCAAACAATAATGATCTGCTTGTATCTCGTTTCTTTACGGCAAGCGTTACCAGTGAATTCCTGCTTTTATGGAATTCCAGCATTATTTTTATATCAAGATTAGTTAATACATCTACTGCCATCAGCAGAAATGGTTCTTCATTTTTTAAAAAATCAGAAGCTTTTTTAATGGCACCACCTGTGTCTAAAAGTTGGCAGCGTTCATCGGAGAAACTTATTTTAATATCAAAATAATTATTGGCTTTTATATACCGTACTATTTTATTTGCTAAATGATGAACATTGACAATTATATCATCAATGCCATGTTTTTTTAAATACTTTACAGCAAGTTCAAGCATTGTATATCCCCCAATTTCTACCAGGGCCTTAGGTGTATTATCCGTTAGCGGCCTCAGTCTGGTTCCAAGTCCTGCAGCAAGAATCATTGCTTTCATAATAAGCTAATGTTCAATGATTATATCGATGTTTTATTAGTGTGTTTTTATCTTCTTTACTTTACCAAATGCTTTTCTTTATGCACCTGTTCATTGCATCATTTAAAATAATATTTAACTTTTTTTTATCTAATTTTCAGAATTATATTATCACTTTTCTTAGACATGCTTTTTGTCATCCGCCCTTTCTTCTAATTCCCGGTGTACTAAATTTATATTAATATTATACTTGTTACTTATTATTTTTTGCATTCTTTCAGCACAATACACAGATCGATGCTGGCCGCCTGTACAACCAAAACTGACCATAAGATGTTCAAAATTCCTGTTACAATATTCATCAATTGATTTTGCAACCAGATTACACGCTTGATTTATAAATATCTCCATATCATTCTTTTCTTCCAGAAAATTAATTACCTCTAAATCTTTCCCAGTAAGTCCTTTGTACTTTTCAAATTTTCCGGGATTTGGCAAAGCCCTGCAATCGAAAACAAATCCACCACCGTTCCCTGAATAGTCTGTTGGAATTCCTTTTTTATAAGAAAAACTGAATATAGTAAGATTGAACTGATCCGGGACAATTGTTGGAAATTTTTCTGCTAAGTACTCCGGGAGTCTTCGCAGTAATTCTTTAAGATAAGGTATCTCTTTATTAAAACTGTATCTGTCTAGCACACTTACCAAATTTTTTAATGCCGGAGGTATGCTATGCAGGAAAAAAGCCTTCTGCTCAAAATATCCACGATAACCATATGCACCAAAAGCCTGAAGCAGTCTGATAAGAATAAATAAGGGAAAATATTTTAAAAATTCACTCTGACTGAAAAAACTGTAGTTTGAATAAACCTCTAAGTAATGTCTTAGGATTTCATCTCTTTGTTCCTCAGTAAGTCCTACCTTTGCATCATAAATAAGCGAAGCCAGGTCATATTGTAATGCACCTCTTCTTCCCCCCTGATAATCGATACAATATATTTGGTTATTGTGGATCATCAGATTTCTTGACTGAAAATCGCGAAATAAGAAAAAGTCATAAGGAGCTTTTAAGAGGTGGTCTGTTAGACTGTCAAAATCGGTTTCAAGTTTTTGCTCATGGAATGGAACACCTGCCAATTTCAGAAAATAATATTTAAAATAGTTCAGGTCCCATTTTATCGACTGTTTGTCAAATGCTTCACGCGGATAACAATTGGAGAAATCAAAACCTTTTGCTGCCTGATACTGAATCAATGGCATCTGATCAATTACCTTTTTATACCAGTATAAAATCTCTTTATCTCTGTTGTCAACATGACATTGTGTAACGTAATCGAATAAAGTTGTATTACCTAGGTCTTCCGTCAGATATAGATGTTTATCTTTATGAATGCAAAAGACAGAAGGAACATTAACACCCGCATCATTTAATTTTTTTGTTATATAAAAAAAAGCCTCATTCTCGGGAATATCAGTGTTATAAGCTCCGACCGCTTTATATCCGCCAGAGCTTAACCTGAAATATTGCCTGTTTGATGCAGTTTGTGGCAATGGCTCAACATTGGTATCTTTTACTTTAAAGTATTGCTCAAAAAGTTCAATAAGCTTATTATAGTATATATACATAGTGAATATTATTAATCAATCTGTTTGCTGCAATTTACAATTGTATTAAAAGCCTCTGTTACATGCGTCTTTTTAGTATTTGTCTGTGCACATACAAACCTCAAAGTAAATTTATCATCAATAACTGTATGAGACAGATATGCCTTCCCTGTTTTATTTATTGTTTCCAGCAGACTGAAATTTAATTTATTCAAATCATTCTTTTCAGAAACAGGTTCTGGATGATATCGAAAACATACAACAGCAAGATTCCTTGACACTACTAATTCGAAATCTTTATGATTATTAATTAGTTGTTCAAAATATATGGCGAGATTTATATGTTCTCTGATACGCTCTTTGATCTCATCCACTCCAAAATTTCGAATAACGAACCATAATTTAAGCGATCTGAATCTTCTTCCAAGTTGTAGGCTCCAGTTGCTATAATCACTAGCTTCATTAGCATCAGGCGTTTTTAAATATTCCGGAACCATGCTAAATGTTTTTTGAAGATGGTTTCTGTCTTTAATAAAGAATACAGAGCAATCGAAATTAGTGAACATCCACTTATGAGGATTGAATACAATACTATCAGCATTTTCTAATCCGTGTATCTCTTTTCTAAATTCAGGAAGAACAAGAGCAGAGCCTGCAAATGCCGCATCGATGTGAAGCCAAACCTTATATTTTTTTGCGATCTCTGCTATTTCACCAACAGGATCTATTGCACAAGTACCAGTAGTTCCTATTGTAGCAATAATACAAGTTGGCAATAAATTATTTCCTAAATCTTTTTTTATGGATTTCTCCAACTGATCTGGATCCATACCATATTTTATATCAGTTCCTACTTTTACAAGATTTTCACTTCCTATGCCCGCTATTCGTATTGCTTTATCAATAGAAGAATGAGTTTCAGAAGAACAATAATATCTAAGTGGTAATTTACCCGTCCCAAATGAATTTGATTTAAATCCTGTAATTCTTTCCCGGGCAGCGACAACAGCACTTAAACTGGCAATGGAAGCGGTATCATAAATGACTCCTTTGAATTTTTCTGGCAGATCAATCATTTGTCGTAACCAGTCCATAACAACTTCTTCAAGTTCTGTTGCAGCAGGAGATGTAATCCATTTCATCGCCTGGACACCCAGTGCAGCAGTTAAAATTTCTGCCAGTACAGACGGAATACTGCTATTTGCCGGAAAGTATGCAAAATTTCGCGGACTCTGCCAATGTGTTACCCCGGGAATAATAACATTTTTAAAATCATTGAATATGGCTTCAATTGGTTCACCAGAATAAGGTGGATGTTCAGGAAGTCTTTTCTTTATATCTCCATAATTAACCTGCGATCTTACAGGAAAATTTTCAACATGATTAAAATATCCCGAAATCCAATCTATGAAAGAATAAGCTTCCGACTTAAAATCTTCATTTTTAATCATATAGTGTTGCGATTTAATCTATATTAACTATCTTTTACTAAAATTTAGCAGAAATTATATGAATTGCTTATTTTGTGATTATTAAATGATTTAATAAATTTAATTAAACAGATAAAACACGGCTATGAAATTAGAAATATATGATGCAAATGACCTCAATTTTGTAGAATTAAATTATACAGGAGGTAACGATACTTATATCCGGTGTGATAAAGAATCAAAATACATTGACAGTATTGTGTTTAATCTGTTTACACCCTGTTTTGAAACAGCAAATAAATTATACGAATATTACGGACCAACAAAATACAACGCCCGAAAAATAATACCCTTAAGAAATGAACTAATTAAGCACATGGAAACACTTGAAATGATCAATTCATTTGATACATTTAAAGAACATATAAGCTCGCATTTTCTTGGAAAAGAATTCCTCGAAGCTCTTATTATTGCTGAGACGGATTTAAATAAAAACTGGAAAGAATACTTGGCAAAATTAATTAAGGTTAATAAAGAAATTATTGAACTTACCGAAAAATGTGCCGATGAAGAGAAAATACTCTGGGTTGTTGGATATTAATAATTCATACTCCATCTGCCTTTCTTTGTGGGAAATTTTAAAGCCTCGTTTAAAATCTTTAAAAATTTAGCTCTTTCAATATCCTCTGCTCCCATACTTCTTAAATGTGAGGTAGACTGCTGCACATCGATAAAGTGGTAATCCCAGTTTAACATCAGCTTATTCAAATAGAATAATGCAATCTTCGATGCATTATTTACTTTGTAAAACATGGATTCCCCGAAAAAAGCCTTACCAAGGGATACTCCGTATAAACCACCAACTAGATTTTCTCCTTCATAGGTTTCAATACTATGCGCATAACCAAGTTCATGTAGTTTGATATAAGCTTTAATCACGTCTTTTGTAATCCAGGTGCCGATTTGCCCTGTGCGTTTAACTTTCGAACAATTTTTAATGACTTCCTTAAAATTAAAATCAATTCGTATTTCAAAGCGTTTGCTATTAAAAAACTGTTTAAAGGATTTTGAGCATTTGAATTTTTGAGGAAATAAAACCATTCGAGGGTTAGGCGACCACCACAAAACAGGTTCTCCCTCATTGTACCAGGGAAATATTCCCTGTGAATATGCAGCCAATAAAAATTCTTCCGACAGGTTACCTCCAACAGCGATCAACCCGTCATCTTCAGCATCATTTGGATTCGGGAAAATTATCTCTCTAGCCATATAACTAAAAAAGTTGTACCCTTTGATTTGTGATACAACCTTCATCTTAGTGCCCAGGACAGGAATTGAACCTGCACGTCCTTAACGGACACATGGCCCTCAACCATGCGCGTCTACCATTTCCGCCACCTGGGCAAAAGTAGTTCTGAGTTTGAGATTTGAGCGTAATTTATTAAACAAAGGTAATGAATAATAAACTCTCATACATCTATACTACCTCGCTCATACCCACTCTGCAATCGTGCCCAGAACAGGTCACGATAGCTATCGTGACGAACCTGCACGACCTTGCGGCCACTAGTCCCTGAAACTAGCGCGTCTACAATCC
>JAFGIP010000083.1 GCA_016929525.1 Bacteroidales bacterium
AATTTTGTATTTTCTTCTGTTTTCATAATGAGTCAAGTAAATCATTTATCTTTTATACTTGACACACTTTTTTGAACAGTCTCTTCTGTTTTCATAATGAGTCAAGTAAATCATTTATCTTTTATACTTGACACACTTTTTTGAACAGTCTCTTTTAAAAATTCAACAGTTAAACAATTCAACAGTTAAACAATTCAACATCTTTTATTTGATACCAAAAACAAAGGGTGCCATTTGCACAGCACCCTTTTATTTGGTTAGATATAAGTTATCAAAGCATTAGTCAAAGCCGGATTTTCTTTGACCTATTTCATAATAGTCATCAATAACCACTCCGGATGCATCATAAAGGATTACTCTGAATCTTATCTGGTCAGGGTCACCTAAAGTGACTTCACCTTCGATATCTACAGTTCCTCCACCCAAAGCGCCACTAACGTCAGGAGATCCCGTTACTGCAAATGTAGTTTCTCCTGTTATGCCAGCCTTGGCTTTTATGCCTGAGTCATAGATGTTATCAATCCATATTGAGTCTTCAGAAAAAGAAGTATTGTAAATGAATAGCAGGTATGGTCCGTACCCGTATTCTCCGTCCCAGTATTCACTTACAATCCACTCACCTGCTATAGGATAAGCTGATGAATACTCCACTTCAATTGTATCGTCCTCACAGGATAAAAAGAGGCCTAAGAATAACCCCAGTAATAATGAAATATTTAATATGTTTTTCATATCGATCGGTTTTATTATTCAAAAGTTATTGGAATTACTGTAGTAGATGCTAAGCCAAGTGGTGGATATGACCAGTCAATTGATAATGTACCACCGATAATATCAAGTCCAGCGCCCTGATACATTCCGTAAGCTGAGGATCCGGAAACAACCTCACCGCACAAGATAGTAACCTCGCCCGGTATAGATACTGTAAAAGTTCCTGATGCCACATCACTAATATCCCAGGTTGCATAAATTGCAGACCTGGTTACAGTTACTGCATCGCAGGCGTAATCGTTACAGGCGTTTCCAGTTACAGTGATCACTGCGTCGTCATCGCCCTCACAACCAACTACTACTGTTCTTGTAGCTGAAGCACTATAACCGTCGGAATTGGTTGCCGAGTAAGTAACCAAATAAACCCCTGCAGAATTAACATCAACTGCATCGGCTCCACTGGTAGTGTATTCGATAGGCTCTCCCTGCTCGGTTACGTTGGCACCTTCGTCAACATATTCGGCAGGAGGATCGTTAACATCGATCAGATAGGGATTATCACCAATTATCTCGAATGTAGGATAATAGGTGATGAATGAGATTCCTTCGGATTCTTTCTTACGTTCGCATCCGAGTGCGATTAATACAACCGCAATAATCAATATGCTATATATTTTCTTTGTCATTTTTAATCTATTTTGTGGTAACATTATAACTATTCTTTTGTATCCCACCAAACTTTATCGTTTACATCGGGCAACGGGGGAACATTCTCGTTCTTGCCGCGTTCATCCGATGACCACAGAAAACGTTTCGGCATTTCACCTGCGGGAAGTATACTGCTCACAGATGGTGCAAGGTTGGGATAATGTGTGCGGTTGAATTCCAGCCAGGCTTCAACACCCTGTGTATTCACCATACTGATCCATTTCTGAACGATGATCTGTTCCAGTTTTTCTTCCAGTGAACCAGCGCTGTTATATTCATACAGTCCACCCACTCCGATATAAGCATCAACCTGGGCACCCAGGCCATGTCTTTCAAGATTAGCGGTAACTGCAGCATCGTAGTACAATTTATCATCACCCGCATTACCTAAAGAAGGCCAGCGTGCATAAACCTCTGCCAGCATAAAATTCACCTGTTCTACAGAGAAGAAGAAAACAGGGTCAGTTGCGGTTAATGCAGGTGTAGATAAACCAGAAATATTTGTTGGTTCATCGGCACGATAATCTCCCTGAGTGAGTGCGTTGTGTGCACTTGGGTCATCAACCGGCCTGTTATACAGTACATCAACTCTTGCGTCAGCATTGTCTATTAAGAAATTGACCACTGATCCGCTGGCACTTATGTTACCTGATAACCTGTCGATACCTGTTTCATAAACAGGATTTCTTCTGTCTTGCTGATCAATAAACTGGGTCATTGCAGCATCGTCACTAATCAGAAAATCAACTTCATCATTGATCATTTCTGTTATTCCATCCTCAGCAACTGATGGTCTTGCATAAACCTGTCGCAGGTACATTCTTAATTTCACTGTATTGGCAAATGCAACCCAGTCGTCCATGCTGGTGAAAAGTAAAGCATCGGCACCGGGAGCAGTACTGGTTACAGCACTAAGATCCTGTTCCAGTGCAAAATCAATTCTGTCAATAAGCTCATCATATATATCTTGTCCATTATCGTAATGTGGATTTAATATACCCAGATCAGCCTGAAGTGCTTCGCTAAAAGGCAATTGATCGAAACAATCAACCAGCATTGCCCATGTCCACGACTGAACAGCGGTAGCAATCAGATAATAATTCCAGTCCTCTTGTTCCATTGCCTCATTCCGGACCTTTTCCAGATCGTTTAATCCACCGGCGAATATCTCACTCCACTGCCAGTCGAAATCTGAAGGTGTCATCTGATAATCTTCCATATTACGATACTGTGATGCACCGGTTGATTGTGTCCAGTGCTGGGCCCAGATACCTCCAAGAATCTGCCACCAGCCGCCAAATACATAAGCCGATGAACTTATTCCCGGAGAAAGGGCAAGAGGTAAAGAAACGTCAGTAGGTCTCGTAGGATCCTGATTGACATCCAGCCAACTCTCACATCCTGATAATGTGAAAAGCAGCACAACTATACTTATAATATATATTAACTTTTTCATTGAATTCCGGTTTTAACTAGTTAAAATGTAAGATTTAAAGCAAATCCGAAGCTTCTTGTTGAAGGTTGGCTACTAAATTCACCATACAGATACTCAGTATCAGAAACACTATCATTACCGCCAAAAGTAGTTGTTTCAGGATCGATAAAAGTGTTGTCTTTATGAGTCCAGATCAAGAGGTTTCTACCAATTAAACTGATTTGAGCTTCTTTAATAAAGATATTTTGAAGCAGACTCGAAGGTAACTGGTACGAAAGTACTACTTCTCTTAATTTAACAAATGAACGATCGACCATGAAACGTCTGTTAAACAGTCCGCCGCCGTAGCTTTGTCCCCAGTATGTATACAGGTTATCGTAATTTGTTACCGGATTTGTGTTTTCTACATAGATCGGATTTCCTTCGCCATCGGTACCACCTTCTGTAACAGAATTTGGAATAATGAATGGCTGACGATCGTTATAAAGGGTTAACGGAGCAGTTCCTGCAAAGTACTGTATTTCTGCAGTTCTTGAATACATTAAACCGCCCTGTTTTGTCTCAAATGAAAAACTGAAAGTTAAACCCTTATAAGATACACTGTTGGAGATACCACCACTCCAATCGGTAGCTGAACAACCCAATATTTGGTACTCATCATCTGCAACCGGCAAACCGTCAGAACCAACAATTATTCTGCCCTGATCATCATAGCTTGGAGCTTCACCATAGAACAGTCCGATTTCTTCACCCGGGACAAGTACAAATCCTAATGATCCTGTACCACCAATGTCCATCCGTTCACGACCTCCCAGATCAGTTACTTTGTTATCAATTTTGGTAAAATTCAATCCGATATTCCATGTTATAGCAGATGTTTTAACAGGAGTACCGGAAACGGCCAATTCCATTCCCTCACTTGTTATCTTACCAACATTTGAAGTCACAACTGTATAACCTCCTGATGGCGCCAGTTCAACATCCAAAATGTTTTTATCTGTGTTTTTATCGAAGTAACTGAAATCTATATACAATCTGCCGTTGAAAAACCTCAGATCGGTACCTAATTCCCACTCGGTTGTGATCTCAGGTTGCAACTCAGCATTACCAATAGAATTACTTACTTCAAAACCATTGATATTTCCCGGTAGCGGATAAGTCAGATCCCTGTATCCGTCCCTGTGATATGCAGCAAGATAATAATTATCAGTTCTGAATGTAGGTGCATCATTACCGGTTTGGGATATTCCACCCCTGATCTTACCAAATGTTAAAATATTATTACTTGGCACTAATTCTGTAAACACAAAGCTTAAGTTAGCACCCGGGTAGAAATAAGAATTGTTATCTTTTGGAAGTGTTGACGACCAGTCGTTCCTGGCACTTAAGCTAAGAAATACCATTTCGCGATATTCCAGATCAAGATTTGCATATACCCCCATAGTACGATAAGGTGTTTCTGCATAAGCCACAACAGGTGTTGACGAGCTGTTGCTGATATGATAGAATTCAGGAATATCAAGCCCTGTGACACTTTGTGATGAACCTTTATGCAGTCTTGAGAATACGTTGTAACCAACATAACCTCCTACATAAAAGTCATTGAATATCTTTTCAGCCATCAATAACAACTCAGAGTTTACCTGATAACGATGAATCTGAGTCTGAATAACCCTTCCGGGATCATCGTTATAATCGTTATGTGAAACATTTGTAATGGCACGCCACTCATCAATCTGCAGATTTGATACTTCACCACCGGCATTCCATTTTGCCTTTAACCAATCAGTAAAGTCATAATCTGTTACCAACTGTCCGTATAATCTGTCCTCGTTTGCTTCGTTGCCATTTTCGTTCAATACGTAGTATGGATTCAGTGTATAACCTGAATAGTAACCATCCAGATCCCAGAAAATATCATTATAATCTTCTCCATCAACAATACTCATGTCCCGGGGGACCTGCATAATGTTGTCATAAACTGACATATCTTGTCCTGTCGGAACAAATTTCGATTTCTTTTTAACGTAATTTAAAGAAGTTGAAATGTCAAACTTGTTTACTTTAGTATTACCACGTAAGGCTATCGTATGTCTTTTATAAGAGTCGGCATCAGTTGGGAAAATTCCGTCGCTGCCAACATAACCATAAGATATATAATAACCTGTAGTTTCATTACCGTTTGAAACTGAAATTGAGTGTTTCTGTGTTACTCCAGCATCAAAAAAATCTTTTACATTATCGGGTTGAGCCACGTATGGTTTAACCTGCTGTGAGTTGTTTACAACCCTGCCCCACTGGTAAACCTCACCATTCATCCTGGGACCCCAGCTGGTATTTTCAATCAAATCGGGTTCGCCAAAGAATCCCTGTCCGTATTCATTCTGAAACTGTGGAAGCATCAATGGAGTATCCCAGGTGTAAGAACCAGAATAATTTACCGTTAGATGATCAGCGCCAACCCCATTCTTTGTAGTAATCATGATTACACCATTTGCTCCTCTTGAACCGTACTGAACAGAAGCTGCACTCCCCTTCAGAACCGATATTGATTCAATATCATCCGGGTTAATATCATTCAGCTTGTTACCAAAGTCCAAACCTCCGTTCAGGTCATTATCAACAAAAGAATAGTTATCAACCGGAACACCATCGATAACATATAAAGGCTGATTAGAGCGGGATATTGAGGAATAACCCCTGATAAAGACTCGAGTTGAAGCTCCCGGAGCTCCTGATCCGGAAGATATGTCAACACCGGCTACCTTACCCCTGAGGGCATTAAGTGCACTTGAAGAACCAGCTTTGGTAATTTCATCTGATTCAACCTGTGTTACTGAATAGCCGAGAGCCTTAACATCCTTCCTCATACCTAAGGCAACCACGACAACTTCTTCAACCTCTACAAGACCTGAAGTAAGCTGAACATCGATGGTTGTTTGCCCTCCAACCTGAACTTCCTGATCCTCCATACCAACAAAAGTGAAAACAAGTGTTGCATCGGAAGGTGCAGTAATGGAGTAGTTACCATCTACATTGGTGGATACACCCTGCTGAGTACCTTTAATCACCACCGAAACGCCCGGCAGAGCACTGCCGTCGTCTGCACTGGTAACCTTACCCGTAATTTGTATGTCCTGGCCATAGACCGACAGGCCTAAGAATGCCAAGCATACAAGAATACTTGTAATTCTTTTCATAGATAAAAATTTTAGGTTTATAATAGGTTAACAATAATAAGCACAGGAAATAGCCTGTTATCAGCTATCACCGGAATCAAATCTAAGAAAAAATATTAAAAAAAAAAATATACAAACTCTTTTAACTGCCTTACAAACAAGTATATAGAATGAATAAATATTTAAATCCCATTAATATACATTCAATTTATATATCTAAATATCTATCTTTTTGTGAGTTATGAAATTCGAGAAAGTAAAAAATATACAAAAAGTATACATTTATCAATTGCCTGCTGTTTCTATACTTTACGATGATTTTTATCAGGTTGTATGAAAAACGGTCTGTTATCTGCAGAAATCAAGACACTAATAAACTGAATCAGTCATAATTATTCGCAATTCTGAGATGAATAATTTTGATATCCCGATGCAATACTTTGATACTATATTACTATAACTGATTCTGTGGACAGCACAAATAGATAAAAAATGGATATTTAATCCCACATGCCTTTATAAGACACCATATATCTGATAAATCCGATATTCGAGAATTATAGATTTGAATTTATCAGCATCTATATTTAATTGCAGGTTATTAATAGTGTCTTTTAAAATTTGTCTGAATTCCCTGCTTAACCAGAAGTTATTATCATTAATTCTGACATTATCAGGGATTATTGCCGATACAGGGATCATTCCAACAATCTCAGAATTTAATATTTCAATCCCATAATCTGATGATCTTTTTTTTACAGTCTCGTATGCTTTTATAACCGATGTAGTTTTATAATCAACAATATTCATTGAAACCTGGGCACAGTTATATTCATCCACATACCAGCCGATTGCTTTAACTGCTTTTAATAATCCGGGTGAATTATTGGAAGAACCACTTTCTCTTATCTCGGAGGCAATTTTATTGGCAATAGCAGTATCCCGTGTATTCAGACTTATATTATATGCTATAAGAAAATCCCTGGTACCAATAACTACAGCGCCAAATTTCGCGTTGAATTCCGCCGGACCAAAATCCGGTTTCCACTCACTGTCCTTTATTCTTGTTTTCAGCTTTTCATACTGTCCCTGTCGAATATTCTCAAGTTTTTCTCTTTCCTTCTGTTTTGATGAATATGCATAAGAAAATACCGGAATACCAAGTTCCGATCCAACCCTTTGAGCAAGTTTATCAGAAAATAATACCGCTTCTTCAATCGACATACCTTTAACAGGAACGAAAGGGCAAACATCAACAGCTCCGATACGCGGATGAGTTCCCTTGTGAATGCGCATATCGATAATTTCAGCAGCTTTTTTTATTAGTCGATATGCAGATTCAATAACATCCTCAGGAGTACCAATAAATGTAAATACCGTTCGGTTTGCCAATGCGCCGGTATCGATATTCAATAAGTGCACACCTGTAACGCTCGTAATTTCTTTAGTGAGTTGTTCTATTTTATTTCTGTCCCGACCCTCGCTGACATTTGGTATGCATTCAATTATCTTTTTCATCTTTCAATAATAAGTTCAATTGTTTTCTAACATTAGAAGTTGTTGAATAAGGTCTGTTTGAATCTTTCCTTCATAACTATAAAGGTTATTTTTTAAAAATAAGGTTTTTTTAATATTGCCGTATAATTAAGTATGCCAATCACAATTGGTGAGGTTTAATCAAGAATATAACCCAGTTGCCAACAATTTGGGCAACACTTGTTTATTAAGATAATCGGCAGAAATTTTGTACATTTGAAAAAAAGTAAGGTATGATAGTAGAGAGACAAAATAATGAGATATTAGTCAGGTTTTCTGCAGGAACAAAGATTTCCAAAATACAATCAATATTGGATTATTTAAGGTATGAGGAACTAACATCCAATTCTTCTGCAACTGAAGATGATGTTGATGTTCTTGTTAAATCGGCGAAAAAAGGGCGATGGAATAAAATCAAAGGAGAACTTGGCTTAAATGATTAAAAAGGTTGTAGTTGATACAAATATTGCGTTTAGCGCTCTTTAAAATGTTAATAGCAGGATTGGACAAATATTGATTAATGGTAATAGATTTTATGAGTTCTATTCACCTGGATATGTTAGGGAAGAAATATTTGAGCATAAGAAAAAGATTCAAACGATAGCAATTTTGGATGATAATAAGTTTATTGCAACTTATGAATGGTGATTCACAATATAATCATCCTAAATCATATTGTGATACCAATTGAATTTTATAAAAGAGCGGAGAAAATATACAGTTCAATTGATATTGATGATACAGCATTTGTGGCAGTGACCGATTTTGTTAGGGGGAAATTATGGACAGGAGATAAGGAACTGATACAAGGACTCTTATCAAAGGGATATCAGCGATTCATTACAACAGAGGAGTTACATCAAGATTTTCTTGGAAAGCAGAAATTAAAGAAATAACAAACTGTTGGCAACAAATGGTATAGTGCATATGCTGTGTATGTTCATCCGGATAACAAAATAGTTTGCGAATGAAAACTTTTCTAATTAAAGCTGGTAGTTCACGACACCTACGACACCATAGCGTCGGACGTTTTGATCAGTTTATTAAAAATATAAATTTGTCAGTGACTAGTGAGCTAAATTACAACATTGAACGAATAATGAACGCAATAGCGACTCCGAGATAATTGCCTGCGGCATAACCAATGATACCTACTGTCAGTCCACTTATAATTATTTCTTTATTTTTCAATGCCCCGGCTATCATCGGAACAAAAGGAGGTGAACAGATCATGGCTGTCGATGAGATCATCAGATCGGCATCTACTTTAAAAATCTTTGACAGAACAGTATGGAGTATAAGTGATCCGAAAACTGTGACAGTTATCATTACCAATAAATACCCCGATAATTGAAGCAGATTCTGAAGGTTGGCCATTGATGCAACAGCAATACTGAATATCAAAATAAGGTACATTCCTGCCTCGAATGTTTTTTGAATACGTTGAACCGCAGGAACTAATGAAAGTAAAATTGCCAGTGTAGATAATATCAATATTACTACAAGCATCTGATACCCGGTGTTCACAAATAATGTTGCCAGTCCTGCCAAACCGAAAATAATAACCGATAATAATATTGACAGTAACAAACGGGTTAAAACCTTTCTCTTGAAAATACCATTATAAGATAATTCTGCATCGCTTCCCATGGTATCATTCCCGGAACTATTAGTTTTTACCGGATATGGCATTAAAAAATTCCGAAACAATATCTTTCCGACAGTCATTAAAAACAGAAGGAATAATAATGAAGAAATCATATCGTATGTATGGACTTTTATATACAGATCGGGATTAACATTTAACATCATCTTCAATGCTGCCAGATTTGGAGTTCCCCCTGTGTATAATCCAACCAACATACCGGCGATTTTTGGTATTTCATCCAAAATATTTTTAAATATAACACTCAGAGCAACCACAACAAACATTACAGATATCAAACCCAACAGAAGGGAAATAAAAGTTGTACGGGCCATTCTGAGCCAATTTTTTATTTGTAATGAAAAAAGCAACAAAGGTATTGCCAGAGGAATTGTCAACATCAGAATTAAATCCTGAAGCTTTCTTACTTTATATGCTTCGATATCTTCAGGTGAAATAAGTCCTGTTTTTAACAAATCCTCAACTTCAGAAAATGAAACCGAATGATTTTCTGTAAGATAGTTTGAAAGGTAATCGCCCGGATGTGGAAATATCCCTATGTTCCCAATTAACAAACCAATTCCATAAGCAATGATAATAGCACCAATCTTGTTTGCAAACTTATTCTTTTCAGTTATGTAAATGATTATTGCGGGAGCCAGCAAATAAAAGAGTAATAAGAATATTGAAAGCATTACGAAACCAAAATGTTCGTTTGAAAATTATGTTAAGTGCTTTTAAATAAAGTTCTATTTTAAGATTACCCTTGAATAAACTTCCAGAATCTCTTCAGGTTCCTTTGCTTTTCGCAAATCTCTCTCAAGGTTTTCCGTATCTTCCGAATACAATATCAGAGCTTTATTAATTATTGTTTCAAATTCATTTTTATCTTTTTCAGTATCAATCAGTCCGTTTTTTGATTTCTTTTTATAATACCTGTTCAATTTAACTACCGAATTATAAATCACAGGTTTCATTACGACAGTCTTATCTGAAGGAGATACTGCTGATGCAGGTTCAATATAAGTGTAAACATTCTTTAATAACTCCAGCCTGGCGGAAATGTCTTTCCCGAGAGGATGATCCTTTAAATATGTGCGGTCAACACTGCTAATGTCTGTTACGTATGGATTATCTTCAAAAACAAAATTATCTTCCTGGGAATAAACAGCCTGAAATCCAACTGAGATCAAAATAATGAGAACAAACCTTTTCATTTTATACTACCCTTAGAAATGCAAAAATATAAATTACAATAATATTATATACTATTCACTGAAATAAAAGGGTACAGGTTGGAAAGGCAAATATAACAGTAATTTCTTTTCAATTAGTCTCCTTCTTCAAGACATTCACGGAAGCTTTTATCGTACTGGGTCATTGCGCGCAGGCTCATACCCATGCTTGAAAACCCTCCGTCGTGGAAAAGGTTTTGCATGGTGACCTTCTTTGTAAGGTCTGAAAAAAGTGTTACACAATAATCTGCACAATCGTCGGCCGTGGCGTTACCAAGAGGTGACATCCTTTCTGAAAAATCCAAAAGACGATCGATGCCCTTCACACCGCTTCCGGCTGTTGTTATTGTTGGTGACTGTGAAATAGTATTAACCCTGATTTTCTTATCGCGACCATAGATATAACCAAAACTTCGTGCAATGGATTCAAGTAATGATTTTGCATCGGCCATATCGTTATAACCATACAAAGTCCGCTGTGCTGCGACATATGAAAGGGCTACTACAGAGCCCCATTCATTAATGGCATCCAGTTTCCTGCAAACATGCAGTACTTTATGAAACGACAGAGCTGATATTTCAATTGTTTTATGGTAAAAGTCATAGCTGAGCTTATCGTATGAAAGTCCTTTTCTCACATTAGGAGACATAGCTACAGAGTGTAAAATAAAATCGATCTTACCTCCGAATTTCGCCATTGTCTTTTTTACAAGTTCTTCAATTTCCTCAACACTTGTTGCATCGGCAGGAATGATCTCTGCATTACATTTTTCAGCCAACTGTTTCAGTGTGCCTAAACGCAAGGCAACCGGCGTATTCGTTAAGACAAATTCAGCACCTTCTTCATGTGCCCTTTCTGCTACTTTCCAGGCAATCGACATGTCGTTAAGGGCACCGAATATTATTCCTTTTTTCCCTTTTAATAAATTATAAGCCATTTTAAGTATCGTTTCGAATTAACAGGCTGCAAAGATAATCTAAATGAGGTGAGTAAACAATTATTTAGAATAATTTTAAATTATTGTTTTAATAATATCCTGGCGTTTTCAATGGCTTCATCTGTAAGTTTTTCGCCACTTAACATCTTGGCTATTTCGGTAAGTCTTTGTTCGTTATCCAGTTTTTTAATATCGGTTAATGTCGAACCGTTTACGTTTTCTTTGTATACCTGAAAATGATGTTCACCAAGACTTGCGACCTGAGGCAGGTGCGTTATACTTATCACCTGCATATTCTCTGACATTTCCTTTATAAGTAACCCCACTTTATGAGCAATCTCGCCGGAAACTCCCGAATCAATTTCATCGAAAATAATTGTTGGTAAGCCAGATGCGTTTGAGATTAAATATTTTATAGACAACATCAGCCTCGACAACTCACCGCCAGATGCCACACTTGCAATATCCTTCACCCCGATATTTATATTGGCGGAAAATAAGAACTGAATATTGTCGATCCCGGTTTCAGATAATGGGGTATTATCAGCTTTAATTTGAAAAACTGCATGCTTCATTCCCATACTTTTCAGCAATGCTATAACCCTTGTTATAAATTCATCAAAACAGGCTTTTCTTTTCAAAGAAATTTCCCTTGCCAGAGCAGTAATCTTTTCTTCTTTCTTTTTAAGTGCTTCCTGGAGTTTTGCCAGTTCATAATCACCTATAGCAAAATTCTGAAGTTTACTATCCAGGTTATCACGCAAATTTATAAGCTCTTCCTCATTTTCTGCTTTATATTTTCTGAGAAGGTTATATAATAAATCAATACGCTGACTTATCCCTTCCATCTTTCCCGGATCGTATTCTACCTTTTCAAAGCTTAACTCTACTTCAGATGCAATGTCTTTAAGTTCAATATAAGAGCTCTGCAATCTTTTTTCCAGATCTTCAGCCGAACTAAAATTTGGTGATATCTTGCCCAACAACCCGGCAACACTTTTCAGTTTTTCAACAACCCCGATATCTTCTGAAGAAAGTATCTGGGAAACACCTTCCAGAGCTGATTTTATTTCTTCTGCATGAATTAATATATTATATTCCGTCTCTAAAGAAGAGAGTTCATTGCCCTTTAACTGTGCCGCTTGTAGTTCATTAAACTGATGGGTAATAAAATCGAGGTTATCCTGATCATTTTTGTATGCCTCGCTGGCTTTGGTATACTGTTTTTTTTCTTCGAGATACTCTTTATAAAGATTTCCGTATCCATTAACCGTACCTGATAAACCGGCATAAGAATCAATTATCCATCGGATATAGCTTTCATTGTTTAGAGAAAGATTTTGATGCTGTGAATGAAGATCAACCAACGAAAGTGTCAGAACTTGTAACATGTTCAGATTTACGGGAGTATCGTTGATGAAGGCCCTGCTTTTGCCTACTGGTGATATTTCACGCCTGATAATAATCTGGCTTGAAAAATCAAGTTCCTGTTCTTTAAAAAATGTTTCCAGACCATAACCATCTACTAAAAAACTGCCTTCGACAATACATTTTCTCGATTCATCTTTCAGAACACCTGTATCAGCGCGTTTTCCAAGCAGCAATCCCAGAGCTCCCAATATAATAGATTTACCGGCCCCGGTTTCTCCTGTAATAATTGTAAAACCCTGATTAAATTCAATCTCGAGGTGGTCGATCAATGCATAGTTATCAATAAGAATCGATTGCAGCATTCAGGTTCTATTTATCAACAAAACTATTGATTTCTACCTATGAACCTTCAGTTAACAACAAGAAATCTTTGAACATGTTATCAAACGATGATGCCTACTCTTTCAATGCCTCATATTTAGCAGGATTCCCCGGATCTATCTTTGTCATTATATTATATATCCTTCTTTTATCGTCCTGTGAGCTTTCAGAGAATATATCGGCTAATTCTTTCGACTTTGAATCCAGGAAAACCTGGAAATAATGCATAAACGGATCCGGTTTTGTATCGTAGAATTTTTCAATTTCTATAAGCTGTTCCTTAATAACCATCCGGCCACGTTCAACTGATTGATCCATTACATCCAATCCCATTCTGTGATAATTATAATTAAATTCCCGCAACGGCTTATATCCTTCGTCAAGAATGTTATTTATAAGCCAGTATCTGTTCTTCCTGCTCCTGCTTTCAAAAGCTTTCCAACCAGGCTCAGATTCCGACTGAGCGTTATTAACTATTTTCTCAGCTTTTTCAAAATAAGGTTCGCCTCCCAAATAAGAATAGGAATCGTAGTCGAGGCCAATAATAATATATGCATAATAAGCAAGTATTGACGTAAGGTTTGACAGGTGAGAGGTTTCAGAAAATTCCAGCGGATCATATTCCTCATATTTAAATTGAACCTCGTTATCGATATAATTCAACATAACCGAATTGTACGATGAAGCATAAACCGGCCTTCTCGACTGAACATTCATGGTACCTTTATATTCTCCCGCACTTACTTCTTCAGTAATATTAAATAACAGGTTACATTCTATTCTTTCATATACCTCAAAAACATTGTTAGTCCAGTTAGTACTGTTCATAAAATCGTTCATCGCTTCCTGCAGCGTATTGAAAATTTCTTTGTTCGTTCCCTGAATTTGGGTCGAGTTTATACTGATCCTGCAATTAAGTTCCTGTGCATAACTGCGGATTGAGAAAAGAAGAGTTAGAGAAATTAATAAAGTAGCCGGGAATTTCATTGGAAAATATTTTTATATTGACACCTGATGATACTTATCATAATAAAATCTTAATTCACATTCTCGTGATTTTAAAAGAATAGTATTATGTGTATTTCATATTATTTTAAATATTCCTGAACTAAATGTAATATATCCAGGGCAACATCTGTCTTAGATTTTAACCCGAAATTATGAATTTTATTGTCCTTACCAATAACTGATACTTTATTTGTGTCGTAACTAAATCCGGCACCCTGATCTCTGAGAGAATTTAATACAATCAGATCGAAATTCTTTTTTTGCATTTTTTTTTGCGCATTCTCCAGTTCATTGTCGGTTTCAAGTGCAAAACCTATAAGAAACTGCCTCTTTTTTTTTAACTTACCCAACTGCTCAGCAATATCTACTGTTTTTTGTAATTCAAGAATTAATTTACTCTCGTCACTTTTAATCTTTTTATCCTGAAACCTGGCAGGTGTATAATCTGCGACAGCCGCTGCCAGAATAGCAATATTGCATGTCGGGAAGTATTCCAGACACTTTTTATACATATCATCGGATGATTTTACCAGGATAATTTTACTTACTGGCTTTGGAACAGGTATATTTACTGATCCGCTAATAAGTGTTACATCCGCTCCTGCTTCGGCAAATACTTCAGCAAGTGCATATCCCATTTTCCCTGTTGAATAATTTCCTATAAATCTAACAGGATCCAATGGTTCATGTGTAGGTCCTGCAGTAATCAGAATTTTTTTACCTGCAATTTTATTTACGGGCTTTTTTTTTTCGTTCCCGCTACTTTTGAAGTATTGATTAAGAGTTTGTATGATCTTTTCAGGATCCTCCATTCTTCCCTTTCCTTCCAGTCCGCTTGCCAAATTCCCCGTAGATGGTTCAATTATTATATTACCCCGCTCAGACAATATTGAAATATTAGTTGTAGTAGTTTTATGCCTGAACATGTCAAGGTCCATTGCAGGAGCAATAAAAACCGGGCATCTTGCAGAAAGGTAAGTTGTCAGCAATAAATTATCGGCAATACCATGAGCCATCTTGGCAATTGTATTTGCAGTAGCAGGAGCAATTACGTAAGCATTGGCCCAGGTGCCCAGATCGACATGACTATTCCAGTTTCCATTTTCAGGGTTAAAAAAATTAACCAGAACAGGATTCTTCGATAAGGTTGCCAGAGTGAGCGGTGAAATAAATTCTTTGGCCAGGTCGGTCATTACTACCTTAACATTTGCCCCTTCTTTTATAAGCAGTCTGATAAGAAAAGCAGCCTTGTAAGCTGCAATGCTGCCGGTAACACCGATCAATATGTTTTTATTTTTGATCATACGATCAAAAGTAAGTTATTCCGGTTTGCGCACGTATATCTGGTCGTTATCAAACTCTTCAAGTGCAATAAGAGTTGGTTTCGGCATACGTTCGTAAAATCTTGATATTTCTATCTGCTCACGATTTTCAAATACTTCTTCGAGATTATCAGAATAATTTGCGAATTCTTCAAGTTTCCTGTTAAGTTCTTCCTTAATTTCCATACTAATCTGATTCGATCTCTTTGAAGCAATAACTACTGCCTGGTAAATATTCCCCGCTTTTTTTTCCATTTCTCTAACATCGCGGGTCATTGTTGTAGCAGGCGCTTTAGATTTTTTATAATCTACCATCTTCTATAGTTTATTCATTGTTTCTAATTCTGTTTCAATATCTTCTCCCAATATTTTTGATGCTAATCTGTAATATCTGTCAGCTTCTTTTTTGTATTTGCTTTCCGGAAACTCAGCTGCAAAAGAATAATATTCATCAACCGCATCCTGGTATCTTTCTTTCTGCTTTGTTGAAATACTATTATAAGCAAGCAGGTAACTTGATTTAACTAACATGAACATAATTTCTTCCCGATACTTGCTTTCGGGAAACTGGATCAGGCTGTTGTTTAATGCAACCAGCGATGCTTTATAATCTTCCAGATCGAAATAAAGCTTAGCTGACATGTACGACTTTTCAACCAATTTGTTTCGCAATTCATTAATATAACCTATACATTCCTCCTTCCTCTCACTTTGGGGGAACCTGATTAAAAAAAGTTGAAATGCCTGAATAGCCTGTACAGTATTTGTCTGATCGAGACTTGGCCTTGGTGATGTCATATAATAGCAATAAGCTCCCATGAAATCAGCATCTTTAACGAAAGGACTAGCCCCATATGTTGAAGCAAAAGTCCTGAAATAATGACCAGCCAGTATGTAATCTCGTTGATTGTAATAACACATAGCCTGATAATAATAAATAGTATCGGCCTGATCTGTACCACGGTAAATTACCGCAATCTGGTCAAAAAGGGTAGCGGCCCTTGTATAATCACCTTTATCGTAATATCTGAGCGCTTCGGTATATTTTTTTTTATAATCGGTACTTTTAAGTAATTTCTCATATCCCTTACATCCGGTTATCATGAGAATTATTATTAACCAGAAAATAAATTGTTTACGGTCTCTAATCATTTTTTGGAAAATATCGCGCAAAGTTAAAATAATTTAATTAAAACATGATGATTTATAAACTATTAATTAATGCATGTAACAATTTTATCTTATCGTTTTCGAAAATATTAAGAAGTATAAGGAAACACAACCCGGTTAACAATTTTTAGCAATTATTCTATATTTAACAGATAAATATTTTTAAATAATAACCTGATATGATAACATATCACATTTGCTTAAAATCCAAAAAGAACTACTTTTGTGCAGTTTAATTCAAATACAGATTTATTGTGGATATATTTGATAAGATTAATAAAGACAGAGGTCCGCTAGGACAGTATCAGAAAGTTGCGCACGGATATTTCATGTTTCCCAAGCTGGAAGGAGAGATCAAACCGCACATGATTTTCCGGGGAAAAGAAGTTCTTACCTGGAGCCTGAACAATTACCTGGGCCTTGCCAATCACCCGGAAGTCAGAAAGGCAGATGCTGAAGGTGCAAAGAAATATGGAATGGGTTACCCAATGGGAGCCAGAATGATGTCAGGTCAAACGGCAAAACATGAAGAGCTGGAAGGTAAACTTGCAGAGTTTGTAGGTAAAGAAGATGCTTTTTTGCTAAACTATGGTTATCAGGGGATGGTATCTATAATTCAAACCACGTGTGGCAGAAGAGATGTTATTGTCTACGATTCAGAATCGCACGCATGTATAATGGACGGTATTTTTCTTCATAAAGCAACAGGAGGAAAAAGTTTTGTGTTTCCACATAACGATATGGACAAGTGTGATAAAATGCTGCGCATGGCTTCAAAACTTGCCGAACAAAACTGTGGGGGGATAATGGTGATCACTGAAGGTGTTTTCGGTATGGCTGGTGATCTTGGTAATTTAAAAGCGATTGCCGATTTGAAGAAAAAATATAACTTCCGCCTGTTAGTAGATGATGCCCATGGATTTGGAACAATGGGTAAAACCGGGGCAGGTACCGGTGAACACTTTGGTGTACAAGATAAAATTGATCTTTACTTCTCGACATTTGCAAAATCAATGGCAGGTATTGGTGCTTTCATTGCCGGGAAAGAAGATGTTATCGATTTTCTGAGGTATAATATGCGCTCGCAGACTTTTGCCAAATCATTACCGATGCCAATGGTAATTGGCGCATTAAAACGCCTTGAACTTCTGCAAACACAACACTCGCTCCGAGAAGATCTTTGGAAAGTAGTGAATAAACTCCAGAAAGGTCTTAAAGATAACGGGTTTGACCTTGGTAAAACCGAGTCACCTGTAACTCCTGTAATTCTGAAAGGCAATCTTGCAGAAGGCACAAATATAGTAATCGACCTAAGAGAAAATTATAAGATCTTCTGCTCTATTGTGATTTATCCGGTTGTACCAAAAGATGTGATCCTTTTACGCATTATACCTACAGCAGTGCATACACTGGAGGATGTTGAATATACGATTAAGTGTTTTAAAGAAATGAGAGAAAAACTGGATACGGGAAAATATAAAGCAGATAATATCACCTCGATGGTAGAATCAATTAGCTAAATGATCAAAACATCATAAAAGGGGGGCTGTCTAAAAAAGGCAGCCTCTTTTTAATGCTTTATTTTTCCCCCAGATATCGCTCTGCATCGATGGCTGCCCTGCAACCTGAACCTGCTGCCGTTACAGCCTGGCGATAAACAGGATCCTGAACATCACCGCAAGCGAATACACCTTTAACATTGGTTTTACTTGTACCCGGAGTTGTTTTTATATAACCAACCTCGTCGGTATCCAGATATTTATTAAACGGTGCTGAGTTTGGAGTATGACCAATTGCAAGAAAAAACCCATCGATTTCTATCATTTCTTCCGATTCATCGGACTCTCCCTTTCTTTTGATCAGGACAGCTTCTTCTACTACTCCGTCACCGCGCAGTTCCTTTGCATTTCGTTCAAAGAGTACTTCAATGTTTTTAGTATTGAAAACCCTTTCCTGCATTACTTTCGAAGCTCTCAAATAATTTTTCCTGACAATAAGATATACTTTATTACATAGTCCGGATAAGTAAAGGGCTTCTTCCGCTGCAGTATCGCCGCCACCGACAACTGCCACATCTTTGCCTTTATAAAAAAAACCATCGCATGTGGCACATGCCGAAACACCAGAACCCATATATTTTTTCTCAGATTCCAGTCCCAGATATTTTGCTGTTGCGCCGGTGGCAATGATTACCGATTCAGCTTCGATAACCTTCTTTTCATCGATAATAACCTTATGAACAGGACCGTTAAAGTCTACATCGGTTACAATACCAAAACGACAGTCCGCTCCAAAACGTTGTGCCTGTTTCTTGAAATCTTCCATCATTTTAGGACCTGTCACACCGTCCGGATACCCCGGATAATTTTCTACGTCGGTGGTAGTTGTCAGCTGGCCTCCAGGCTCAAGTCCTTCATACAGTACCGGATTAAGATTTGCGCGTGCTGCATAGATTGCTGCCGTATAACCAGCAGGCCCTGATCCAATGATAAGACATTTAACTTTTTCTGATTCTCCTTCCGCTGGTTTTAACTCAGCCTCATCTGCTTTCGTGTCTAAAGGTTTAAATAAATCCATTATTATATTAGTATTATAATTTTCAAAATTGATTCTGCCCCTGATCAAGTAATATACCAATGCGTATTTAATCATCTCATTGCATTGCATATATGTAATATTGTCAGACCTGTGTCGAAATATAAACAAATAACTTACAATACATAACAATGGTTTTTCAAAATCGCTTAAAAAATATATTTTTGCACCCTCACCAATGGTAGTTTTATACTCCATTTTTCACATTATTGTTTAAATAATTTATTTTTACACGCACATTCAATGAGTGAAAACTTAACTATGTGCATTCGGGATGTAGCTCAGTCAGGTTAGAGTACACGTCTGGGGGGCGTGGGGTCGCTAGTTCGAATCTAGTCATCCCGACAGGGAAAGCCTGAAAGAGTTATTATTTCAGGCTTTCTGCTTTTCGAAATAAGTTATTTGTAAGAATTGAAATATTACGTTTACATACTGGAATCACAAAAAGATCATAGCCA
>JAFGIP010000084.1 GCA_016929525.1 Bacteroidales bacterium
AATTTTGTATTTTCTTCTGTTTTCATAATGAGTCAAGTAAATCATTTATCTTTTATACTTGACACACTTTTTTGAACAGTCTCTTATCCAGTGTTCTGAACAGTTACAGGGCGATAAAAGTTAACATACAAATAATGCGTATTTATACAAGAATACGCCAGATGCTTCAAACCCATAAAGATATTTTACATCGGCTGGACAGCATTGAGCATAAACTAGCAGAACACGATAATCAGATACTAATGATCTTTGAATATTTAAAGCAGCTGGAACAAGCTAAGCAGGAAGAACTGGACCAGAAGAAGCGCAGAAAGATAGGATATAAGAGGCATGACAGCGAGTAACTGATTACCCCGCTCGCGCGGGATATGTTATCCGTGCGCAGGTTCTGAGCCACCAAAGTTAAGTTTAGGAATTAATGTCCGTTTAAGTTTTTCTGCCCGGCGCAGACTGCGTCTACATCGCAGCTAAATGGTAGTTTTTAACTACCCGTCACTTGGCGCAAGCCTGCCGCCGGCAGGCAAGTCTTCTTGGCTTGTGCCTGGAAGAAAGCCTTAAAGGCATCAATCTGCTTTATATATATAAAATATAGTTAGTAGTTTGGTCCAGGTTATAAACTTGAACCATGATAAGGTCTGCAATAGATAGTAAGTACTTCCGCTACCGCACGATTACATCGTGTGGTAAAGTAATATAATTGCATGACAACCATTTTATTAATGTAATCACTATCTTTATTTACAACATAATCCGGTTGAAGATATGATCGTACAGAATCCTGAAGACTACCTTTTTAGTTCAGCCAGGGATTATACAGATCTGGAATATCTGCTGGAAGTAATTATAGAGTCATCACAACTTATTACATACAATTAATAGCTGTTTAGGTATAAGGTGCAAATCCGCGCGAGCTGAGCACCCGGCATCCGGCAACAAGTAACTTCTAAACCTTCTAAACCATAACTTTAAACCTGTCTGCATACCTTCGGTATGTAAACCAACAGGCAGTCTTTAAACTAACTGTTCACCAATCACTAATTACCAGTCAATATTTTGCGGAATTCATAATTTATTTTTTTCTTTATATATGATTATTATCTCACGTTAGGTCCGATATAAATTAATTGTAGAGATAACATTCTGGAATACTCACATAACTGAAATGAAGAATATGTCATTTACGTATTTCTTTAATTGATTTATTTCAGGGATTTATGCAATTATTTGTTGGTGATTTATCATTTTTAGGACCATGTACAGAAAGGACATACAATTAAAGTTAAAAAAGGTAACAGCTGTCTTGTCATTTTACTTTATAACTGCTTTGCTTGCAAGTGGTCAGTGCCCCGAAGGAATTCAAAACTACTGGACATTTAACAATGACAATAGCGGATCTACCTATGATACTATTGGTACTCTTAATGGTAACATTGGTGTTTTACCGGTAAGCTCACCCGAAGGAATTGTCGGCAAAGCAAGAAATTTTGGAGGAAGTACATACATAGAATTTCCAAATTATCCGGATTACTTCTGGGAAACAAGTTTAAGTGTTGCTGTATGGTGCAGATTTAACGGAATTCCGGATGATTTTATGGTGATACTTGGATATGATCGTACGGGCAGTACACATTGGTGGATTGGAATTGAAGCACTTTCAGGCAGACCCGTATTCTATCTTTATGATAATATCAGGAGCGGGGGTGGAATTGTTGGAACTCAGGCTATCGGCAATAATGAGTGGCATTTTCTGGTAGCAACGTATGAGAATAGTACAACTCAACTTAAACTTTACGTAGATGGAGAACTGGCTGTTGAAACCACAAGGTCTTACAGTGAAGATTTTTATGCCGATGATGATTTATGTATGGGAAGTTTATATAAAGATGCCGCCTGGCAGTTTTATTACACGGGGCAGCTTGATGAAGCAGCTTTATTCAATCGTGATTTAACACCTGATGAGATCGATTTTTATTATCAGAAAGGATTGAGAGGATATGGATACTGTGCTGAGTACTATGAAGAACCTGTTTTTACTTCTGACCCGGTAACAATTATGGGAATAGATGAAGCCTACAGTTACAATGTTGAATGCACGGGTTTTCCTGTTCCCGAAGTGAACCTGACCGAGCATCCTGCCGGTATGAGTTATAATGAGTCTACGGGAGAAATAACATGGCTGCCAGCCACGGGTGGACTGATCGATGTTACAATAGAAGCTACAAATCCGGGAGGTACTGCAACTCAGGAATTTACAATACAGGTATTTGATCCGTGTCTGGATAGTATGGTGAGTTATTTTAACCTTAACGAGGGAAGTGGTATCAGTGTATCCGACACTGCCGGTTACAGGGTTGTACAAACATCCGGGTCTCCTTCATGGACCGAAGGTGTCGTTGGCAGTGCCCTTTCTTTTAATGGTTCATCACAATATTTTTCTGTTCCTGACCATGCTGATTTTGACTGGCCGGCTGAAAGTGACTTTACTATTGAACTATGGTGTAATATAAATGAAGCAAAAGAGAGTTTACAGGTTATGTTTAGCCGTGAAACCCCGGGGGAAACCCATTGGTGGATTGGTCTGAATCAATCATCCGCTAATGTTGCCTTTTATCTGTACGACGCATTCAGACAGGGGGGTGGCTTTGTCAGTACTCAGACATTGACTACCGATAAGTGGCATCACCTGGTTGCCGTGCATAAAGGTGCTACCGGAACAAATACTCTTTTTATAGACGGGAAACCGGATACAGCAGTTTCTTATAGTTATTATACAGATTTTAATTCATCAGCTGATTTACAGGTGGCTAATTTTTATTCCGAAGATACTCACCAGTACTATTTCGATGGTATGCTTGATGAAATTGCAGTTTACCGGAGGGCAATTACGGATGAGGAAGCATGGCAGCATTATGTTCAGGGCTCTCTTGGATATAACTATTGTGCAGATATGCAAATTGTACCTGTATTTCAATCCGAACCGGTTGATTATGCTTTTATTGATACTAAGTATGAATATACTGCTGTGGCTTTGGGTGTTCCTGAGCCAACCTATACTCTGGTAGCATCACCGGCCGGGATGACAATTAATTCCGAAACCGGACTTATTGATTGGACTCCTGATAATTTAGGCAATTATAATGTTATTATTTCAGCGATTAACAGCGAGGGTGATGATGCACAGATGTTTACAATTAATGTTATTGAACCTTGTATTGATGATATTATTTGCTATCTGAAACTGGAAGAAATAAAAGACAATATTATAAATGATGAATTTTCATTCCGGAAGGGTCAGACTATTGGTGGACCAGCGAATGTTACCGGACAGGTAGGAAATGCTTTGTATTTTAACGGACTGAACCAGTATGCGAGTCTTCCTGATGATGACGTTTTTGATTGGTCTGCAGGTTCCGGTTTTACTGTTGAATTGTGGTGTAAACCCGGTGAGATTGACGATAATCCTCAGGTGATGATTGGCAGGGATGAAGCGGAAAGTACCCACTGGTGGCTCGGCTCTGAAGCAGGTACAGGTCATGCAACGTTTTATTTGTATGACGAAACCCGGACCGGTGGCGGATTGACAAGTAATATAGATATTCATGATGGTGAGTGGCATCACCTCGCTGCGGTATACGATCCCGATGCACATAAGGTATATTTATACGTCGATGGCTGGATTAACAGAACTGCAAACCGGATTTATGAAAACGGATTTTCATCAGCAGCAGCAATACAAATAGCTAATTTCTTTACACAAGGTGCTCATAAATATTTCTATGAAGGGTCACTTGATGAGATTGCTGTATACGGCCGGGTATTGTCATCTGAAGAAATACATTCACATTATATTTATGGCTTATCAGGTGATGATTACTGTGATGCTGCCGATATAGGACCATTAATTATTGATGCACCGTTTACAGCAGAAAAATAAGCTGAGAATAGAATTCAGAAGTTAGAATATTATAGTTAGCAGATAAAGTCTCAACTGTAATTTATCTGTTTAATTGTTGAATTACCTCCCTTGCCTGTATATAAACCGGTAAGGTCGGTGAGTTCGCTGCGTTCGGTTATGTAATTGTTTTTTTGTAGTTAGAATATAATAGTTGGAATATAAAGTCTCAAATGTAAATCATAAACTTTCAAACCTTAAACTCCGTGCGGTGGCGGTTCTCTCCTTGCAGGAAAGTTAGTGAGGTCAGAGCGAGGGGAGAGCAAGTGATGAACGCCTTCTAAGTCCGAAGGACTTTAATATTAATAACCACGGACGGAATCCGTGGATAAAAATGCATATAAAAAGCGCACCAACTGCTGCGTAATTTAAGGAGGAAAGAATTACATGGTGCGCAACATCTGGTAAATTCCACATGCATATAAATGTGTGCGAAATGGATATGTTTCACAGAACTCATTCCGACGCTAAGTCAGGATTCGGTTCCGGGTCTGCACCCGGAATGTATATTAACATGCTCTCACCTGGTGTGAGGTGAAACTGATATTTTATTTAAAATTTGACTAACCGCTCAACCATTGTTTCTCAAAAATTATTTTTATATTGTATCAGGCTTAATAACTTAAATTATCAAACCCATGGAAGAATTTAAAGATTTCTTTACTCCACCCGTAATTTGGTTTCTTATCGGGCTGGTACTTTTATTACTTGAACTTGCATTACCCGGACTGATCATTATCTTTTTTGGTGTGGGAGCGTGGATCACAGCGATCTGTGTAAAGCTGTTTGATATAAATATCAATATACAGTTATTGATCTTTCTTGTCTCCTCAATTCTTTGTCTTGTCCTGCTAAGAAAATACCTGAAAAAAAGATTTTTTGGTGAAGACGAGAAGAAAGATGACATACTGGAAGATGAATTCATTGGGAAAATTGGTACGACAGAAACTGTTCTTAAACCTGGAGTAGCAGGTAAAATAACTTTTAAAGGCACTACCTGGAGTGCTGTTTCCGATACTGAAATTGGTGCCGGAGAACAGGTTAAAATAGTAGATAAAGCGAGTATAACCCTGCACGTTACTAAGGCATAAATTATAAACCACTAAAACAAAATAACATGAATGCAACAACTGTAATTTATATTGGACTGATAATCCTGTTGATCATAATTATCTTTTCCAATGTTAAGGTAATTCCCCAACGTTCTGCTTTTATTGTTGAGAGACTTGGTAAATATCGCGGCACGCTGACCGCGGGCTTTAAAGTGCTGATGCCGTTTGTTGATAAGATAAGGTACAGGCATACATTGAAAGAACAGGCAATTGACGTAGCATCGCAGACATGTATTACAAAAGATAATATTGCTGTTGAAGTAGATGGAATACTTTATCTGCAGGTTATCGATCCGCAAAAA
Organism: Bacteroidales bacterium; assembly: GCA_016929525.1. Classification (GTDB taxonomy): domain Bacteria; phylum Bacteroidota; class Bacteroidia; order Bacteroidales; family UBA10428; genus UBA10428. The sequence continues at coordinate 5,367 of JAFGIP010000084.1, forward strand.
GCTTCGTATGGTATCGACGATTACCGGTTTGCCAGTATCCAGATAGCACAGACAACCATGCGTAGTGTTATAGGTAAGCTTGAACTGGATAAAACTTTCGAAGAACGCGATACTATAAATACTGTAATTGTTGATGCGGTAGATAAAGCCTCTGATCCCTGGGGTGTGAAAGTTAGCCGCTATGAAGTGAAGAATATTACCCCACCGCAGAGCATTAAAGATGCCATGGAGAAACAGATGCGTGCCGAGCGTGAAAAGCGTGCCATGATCGCCGAATCGGAAGGGGAGAAGCAGGCAAAAATAAATGTTGCCGACGGTGATAAGCAGGAACTGATAGCCAGATCGGAAGGTGAAAAACAAAAGAGAATTAATGAAGCGGAAGGTCGTGCAGCAGAAATCGAACGCGTTGCTGAAGCAACCGCAAAAGGTATCCGGCAAATTGCCGGGGCGATAGGCGATAAAAACGGTATCGATGCCGTGAACCTGCGCGTAGCAGAACAGTACATATCAGAATTTGGAAAACTTGCCAAAGAAAACAACACCATGATCATTCCTTCGAACATGGCCGATGTGTCCAGTCTGATCGCAACAGCAATGCAGGTTTTGGAACAGGCAAAGAAAAAGTAAATAATATTTCTTAAAGAGTGTACGTATAAACTGTCATCTAAAACTCTGTGGTTCTATGTTTTGATCTCTGTGTAATTCTGTGGTTTAAATATTTTATTTAACCACAAGTACACAAATAAAATTCACAAAGCGCACAAAGGATTTTTTGGGAAGCCTCTTTTATTATTTCAGGAAATTGTTCAGGCTGATTTCATCAACAGGTCGATAATGATGTATTCAACCCGGTGCTAAACGAATTATCAGCTCTTCAAATTTCGATGATTTAATCACAACAGCATTTATTAATCCTGACGGATCAATAATAGTTATATCTTTAAATTCAACTGAAGACCCTGTTCATTGTAAAGTCTGGATGGATAAACGATTTGTAAGTATCGTTATGTCGCGAAGATCAATTATTACAGTTGTTATCTGACCGTGGATGAAATGCAACTTTTATTTTCTGATCGATAACAATACAAGCAGAATTAAGGGAATAATGAATATCCGGACCTCGATGGAGGCAGGTTCCTGTAATTTATAGATCTTATAAGCGATGGGTTGTATTTTATATAAAATGCCAACAGAATCGTTTATTACAACCGACAGGAATGCTGATCCTGTAAACAAATACCGGTAAAAAGAATAAGTGATTCCAATACTCTGCAATGACTGCGATATTACGGAGTATTTATAACCGTTCCTGAGGTTATTAATAAGTGCATAGCCTGCGTAAGCTGTTCCGGCGAACAGGATTATTCCTAATATGAATGAGAAGAACTGGTTGACACTGTTCAGCGCTTGTTTAATTTCAACCAGCAGCACCAAAACTCCAAATATTCCCGTTATCAACTCGTAAAGACCGATAAGCCTGTTTTTCATATTTTATCTTTAAAAAATTTGAACCAAAGATAGAAATATGGGTCTAATAATGGCACAAATAAATTTACCGGATAATAACCTTTACCGTCTGACTAATGAAAAACATTATTATTCATTAGCTTCGGAGTACTCAGGATTTAATAATTATATTTCTCTAAGTATTGTATTTAGCGAGGATACCTTTTAATCGGGTATTTTTTCCGATATGTATATCAACCCGCGTGCTGTAGATTTATACCAGTATGACCAGTTATGTCCGCCCGGACGGCAGTGGAACTCATGCGGAATTTTATATTCCAGGAGTAATTCATGTAAAGCTTTATTGGAAGGCCAAAGAGAATCGTACAAACCACAATCGATATACAGGTTGCTTTCTTTCAGTTTATCTCTTGAGGTTGAATCGATCAGATTATAAGGTGAATTTTGTTTCCAGTGTTCCGTTATCCTTGACTGATCACTTAGCTCTGGTCCGAATACCGGGCTGAAAAATTTTTCATATCTGTCCTGTGACAGGGAAATAAACATTTGATCAGTACGCATAGCTCCGCCCATCACAACAATGGTTTTAAAGGAATTGTAGTTTTGTAGTCCCTGTATTATTGCTCCAAATCCTCCCATCGACATTCCCAGAAGCGCCCTGTATTCGGCACCGGGTTTAGTACGATAAGTTTTATCTATAAACTGAACCAGTTCCTTCACCATAAAATCGCCATACATTATACTGCTGTCGAAGTTATTGATGTAGTATGTTTTCATGGCCTCGGGCATAACATAAATGAATTCTCCGATCGAATTACAATTTCTGAGACTGTCAACCATATGGTCAATATTACAGCGGGCAAGCCAGCTGTTATTGTCACCACCGAAACCATGTAATAAATAAACCACAGGGTAATTTTTATTCTTTTCATAATATCCTGACGGAAGCATTAGGGAATATTCAACTTCCTGCTTAAGAATTTTACTTTCAATTACAAGGTCTTTCTCGATAACAGGGTAATTAGTGCCGGTACAGGAGGTCAATGAAAAAAATATCAAATGAAATCCTGCAATAAACCCGTTTTTAATAACATTCATGGAAATCGATTAATAATAAATTAATATTCTATTTACACAATTATGTAAATATCTATATTTGTCAAGCTTTGCGAAATTTATATAAATGAGATAACATTTCCATAAATGAAGAAAATCGTTTTCAACACTTTCAAATATTTACTGTTTTTTGCAATCGGAGTACTTATTTTTTGGGCCCTTTATCGTGAGTTGGAATGGGAAAATCTGAAAGCAGCATTAAGACACCTCAATTATTTTCTGATATTTTTATCGGTAACATTTAGCGTTCTGGCACATGTCTCCAGAGCCTTTCGCTGGAATATGCTGATCAGGCCGATGGGATATAAACCCAGGACCTGGAATACATTTCTTTCAATCCTGGTGCTGTATTTTGTTAATCTGATAGTACCAAGGGCAGGAGAAGTAGCACGATGCACCGTACTATCACAAACGGACAGAATACCGTTTGCAAAGCTTCTCGGAACCGTTATTGTAGAGAGAGTAGCGGATTTTCTGATGTTGATACTGTTGTCGATTATCATATTTGCCATGAACTTTTCAGTTGTTGTTGATTTTTTTAATGAACAACTTGATGTACAGGCAAAAATTAACGCCCTTTTGCATGGGAAGCTGCTGGTTATGGCGGTAATATTCCTGCTGGTACTGATAGTCGGTTCATACTTTGGTCTGAAAAGAATTAAAAAAACTTCTTTCTGGGGGAAAATTATTCATCTTAAAGATCAGTTTGTTGAAGGTATCAAAACGATTGCCCACATGAAACATAAATGGCTGTTCATCTTACACACGTGTACCATATTTTTCCTTTGGCTTATTATGCTTTATGTGGTATTTCTGGCTTTTAAGCCGACATCGCACCTGACTTTAAGGGATGGCATGCTTGTATTTTTAATGGGAGGGCTTGCTATGCTGGCACCGGTGCAGGGAGGTATTGGCCCATGGCACTTTATGGTATATAAATCACTGGAAGTATTTTTTCACATTGCAGAAGATGATGGTAAAATATTCGCTGCGGTTGCCCATACTTCCACCAACCTCATTTATTTAATGATTGGTGGTTTGGCATTGGCATATCTGATTTTTAAATATGGTAAGAACAAAATAAGACTTACTCAGCCGACAGGGCAATAATTAAATTAAGTTGGGGTAGATAAAATTAATATAAGACCATTTGTCAGGGAAGACCTTGAGAAGGTTATCCAAATAATCCATGATACTATTAAGACCTGTTATCCGGAAATTTTCTCCCGGGAAATTATAGACTTTTTTCTTGAGTATCACTCAGAAGAAGAAATTCTGAGAAGACATAAATCCGGAATTGTGCTGGTTGCTGAAGAGAACTCTGAGATAATTGCCACAGGTTTTCTCGACGGACCGGAAATGGGAGGTATATATGTACACCCCGAAAGGCAGAAGCAAGGTATCGGTACAGCATTAGTCGAAAAACTGCTGGAAATGGCACACGCAAAGAGACTGAAAAGGATATGGCTTGATTCAACTCCGATCGCAAGGCCACTTTACAGTAAAATGGGCTTTAAAATTGTATGCCCGGCAACTCAGATCGTTAACGGCGTCCCGCTGAATTATTATAAGATGGAGTTCCAATTGTAACAGCCATGAAAAGAAACTGCCTGATATAAGTTATCAGACAGTTACATTTACTTTTTTAGTAATATTTTGAGTATTTTGCTTTAGTGGCAATAAAAATTTGAAAATAAATCGCCAGACATAGCATTAAAGCTGGCGGAAATTAATTCATAACCGGCAGGTAAGAATAGTTCTTACTATAGTTAAGCATCTGCTTTGCATAATCATCAACGTATTTTACTTTGATGTCAATTATCTCTCCGTTCTTTTCTATCAGCTCATAGTCCGGATTAACAAACCCGCTGTATGCAGCAAGGTTCAACTTTTCAAATCTTTTCAGTACTTCTTTATGTAATTCAGGGTCGACTTTTACACCGTAAGTTTCAACCAGCACCTTACCTGCTTCATAATCACCTTCCGATTTTATTCTCTGTACTTCGGCTAAAAGATCACCCAGCAGTTCTCTCAGTTTATTATAATCGTTAATTACGAAATACGTTTTACCATCGCGATTAACTTTTTCAATTATATCATCCTTTTTCCCTTTTTCATAGCACCACTTTGATATCAGCTGCCTGTTGCGCATATGGGCCTGTTGTATGTCGTTACCCGGTTCAATACGCTTCAGCTGTGTCATAAGACCGTTTCTGATATAAGATATATATTGGGCCTTGGGAGCTTCTTCGTTTGGCAATAACCCAAGTTCAATCATTTTTGGGTCCATAATATAATATAGCGCAAACAGATCGGCACGGGTTTCTTCAAGGGGTGAATAATAATTCTTTAAGGCGTCATCGGTAACTCCTTCCAATACTTTACCAGATCCATGTCCAAGACATTCATGCAGATCCGTATGAAGATTATTGGTTAAATACCCGTATTTCTTTTCAAGTTCAATCTGTGCCGAATCAAATGAAAATTCTTCAAGGAAACCGCTGCTGAGATTTGCCTGGTGATATGAGTATGTTATATTTTCAATTGTTACCGATTTTGACCCGTGATCTTTTCTTATCCAGCCGGCATTCGGAAGATTGATTCCGATAGGTGTATGAGGATAACAATCGCCACCAAGCATTGTAACTGTGATAACTTTTGCCGAAACACCTTTTACTTCTTCTTTTTTGAAACGATTGTCGACTGGCGAATTATCTTCAAACCACTGTGCATTTTGTGCTATAATTTCAGTTCGTTTTGTTGCTTCAATGTCTTTAAAATTTACTACGGATTCCCAGCTTGCCTTCATTCCTAACGGATCGGAATAGATCTCAATAAATCCATTCACAAAGTCAACACGGGAAGTGTCGTTTACCCAAATGATATTGTATTCATCCCAAGTTTCTAAATCCCCGGTTTTGTAATATTCAATGAGTTTTTCAATACCTTCTTTCTGTTGCTCTGTTTCTGCAACTTCATGAGCTTTATTTAACCAGGATATAATCCGGTCGATAGCTTCTCCGTAAATGCTTCCCGATTTCCATGGTATCTCAACAATTTCACCATTCTCATTTTTTGTGATTCTGGTATTCAGCCCGTATGAAACAGGGGTATTGTCATGGATATCTCTGATACTGTTATAATAGGAAGTGACTTCTTTTTCAGTTATACCTTCATCGTAAAAATTCACTGCTGAGTTGGCAACCAGGTCTTTTGAAGCATCCTGGCTTACCTTCTTTGGAAGGTATCTTTCATCGAAAATTACTTTTATTATTTTTTCCAGTGATTCTTCCTTAGACATGCCTTCAATCTGAGGTAGGTTATTAGCATTCGATTTTTCAACCAGTTTACGGAAATATTCTTCTGAAATTTCCGGAGTTATCTTATCACTCGAATAGTGATGGTAAATACCGTTTGAGAACCACACTCTTTTAAGGTATGTGACAAAATTTTTAAATTCATCTGTTTCTCTGTCACCTGAATAGGTCTCATATATATTTTCAAGTGTTTGTCTTACGGCGAGGTTGTATCTGCCGTTCTGGTCCCAGAGAATATCTCTTCCGCAAAGGGCTGCCTGGCCAAGATAATATAAAAGCTTCTTCTGATCCGGACTAAGATCCTCAAATCCGGGAACCTGGTAACGCAGTATACGCAAATCGGCAAATTGCTCCAGCACATAGTTGAAATCGTCTTCTTTCATTTCTTGTTCTTTATTGTTTCCCGTACAGGCGAACATAATACTTATTGTTATTAATACAGTTACTTTACTAACATACTTCATGAGTCACACTTTTTTTATTAGAAAAGCAAATTTAGAACTTATTGGTTCACCGGGACAGGCAAAAAATACGATTTTTATCATGTTTAGACTTACAGAGAATACTCCGGCTGAATGAAAAATCATTCTGTTTCGCATTCGGCAGGCTGCTTTTTAGCCATTCCCTGTTCGTCATCGTCAAGGTTAAGTCTTAGTTTTCTGATGGTTTCCAAAAGTGGTTCTTCCGGGATGATCACGGTTTCGTTACTCCAGTAATCCGGATCGCTGCCTGCGATCTGTTCATACAGGATATCTTTGGGTTTTGATGCATCACGATATTTGATCTTGTCAAAACCCTCTTCCGATTTTCCTGTTATGACAAATTCTGAAGACGTTGTAAACTGGCATGAAAAACCTTTGTTTTTACTGCCAAATTTCTTTCTGGCCTTAAGACCAAGTTCACTGCGTGCATGGTTTAGATTCCAGTGACCGTTGTAATATCGGTATTCAACCATATAATCGGCATACTTTGGATTTATCCTGTAGGCAACAGGTGACTTTACTACCAGCATTCTCTGAGCATAACCAAGACTACCGGGGCTTAAACTAAAGCTGCAATGCACTAGAGCAAGCGTTTTCACGTCGATAAACAGCTGGCCGTTATACCCAAAGTAGGGTTGATTTTCTTTGTAGTGAAATTCAATAATATAAACAGAACGACTATTGTATTCTGTTTGTTTTTTAAACTGATATGTGTAGCTGTCAAATAATTCAGGGTCGAGAAAACTTATTCCGTATTTAATAATATCCAGCTGCATATTGTAATATAATCCACCTTCCACTTTAAGGTTTAAGAATTCTGATTTATTCGTATTTGTTCCTCTGCGTCCCTTTCGCATTTTGACCAGGTCGCGTTGAGCGTTATTGTAAGGTGCTTTATATATATCGACAACAGCTTCTGAAAGAGAAATATACTGATCGTTTTGTGTTGATGATTCCCTGAAGAAAGCAGTTAACATGGAAGGCTCTGTTCCATAATTCTCAGCTTTCTTATCAAGCATTCTTTTTATCAGATAAAGAGGGTCCTGAGGCCTTATGATCAGTTCTTCTATCTGAAACCTTATGGGTTTTATGCCTACTGTCACCGGACCTTTTAATAATTCCGTTTCATAAACTGTTCTCTGGCCATAACCCAGGCATGAAACGGTAAGTGAATCGATCGAATAACTTACCGGAAATATTAATTCGAAAGCTCCTTCATGGTTAGTGATGGTACCAAAACTTTCGCCTTGTTTATAAACGGTGGCAAAAGCTATTGGTTTGTCATTACGTTCGTTTATGACGTTACCGGATACACGAACAAAATTTTGTTCTATTTCGTCCGGTTGAGGAGAGAGAAAAAGTCTGTCACCGCGAAATATATAGTGTACGTTGTGCTCGGTGAATAAAGTATCGAGCAGTTCTTTTAATGTAATGCTGTCACTCATTATGGCAATACGACGGTTATCGACAATGGTACTGCTATAATTAAGTCTGTATTTGGTATACTCTTCTATGTGATACAGGTATTGTTCAACGCTTAATTCCTGAGGTGGCAACTGAATATATTGCGAGAGATCCTGACTCCAGGATTTTGAAAAGCTGAAGGTAAATATCAGTAATAACCATATTTTCCCGGCAGGGATCACAGTCTTTCCAGAATAAGCTTATTATCAATAAAATTAAGTCTGATTTCTGCAGATGTTAAGTTAAATTCTTCAATGGTTTTCTGAACAGATTCCGCACTGATGTCTGTGTTTAATGTAATGGTATTCGATACTTTTGGATCAATGAGTAATTGTATTTTAAAATGACGTGCTATGCTTTCCGAAGCTTCAATTATAGGGACTTTTTCAAAATGAAATTCTCCGGTCTGCCAGGTCCTTAAATCAGGTTCAAGGTTATTCCTTTGCTGGAATTTCATTTCTGTTGTATTGTATACACCAGTTGTTTTAGACATGAGTTCAACACGATTATCAATATTTTCTGACTGGTAGAATGCAACTTTGCCTGTTATAACACCCACCACAACTTCATCTGTCTCAGATTTAACATTAAAGCTTGTGCCAAGAACTTCTATAGTTGAATTTGACGTATATACTTTAAATGGCAGCGATTCATTTCTGCTTACTTCAAAGAAAGCTTCTCCCTGTAAAATAATATCCCGGTTGGAAATACCAAAGTTATCATTCCTGATTATTTTTGAATTACTGTTCAGTATTATTGCACTGCCATCAGGGAGTTCAATATTTCTGGTGTTGTTAAGAGAGGTTATTTCAAAATATTCATCACTAACTTTATCTGATTTATTAATAATAAGAGTAAAGAAGTAAGCCAGTCCCAATGCCAGAATTAATATGGCAGCTACCCTTATTAAGTATGTTCGTAAAGGAATGCGTTGTAACCTTTTGCTTCCCTTAAGCCTGCTTCTGACTTTCTTCCAGTCTTTATCAGCATCAATTTTATCGAAGTCACTCACATCTGCCGATTTCTCCCAAACATCAAGATATGCTTCGAATTCCTTTCTGCTTTTATCGTCGTCGTTTATAATTTTGTCTATCATCTCTTTTTCTTTATTGTCTGTTGCACCCAGCATATGTTTTGTAATCAGTTCAACAGATATTGTTTTCTTTTTCATCTTCTTATGTTATGACAGTTAAATCATTGTAAAAACGTATTCTTTAATTACTAATTGCTATATATGGTTCCAATTTCACACGTAATATTTTGAGAGCTTTACTTATCTGAGTCTCCACAGTTCTTTTTGAAAGGCTTAGTTGTTCTGCAATATCGTTATTCGATAAACCTTCAAACCGGTTCATTTTAAATATTTTTCTGCACTTCGGTGGCAATTCACTTATTGCAGTATAAATCGCCTGTTGCATTTCGCTCAGATATACCTCCTCTTCAAGTGAGTTTTCACTAAGATTCATGTTAGCATTTACATATTCGGCATATTTATCCCTAATTTTCTTCGCATTGATCATATTTATACACCTGTTGTGTACCGATCTGAATAAGTAAGATTTAAGTGAGGAATTAATCTCCAGGCTGTTTCTTTTTTCATAAAGACTCACAAAAAGATCTTGTACTAGCTCTTTAGATGTTTCCAAATCCTGAATATAACGATTTGCGAAAACCGTTAACATTTGGTAATACTCTTTAAAAAGCATCTCGTAAGCCGCTTCTTCCCCTCTTTTCAGACGGTTAACCAGAAATTTACTGTCAGGATTCAAATGCTTCCAGTTTTGTTTATCCTTCAAAAATAGTAATTGCTTACCGATTATATGACAAGCATTCTGAATCACACACTTATTTATGTTTTAAAAAGATAATCAGTTTGGAGTGGATATAAAAAATAAGAAACAATTTTAATAAAGCTTGATTTTTAGGAACTATCAGTTATTTTTGTCGAAATCCTTAAACTAATACATTTTTAATCCTAATTACAATATTACAATGGCTAAAACAAGAAAAATAGTTTTGCGCGAGGATGAGATGCCCCGCCAATGGTATAATCTGGCAGCTGATTTACCAAACGATCCATTTATGAGTCCCGACGGACCTGTCCCGGCAGAAGCCTGGGCTCCCGTTTTCCCTATGAACCTTGTTGAACAGGAATACAGCACACAAAGGTGGATTGATATTCCGGAAGGTGTTCTTGAGTTATTGACCCGCTGGAGGCCTTCACCGCTGCACAGGGCTTACAACCTGGAAGCTGCAATCGGAACGCCGGCACGTATTTACTATAAAAATGAAAGTTTATCACCTGCCGGTAGTCATAAACCAAATACAGCAGTAGCTCAGGCATGGTATAACAAAGAGTTTGGTATAAAAAGATTAACAACTGAAACCGGTGCAGGACAGTGGGGTAGTGCATTATCATTTGCTTGCTCTTTAGTAGGTTTGGAATGTAAAGTATTCATGGTACGTGTCAGTTTCGATCAAAAGCCATATCGTAAATTAATGATGCAGGCTTGGGGAGGAAATTGCGTAGCAAGTCCCAGTAACGAAACACAGGCAGGCAGGGCAATACTTGAAAAAGATCCTGATACACCGGGTTCCCTTGGAATTGCAATAAGTGAGGCTATTGAAGCTGCAGTAACCGATCCGACCGGGCAGACCCGCTATTCACTTGGTAGTGTGCTTAACCATGTTATGATGCACCAGACAATTATCGGGCTGGAAGCTAAAAAACAGCTAAAAATTGCCGGCGAGAAAAAAGTTGATGTGGTTATTGGTTGTGCCGGTGGTGGCAGCAACTTTGCAGGATTGGCATTTCCATTCTTATATGATAAAATACACGGTGCAGATATAGATATTATTCCTGTTGAACCTGCATCTTGCCCGACTTTAACAAAAGCCCCCTATTTGTATGATCACGGAGATACAGCCAAGATGACTCCGCTGGTTGCGATGTATACATTGGGACATAGTTTTATTCCTCCTCCGATCCATGCAGGTGGTCTACGTTATCACGGAATGGCGCCATTAGTTAGTAAAGCTGTATCAAAGGGACTTATGAGTCCACAGGCACTTCATCAACTTGAGTGTTATGAGGCGGGTATATTGTTTGCAAAAACAGAAGGTATAATTCCGGCACCTGAGACAACACATGCAATAGCTACTACAATAAATGAGGCAAAAAAGGCAAAAGAAGAAGGCAAAGAAAAAGTTATCATTTTTAACTTCTCTGGTCATGGCCTTATGGATTTAACAGGTTACGACAAATACTTGGCAGGTGAGTTAACAAATTATGATCTGCCGGATGACGTAATCAAAGAGAATCTCAAAGAACTTGAAGGTTACCCAAAACCATAATATAGATTAAAAAAGAAAGGCTGCTCTTTTGAGCAACCTTTCTTAACAGATAGTAAGGATTCGTTTACTAGTTGTAAACACCCTCTCCGTGTTCGTAAACATCTAATCCTTCCTCTTCTATCCTTTTTGACACGCGCAATCCGTTTGTAGCTTTTAAAATTGCGAATAATAAAAATCCTGTTCCTAAAGCCCATGTTCCTATAGAAACAACGCCAACCAACTGGATGCCCAGCTGTTTAAATCCTCCACCATAGAACAAGCCACCATCGATAGCAAGTAAACCGACCATAAGGGTTCCTAAAGCACCACAAACACCGTGAACAGAGATTGCACCCACCGGATCGTCAACCTTGAGTATCTGATCTATAAATTCAACAGAGAATACAAGTACAAATCCGGCAACGGTTCCTATAATTATTGCACCAAATGGACTAACGGAGGCACAACCTGCTGTTATTGCTACTAAACCTGCCAAAGCACCGTTGAGTGACAAAGAAAGGGTTGGTCTCTTATAACGTCCCCAGGCTGTTAACATTGCGGTTATTGCACCTGCAGCAGCAGACAGGTTAGTTGTCAGAGCAACACGTGCTATTGCAGAAGTGCTGCCATCAGTGGCTGCAAGTTCTGATCCGGGGTTAAAGCCAAACCATCCGAACCAAAGAATGAATACTCCCAAAGCACCATATGCAAGGTTGTGTCCCGGGATCGCTTTTGCTTTTCCATCAACATATTTACCGAGACGTGGTCCGAGCAAAGCTGCACCAGCCAATCCAACCCATGCTCCTACAGAGTGAACGATTGTTGAACCGGCAAAGTCGATGAAGCCAAGTTCTGATAACCAGCCGCCACCCCAGGTCCAGTGCCCCGATACAGGGTAGATAAGTAATGTAATTACAAGGCTGAAAATCAGATATGCATTGAATTTGGTACGTTCAGCCATGGCTCCCGATACTATGGTAGCTGCCGTGGCCGCAAACACGGTTTGAAACATAAGGTCGGAAAAATCGGAGTATCCGGCTCCGTAACTGTCTTCAGCAACATTGAATGCAAAATTGCTGGCAGGATTTCCGATAAAACCGCTAATCGAATCACCGTACATGATAGAATAACCAACCAACCAATAGGTAAGAGAACCAATTGAAAAGTCAAGAAGGTTCTTCATAAGAATGTTAGCTGTATTCTTAGAACGTGTAAAACCTGCTTCTACCATTGCAAATCCTGGCTGCATGAACATTACCAGGAAAGTTGCAAGCAAAAGCCATACGTTGTTAACCGATATATCGAGACCTACTGCAGCGCTGGCTGCTTCAGGTATGGTTGTTAAAATTTCTTCCATAATTGATAAAAATTTTATTTTCAATAAACAGTTTGTTATTCCCCTCCTTCCAGGTATAAACTCTTATCTCCCTGCTCGGCAGTTCGGATTCTGAAAGCATCTTGTATATCGGAAACAAATATTTTCCCATCGCCGATTGCCCCTGTCTGTGCAGAGGAAAGAATAGCCTTAACAGTGGGTTCAAGAAACTTGTCGCGGATGTAAATAGATATCAGGATGCGCTCAATTGTACTGGTGTCGTATTTGATACCCCTGTATATTCTGGCCTCGGTTGCTTTACCAACACCTCGTACTTCCCAGAATGAAAAGAATTCTATTCCTGCCTGATTCAATGCAGCTTTCACTTCATCAAATTTTGTTTTACGAATTATTGCTTCAACTTTTTTCATAATGAAGTATGTTTAAATAAATTAGAATTTCTAGTATGATCAGATATTATTAAAATGAGATACCTGCATAGATAAAGAACCCTCCGGTTGACGGGTTAAATGTTACTGCACCACTTAACGGAAGAAAAAACCTATCAGTAATTTCAATTTCTTTAGAAGTTCCAACCGTTAAGTTGCAGATCATAAAATCGTCATCTTCCGAAACATACTGACCGTCACCTGCACCAATTGCAACCTCGAGGGCCCCAAATGCATAACCGGCTTCGAAATACATATCTCCTTCTTCTCCATAATCGGTAGCCTCTGTTCCTGCTTCCTCATCTGCTTCAGTAGCTGCTAGAAACATGTAAGCTGCAGTTAACGATAAATCACCTATTTCGAAAACAAGGCTGGGTTCGATATAGTGATTCAGGTGTGTTATAGTATAGTCACCGCCAAAATAATAGTCTGTAACAGCAATACTTAGTCCGAAATCAAAACCGTAACTGATATAAAGGTCCATTTCAAATGATTCGTCTGTGCTTGAATTAACTGATCCCCAAGCTCCAATGGCCAGTGCGCCAATTCCACCTTCTACCCAGGGCTGGAACGCCGGTCCTGATCCGAATTTGGAACCACGCCAAACATAGCTGCTGTATATATCCAATCCTGTATCGATACTTGTCAGAGATTCTTCTTTATCCTGTGCATTTATTGCAGCAGGAGCTGGAAATGTGAAAGCAAAAAATATTAGAAGTAATGTCCTGAAATTTTTCATAGCTTATAATTTTAAATTATTAATTGATTGACAATGCAAATATATATATTAAAATAAATATACCTAATATAAAATAGGGTATAACATCAAAAAAATAATAAAATAAATTAAAGACCCCTTATAAAAAAGGGGGTGAATAAATTAATAAAATAAATAAATTTTAAAAATGAAAATATTAATGATTGGATTTATATTAAGAAAAACGTATTAAAAAGCATACTGCTCTGGATATTTATGGGGTTAATTGCAAAAAAGGTCATTAATTGGTGTAAAAACACTGTTTTATTAGAATAAGCTATTTGTAATAGTGAAGAATATTAAAAGGTTAAGAATATTCTCAAATATCTTGTTAAATGCTTTTCTTTTTTTACTAACTTAATATGTAGATAGAAACTACTTGTTGCTTGCTTGATATGGATATGTTAAATAAGTTTGAAAGATTCCTTGTGCAATTCTCACGATCGACAGCAATCGAATATATCCTTTATAAAGTTGAAACGTCAGGTGATATTATAATACATACTGCAAGTGATTTTTTTGAGTTCGCAAAAGAGAACTTAAGTACTGACAATCCGGATATATACAATGCAAATAGCGTGAATATTATGCTCAAGCTCGCCGAACAGGGCAGTGGTATTGATTATTTTAACCTAGAGAACAAAGGCAACTTGGGTAAGATAGAAGATACTGCAGTTGCACTTACTATGTTAAAAGGATATGTTGCAATCGTTATCCGGAAGAAATATCAGGAGTATTTATTGCCCGATACCAAATTTCAAAAAAAGCTTAAATCGGAGAGGGATATTTTTTTTACCGTTGATATTAAGAAAAATACAGTTGATTACATTAGCCGGTCGGTAAAAGATATTCTTGGTCTGGAAGCTGATTTGTTTACAGGTAAAAAGTTATCGGTTATTTCAGATAAGGTACATCCGGACGATCAGAAATATGTTAAAGAACATTTTGAGTCTGTTCTTGATTTCAGTATTAATAGTTTTCCTGTTTCAGTTGAATACAGGATAAAAGATGCCGATAACAATTACAGGTTTGTTAATCAAACTGCAATATGTTTTAGTGAAGAAGGCAAGTCGAATAAAATTGTTTGCAGTATTCATGATATATCTGATATAAAAGAAGCAGAATCCAATATTAAATTAAAAAACCAGCAACTTGAAGAAGCCAAGGAAGAACTCAGGGCAAAGAATGAAGAATTGGCCGAGCTTAATCTGAAACTGAGAAAAAGAAACGAAGAACTTGAAGAACTATATAAAAGAGTTGAACAAAGCGAAGAGATATTCAGACAGGTAGCTGAAAATACTAATGAAATATTCTGGCTGAGGACTGATAAGGAAATACTATACATAAACGATCAGTTTGAGAAAGTATGGGGCAGGAAAAGGGAAGAACTGATCGAAAATCCGTATAAGATATCTGAGTGGATCCATCCGGACGATATAAAAGAAGTTGAACCATGGGTTAATCTAGAGAGCCTGGTTAAAGACACACCTTTTGTTGAACAGTACAGAATTGTCAGACCGGATGGTGAAGTGAGGTGGCTTTGGTCACGTATATTCCCTGTATTTAATGATGAAGGTAAACCATACAGACTCGTTGGGATTGCTTCCGATATTACCGAACAGAAAGACTTTGAGGATGCCCTGAGAATAGCAAAAGAACAGGCGCAGGAAAGTGATAAACTGAAATCGACATTTCTTGCTAATATCTCACATGAAATTCGTACACCAATGAATGGTATTGTTGGGTTTGCGGAATTAATCAGCCGCGAGGACCTTGATCCGGAAACAAGGGCAAATTATGTGAGCATAATGAAAAAGAGCAGTGAGCAGCTCATTTGTATTATCGATGATATAATTGACTTTGCCAAGATTGAATCGAATCAGATAAGAATAGCACAGGATGTTGTTAATATCAACAGACTCTTGGATCAACTTTTCGTTTTTTATGAAAAACAATTGATTACAGCCAGTAAAGATTCCGTAACACTGCTGGTTGAAAAAGGATTAAGGGATGAAGAAGCAGAGGTGCTTACTGATGAAAACAGAACCCGGCAGGTTCTTTCTTACTTTCTTGATAATGCGGTAAAATATACATCAGAAGGATTTATAAAATTTGGTTATGCAAGATCTGATACAAAAATTGAATTTTTTATTCAGGATTCAGGAATTGGCATTGAAAAAGACAAACTTGAGATCATTTTTGAACGTTTCAGGCAGGGTGATGAAGGACACACAAGAAAATACGGAGGTACAGGACTGGGCTTGCCAATAGCAAAAGGATTGGTGAATTTACTGGGCGGGAGCATCACTGTTGAGAGCGAGTCCGGAGTCGGATCCACTTTCAGATTTACCGTACCATATATTACAGAGCAAAAAACAGCAGATGGTACAGGTGCCCAGTTCGATATTGAAGAGAAGTATAACTGGAAGGATAAACTGGTACTTGTAGCTGAAGATGATGAACTGAATTATGAATATATGAAAGTGTTACTGGAACCTACAGAAGTTAAAACCATCAGGGCAAAAGATGGCAGTCAGGCCGTTAAAATGTGTTCCAATCTGAATTTCGACATTATTCTTATGGATATCCGGTTGCCGGTACTTAACGGAATTCAGGCAACACAACATATAAGGGAAATGGGCATTAAAACTCCCATAATTGCCCAAACGGCTTTCGCTATGGACGATGACGAGAGGCGATGCCTTGAAGCGGGATGTGATAAGTACATATCGAAACCAATAAGTAAGGAAAAATTGTTTGAAATGATGGACGAACTATTGTCAGCAGGGAAGAAATAAAACTTCGTTATTGAACATCTTAATTATGATTCTTTCAAATATTATGTTATTTTTATATAGCTCCTACATAAATAATAACTGAATAAGCATGAGTAATGCTTCAAACGCCAAAACTAAAAAAGTACTCATTGTTGAAGATGAAGAATCGAATTATGAGCTTCTGAAGGCGATGCTTCGGAAGCTTGATGTCGAGGTATTTTGGGCCAGAAATGGGAAGTATGCCGTAGATATGTGTGATGAAAATGAGTTCAGCCTGATTTTTATGGATATTAAAATGCCTGGTATGGACGGTTACGATGCTGTCATCAATATAAGAAACAGGGGAATTACTACTCCGATAATTGCACAAACAGCTTATGCCAGAATCGAGGAAGAAGAGGTGATTCTCAGCAGGGGCTTCGATGCATACATTTCAAAACCAATAAACAGGAACAGACTTAATGATCTTGTTAATAAATTTCTTTTCTGATTACTAAGCTGTAATTTATTATCCTAATTCTTACTTATTTTTTAAGTAATATGAATTGTCTGGCCTTTGCATATTTAAGAAAGGTAGCACAACTTGAAAGTACACTTATTACAAAACCGTAGAAACCATCCCTGAATCCACCCTGTAAGAAGTACGCTTTTATAAACTTTACAAATGGGCTTACCAACAGTTTTAATATACCTGGTTTTCGTCCTTTATTAATCAGATCCTGAGCCATCATATCTGTAAACATAATCATTTGCTGTAAATGATCATTAATGCTGTTGTAACTATAATGCAGTAAATCGGATTTCAGACTTGAAATTCTTGACCCATCCTTCATTTTAACTTCTTCGTGAATATAACCTTCCCATTTACCAAGTTCTTTATTCCACAACCTTAGTTTTTTATCGGGATACCAGCCACAATGTCTGATCCATTTTCCGCAATAGTTAGTAAGTCTGTTAACCATATAACCATCCGATTCAAATCCTTTATCCTTTAACTGTATAATTTCATTTATCAAAGCTTCTGAGAGTGCCTCATCTGCATCGACCGATAATATATACTTATAACTTGCCAGTGTGTTACCATAGTTTTTAGTGTCGGAATAACCTTTCCATTCAATTTTTTCAAAACGGACCTTATGCTGCTTACATATTTCTTCAGTTGCATCTTCCGAAAAGGAATCCAAAACAATAATTTCATCTGCAACATCGTCTAAAGAACGCAAACACCTGCCAATATTTTTTTCTTCGTTTTTGGTTATAACAATGCACGATATTGCGTTTTTATCTCTCATTTTTAAAATTTTAACGAATATACATCTATTTCATTAACACTTGAAATTATCTTTGTTTTTCATTTTAATATTCTGATATGATACAAATTATTGGATTTATTTCTGCAACGCTTACAACAATGTCATTTGTTCCGCAAGCTGTCAAAACCTGGAAAACCCGTTCGACTGATGATCTGTCGCCATTAATGTTTGGGATGTTTTTTCTCGGTGTACTTGGCTGGCTTATATACGGAATTATAAATAATGATCTTCCTATAATTTTAGCTAATGTTGTTACACTTTGTCTGGCAGGGATAATTATGTATTTCATTATAACGGGAAAATCAATGCATCGAATTATACATGTTGCCATTTATGTAAATGATTTGGAAATGATGAAAGACTTTTATACTGAAAATTTTTCAGCAAAAGCAGTAAGTAAATATGAAAATGAGAGCAAAAAGTTTTCATCATATTTTCTTTCATTTTCGTCGGGCCCGAAGCTTGAACTTATGCATAATCCCGATGTAAAAAAAGATAATAGTATATACAGTGGTCATTTTGCAATATCGGTCGGAAGTAAAAAAAAAGTTGATATTTTATCGGAGAAACTGAAAGCCAAAAACGTTACTGTCAGAAGTGAACCTCGTATAACTGGCGATGGTTGTTATGAAAGTACAATTCTCGATCCTGAATTTAATATTGTCGAAATAACTGTATAAGCCTAAAGATCATTTTATCTTTTAACATCACATCCAATTCTGAAATAATATTAATGTGAATTTTGAAATATCTACCGGGCTGATATTATTTGGACATACCCCATTTTTTAACCAAATCCCAGACATAGCTGAGAATAGTTTATTTCCGATTTATAAATAAGTTTTCCCGGAAAC
>JAFGIP010000085.1 GCA_016929525.1 Bacteroidales bacterium
AATAACTGAAAATCCTGGTCTGTTACCGTCATACAAATCGAGTTAAAACTGACTTCCTTATCAACAAGTTTTGCTTTCTAATACTAAATCTATTAAAACTTCGCGAATTATTAAAGTAAAATTTTAAATAAATAATTCGCTGAATTTCAAATATACCTATTTTCGATACAATTTATTCAATGTACTTATGAACGCTAGTTTTCTGATAGGTATTTATGGTATAAAAGATACTTCTGAGTACAATTTTAAGGGGGTAATACATGACCATAATATGGCTGTGTTTATAACCTGAAATTGGCACATTATATTCATACGGAAAGAAGTTTCCGAAATAAGTATGATTCATCATTAGAAAAGCAAATTGAGAACATTGTTCGCAAACTTAAACTTGTTGATGAGAGGAATATTATACTTTGTTCAGCAGATCACAAACTTTACAAGTGTTTTATTTCGGCAAATGGGAAAATAAGCTTTGAGCCCAGTTATACCAATGATGATATTTCCGTATTATCACCTGCCGGGGCATGTTGTTTGGGAAACAGATAGAAGCTTTTAATATAAGTCACGAACTTGCTCATCTGTATAGCTGCATTCCTTTTTATGGTAATTTTAAAGAGAACTCATTACTAATACACTTTGACGGTGGAGCAAGCAGGAGCAATTTTTCTGTCTGGCATTACAAAAAGAATACGGTTACACTTTTAGATTATCACTATAAATTAAAATGGCTGACTAACCTATTTAATACCAATGCGCTTGTCTTTAAACTGACCTCTACACAACCAAAATATCATTACGGCGTTCCCGGAAAGTATATGGGACTGGCATCATTTGTTAATTACAACACTGATTTAGAAGACTGGTTGATTAGGAATAATTTCTTTACCGATATATGGTAATCACAGGAAAAACTATTTGAAAGTTTACGTAACGATTTAAAGTTAAGTGTAAAATCGGTAAATAACCGGATTAAAGTTTTCCAGGATATTGCTGTTACTATTCATAAAATCTTTGTAAGAGAATCATCGGGATATATAATGGAGCTTCAAAAGGAAACAGGTGCTGATTATTTATATTTTACCGGTCGATGCGCATTAAATATCAAGCTTAATTCTGTACTATAAGATTCATCACGTTTTAAATCGATATATATTCCTCCATGCACAAACGATTCCGGTTTATCATTGGGTGCTTGTTCTGCAATATTGTGTTACCACGATATCCTTCCGGAGAAAACAGCTCCTTACATCAATAATTTTGGTGTTAAGTATAAAGATTATAATTATTCCAATGAAGTTATTGAGAAGGTAGCCCAGTTGATTAAGGATGATAAAATAATTGGAATTTGTAACGGTTATGGAGAAGCCGGTCCAAGGGCACTTGGTAACAGAAGTATACTTGCACGCGCTGATTCAAATGGAATAGCAGAGAAAGTAAGCCGGAAAATTAAAGACAGAGAATGGTACAGACCCATAGTACCGGTTATGTTGAAAAAACATGCAGTAAATTTCACAGGACTGCACAATTTCCCTGAGGCTACTAAGTATATGTTGTTTGATTTCAAGATAAGAAATGAATATGTTAAAGAACTTGCAGGAGTTGTGCATGCAGATTGGACATCCAGAATTCAGATTCTGGAAGAAAAGAAATCTAATCCTTTTCTTTATGATCTGCTAGAGTGTTGTTATGAAAAGCATAAAATGAGGGCTTTGATTAATACTTCATTTAATAAAAGGAACCTATTGTTCATACTGCAGATGATGCTATTCACACATATAAAGAGGCAGGGCTTGATGCATTGGTTTTAGACGGTAAGTTGACAACATAATATATACTGATGAGTAATTCAGGTCTTCCAATTTAGATATACACCAATAAATAAACGGAATCATGCCGATGAGAAAGTATTAATTAAATTACTTTTTAGCAATATATTTAAGTTTCTCAATCATCAGATCATAATTGACAGGTTCAATAATATAATCATCTATCATATCAGATATGCAATCTTCCTTTCTCACCTTAAAAATGTTATTTGCGATTGCTAAAATTGACATTTGAGGGGCAAGCGATTTTGCTCTTTCAATAACCAGACAGGGATCGATCCACTTGGTATTTAAATTAATAATCAGCAGATCAGGCGGGGTTTGAAACGAATTAAATATTTCGAAGAATTCATTGTCTGAACCGGCTCTTGATACTTGTGCATCTTGCTGGAAAAGATTAACCTCAATAAGATCGTATAATTTATCATCGTCTTCGATGACAGCAATTTTTTTATTTTTTAATGTTTGATTTTCTCCTTTTTTCTTATCGATTTCTTTTAATTGTGCTTTTATGTAAGGAAGGGTAAAATTAAATTCCGAACCTTCATTAATTTTTGATTTAACATGTATTTCTCCACCCATGAGCTCAACAAGACCTTTAGCAATTGATAAACCGAGTCCTGCACCTTCGTATTGCCTTGTCAGCGTATAGTCAACTTGTCTGAAGCGATCAAATATTGCACTTAAATTGTCAGTTGATATACCAATCCCCTGATCTCTCACAAAAAATTTCAGATCTTTTTTTATTATTGAATAACCAAATGTTATCGTTCCCTTATTTGTGAATTTAGCTGCATTTCTTACAAGATTTTCCAGCACCTGTTTAATTCTGAGATCATCGCCATGAATAAGACTGTTATTATCATTAAGCGCAAGCTCAAGTTTAACATTAAGATCTTTTGATATTGTACTAATATGCTTTTCCAGTGAAACTTTAATTTGCTTTAACAGCTCATTAAGTATAAAATTCTTCTTATTTATTCTGATCTGTCCGGAATCTATCTTTGAAATATCAATTATATCACTTATCAGGTGTAGTAACTGTTGCCCGTTTGCTATAATAAAGTCTATATATTTATGATTTTTAGAGATTTGCGGAGTGCTCTGTTTTAAAAACTGACTAAATCCTAGTATCCCGTTTAAAGGGGTTCTTATTTCATGAGAAAGATTTGCTAAAAATGCTGATTTTAGATGATCGGCCTTTTCGGCTGTATGTTTTGCTTTTTTAAGCGCTTTTTGCTCTTTTACCCACTGTGTAATATCACGACCGATACCCATTGTACCGATTATTTTACCTTCGTTATCTTTCAGTGGCAGTTTACTAGTTGAATACCATCTTCTGTTGTTTTCATCCTGTACAACCTGTTCAATAATATTGATTTTTGCTATTCCTGTTTTAACTACTTCCTGTTCATCTTTGAAGTATTTTGAAGCGAGTTTTTTAGGATGAAAATCAAAATCATCTTTTCCTATTAGTACACCGGGATCGGCTGCTCCCATTACACGTGCAACACTTACATTGGCAAATATAAACCGGCTCTTTTTATCTTTAATATAAATATTGTATGGTATTGCATTAATTAATTCAGTAAGCAGGTGACTGTTTCGTGATATTTTTTCAGCAGCTTCTTTTAATTCAGATATGTTTTTAAGCTGACAAAGGATTAATTCTTTTTCGATTTTAATCATACTGAAGTTTGCAATGCACCAAATAAGGTCATTATTTCTGTTTTTAATACAAAGAATATGATATTTTTCAGTCTTCCTGATCTTCGTTTTTGATTTATTATACCAGTTTTTCAGATTAAAATTTGATTCATTATAGAATAACTGATCAAAAGATCGTTCAACAAGTTCATCCTCTTTATATGAGAAAAGTTCAACGGCCTGATGGTTTGCGAATATCAGTTCATCCTCAGTGCTAAATACAAGAAGACCAATTGAGATCTGGTTATAAATATCTTTAAATAGCTTAAACTTTTCTACGATATTAAAAGGATTTTCCTTCTGCATCACCAGTTGAAACTTTCTGGAAGAATATACTTGCCTTTTAAATTACAATATTTTAATCAGAGAGAAAAACAATTTGTCTGAAATGAAAATCCGAACTCTGGATTTAATAATTTTGCTTCGTAGTTAACAACCTTAAAAAATTATTCTATGAAAACAATGAGACTCCTAGTTTTAGTTGCTTTAACACTTTCATATAATCAGGTTACGGCACAGGAATGTTCCTTTTATTACCCTCAGGTTGCAGGTGCGGAACTGACCTATCAGCATTACGATGGAAAAGATAAACCTACAGGTAAGACAGCACATATTGTAAAAGATTATCATGAAAGTGGCAACAGTGCAAGTGCAACTATAACAGTTAAAAATTATGATAAAAAGGACGAACTTATTTCTGAAACTACCCTTGAAGTAAAATGTGAGTCGGGGATATTTTATTTCGATATGAAAGCGTATATGAATCAGCAGTCGATGAGTTCCTTTGAAAATATGGATGTAACAATTCAGGCTGATGAACTTGAAATGCCATACAATCTTAAAGTTGGTGATAAACTGAAAGATGGGAATCTCAATATCAGTATAAAAACCGGAGGAATGACTATAATGAGCATGAATGTTTCAATCACTGACAGAGAGGTTATAGCCAAAGAAAATGTGACTGTACCTGCCGGAACTTTCGATTGTTATAAGATTAATCAGTTGGTTCAGACAACAGGCCCGGTAAGATTTGTTAACCAGTCGTCAGAATGGTTGTGCCCCGGAACGGGACTGATAAAGAATGAAAGTCATTCGGATGATGGTAAAATAACTTCAAGAACAGTACTTACCAGTCTGAAAAGGTAGGATAAAAATTGTTACGTAAGTAGTTAAAAATTATACTGGCAGATTTGATACAATTGTTTAGCTAACAGTAGGGTTCAGGGAATATGTTGTTGAATATTCTTCAGTACATATTTTTATAATACCGGCAAGCGCCAGGTTGGTTAACATTTTTTTTGCTGCAGGGTATGACAGCATACTAATCTTACATACTTCTTTCATTGAGATATGTTTATGGTATTCAAGATATTCTAATAGCTGTTTTTCTGACTTGTTGTATTCAATAAAAATTGCCTGGTCTGCTCTTTTTTTCTTCCATACCTCAACCAAAACACTGTTGGCAACAAAGTTTTCATCATTGACTCTTACAAAGGCTCTCCATAAATTGTTTTTCCAGGGAGCTAAGTGTGGTTTTTTATTGCTTTCTTCAATTGTAACTTCAAGGATATTTTTACCTTCCAGTCGCCAGTTTTTTATATTAAAATTTACTCGTGGTCTGCAATAGATATGAGCAGCCGACTCAAGCATGTATGCCTCCTCATCGGTTTCGATGCCTGCAATTTTACCATTATCTTTAACTCCTACCAATAGTTTACCCCCTTCTGTATTGGCAAATGCAGAAAATGTCCTGGCAATCTTTTTTACATCAGAAATTTTGTACTTAAAATCCAGATGTTGATTTTCACCCTGTTCAATTAGTCTTTGAATATATCTGCTCAAGATTGAATGGGATAAAGATTAAAATTATCAGATAAAAAATCAGCGGTCGAGTTGAAACCGCTGTAAATAATGTACTTCAAAAAATTTATTTTAGTGGAGATTAGGGGAGTCGAACCCCTGACCTTTTGGCTGCCAGCCAAACGCTCTAGCCAACTGAGCTAAATCCCCATTAAGTAATGAACAACTGTAACATTGCAAATATCACCCTGCCTAAGCCAATCCCGAAAATCTATTCGCCTTTGGAGATTCAGATTTTCGAGGACTCTCGAAAAATAACGTAAATTGGACATTTGCTATTTTTCGGAGCTGAGCCTGCCTGACGGCAGTCAGGCTAAATCCCCTTAGAACGCCGAAACTTTAGCATAGGTGTTAAAACTATTTCAAATATATCTGATTTAGTGATATACCACCTTCGCAGAAGCAACGATATTTCAAGAGCGCTGCAAATATAGAAAAAAAAATATTTGAATTCTTTATGGAATATTTGGCTCATTTGCATCTTAAATAAAATTCAATGTTGAAATCAATAAACATCAATACTTATATGAACTTAACAAATATTAGCAATAAAATTTTTGCATACTGTAATATACTCTTTCACCAAATAAATATTATTCTGGTATTTCAGAGAAATATTTTTTTGGCTTTACTGAAGAATTGTTATTTTTAACGACCCAAAAAAAGACAACAATGGAAATTAAGAAAAGTAAAATAGCAGATCTTGAATCTAAGAAAGGTTTATTTTTAGAAATAGGGCTGGTTGCTGTTCTTGCTATTATTCTTGTAGCATTTGAATGGACTTCAAGTCCAAAGGATGACAGCTTGATTGTTGGGATCGAGTCTGCCGAAGCTGAAGAGGATATTGTTCCTATTACCCGTCAACAACCGGAACAACCACCGCCACCGCCACCGCCACCCCAAGCTATTGAGGTAATTAATATTGTTGAAGACAATGTTGATATTGAAGAAATCGACTTTGAAAGTTTAGATGCAGATGAAGATATGGCCATTGACTTTGTTCCTTTTGAAGAAGAGGAAGAAGCAACTGAAGAAGTTTTCTTTATAGTGGAAGACATGCCTAAATTTCAGGGAGGTGATAAAGAGAATTTCAGAACTTATATTTCAGATAACCTTCAGTATCCTCCTATTGCTGCTGAAAATGGCATCAGCGGCAGGGTTTTCGTGCAGTTTGCGGTGAATTCAAAAGGTGAAGTAGTTGATGTAAAAGTTGTTCGTGGTGTCGACCCTGCACTTGATAAAGAAGCTGTAAGGGTAGTAAAATCATCTCCGAAATGGACCCCGGGTAAGCAACGAGGCCGTCCGGTGAAGGTACAGTTTACTTTCCCCATTGTATTTGTTCTGCAATAATTTTAAAGAAACTTACATAAAGCCCTGATATTAACTATCAGGGTTTTTTATTTGCAGTTTCAAACCTGATAACAAACTTAATTCTGTTCAGAAAATATTAATTTAGCCCGCCATAATATTTTCATATGACAGGTTTTGATACCAGAAAGATTGAAGAGAAAGCAGTTCTTGTGGGAGTTATTACTTCTGATCAAACGGAAGAAGAAATAAATGAGTATCTCGATGAATTGGCATTCCTGGTCAGGACTGCAGGAGCTGTTCCATTGTGTAAATTCATTCAGCGAATAGACATTCCAAATGCCAAAACATATATCGGGGCAGGTAAACTTATCGAAATTGATCATTATTTAAAAACCCATGAGATCGACCTGGTAATATTTGATGATGAGCTTACCCCAAGTCAATTGAGAAATATAGAGAGAAAACTGGATTGTCGTATACTTGACAGGACTAATCTGATTCTGGATATTTTTGCAGGTCGTGCTAAAACAGCGCATGCAAAAACACAGGTAGAACTGGCGCAATATGAATACTTGTTACCACGACTAACACGTATGTGGACTCACCTTGAACGCCAGCGCGGTGGTATCGGACTCCGTGGGCCAGGTGAAACCGAAATTGAAACCGACCGAAGGATTATTCGTGATAAAATCTCACGCTTAAAGGAGCAGCTGAAAAAGATCGATAAGCAGATGGCAACCCAACGTAAGAATCGCGGAAAGCTGGTAAGAGTCTCGCTGGTTGGTTATACCAATGTGGGTAAATCTACCGTAATGAATCTGCTTAGCAAATCGGATGTATTTGCCGAGAATAAATTATTTGCTACCCTGGATACTACAGTACGAAAGGTAGTTATAGGCAATCTTCCGTTTTTATTATCCGATACGGTCGGGTTCATTCGTAAATTGCCTCATAGTCTGGTAGAATCTTTTAAATCAACACTGGATGAGGTCCGTGAATCGGATATCCTTTTACATGTTGTCGATATTTCTCATTCAAATTTTGAAGACCAGATAAATATTGTTAACCAAACATTGCATGAGATAGGCGTTACAGGGAAACAAACTATTTTGGTATTCAATAAAATTGACGCATATACTTATACCCGCAAAGATGATGACGATCTAACCCCCAGAACAAAAGAAAATTTCACTCTTGAAGAACTAAAAAAAAGCTGGATAGGCAAAAGCAGTGCTGACAACATTTTCATTTCGGCACTTGAAAAATCAAATATCGATGCGTTTAAACAGATGTTATATGAAAGAATCAAGGAGATCCATATTAGCAGGTATCCTTATGATAACCTTTTATACTAATTTGAAACGCAACCAATTCTTAATAAATCATCTGATACATACGTTAGCGTTTGATGTGATTAATCCGGGTTTGTATTACATCGATTAACTGCCTGTTCATCCAGGTAAGCAAAGATCATATGTGTTATTTGTTATAACAGCACACAACGCCTTTATTCCGCCTCTCAAGAGGGGGACATGGGGGTGTGTTGAACTTTATGATAATTTCAAAGCAATTTATTCTCAACCAGGTATTCGGCAATCTGAACTGCATTCAGGGCAGCACCTTTTTTAATTTGGTCGCCTACACACCAGAATGTTATTCCGTTGGGGTTTGCCAGATCTTTGCGGATACGTCCTACAAAAATATCATCCAAACCTTCTGAGAACAACGGCATGGGATAATTCTGGTTTGCCCAGTCGTCGTTTAAGGTTATGCCGGGAGCTTTAGAAAAAGCATCCTTCACTTCTTTAATTGATAAAGGCCTTTCTGTCTCAACCCATATCGATTCTGAGTGGTTACGCATAACGGGAATGCGCACGCATGTAGCACTAACCTGCACATCGGAATGCATAATCTTACGGGTTTCGTTATACATTTTCATTTCTTCCTTGGTATAACCATTGTCAGTAAACACATCTACCTGGGGTATTATGTTCATCGCCAGCTGGTATTGAAATTTTTCGACTATCGGTTTTTCACCTCCGGCAATCTGACGGATCTGATTTTCCAGTTCGGCCATTCCCTGTGCACCTGCTCCGCTTGCTGCCTGGTAAGTAGAAACATGAACCCTTTTGATATGGGAAAGTTTTTCAATGGCAATTAATGCGACAACCATTTGTATTGTAGTACAATTCGGATTTGCAATAATATTTCTGGGCCTGTTTTTAGCGTCTTCCGGATTTACTTCGGGTACCACCAAAGGAACATCTTTGTCCATACGGAATGCACTTGAGTTATCAATCATTACTGCACCATGTTTTGTGATGGTTTCTGCAAACTCCTTTGATATACCGCCACCTGCTGAAGTAAGTGCAATATCAACTCCCCTGAAATCGTCATTATGCTGAAGATCTTTAACTGTAAGCGTTTTACCCTTGTAAGTGTATTTTTTCCCTGCACTGCGTTTAGATCCGAATAATAGAAGTTCATTCAACGGAAAATTTCTTTCATGCAGCACTCTCAGAAACTCCTGCCCAACAGCACCGCTTACACCTACAATTGCGACTTTCATTCTAATAAATTTTTAGATTCATAAATAAAATAAAATCCCAAAAAGGGATTTTTTGATTTTTCTTTAATTATCAGTAATTTAAACAACTAAATGTTCGTGCAAAAATCGTAATTATTTTTTATAACTGAAATACCACTTCAAAACAAATTTCAGTTTTTAAGAAAAAATCAACTTTTGCATGACATGCTGAAAGTCAGTTATAGGTAATTAATTTTAAAAAATCACATATGAAGTACGGGTTTATTTTATTAATAACTCTGCCGGTAATTTCGTCAGCTCAGGAAATAACAGTTGATTTTGAAAATGAAAACCTGTCAGATTGGTATCAAAATGCTAATGAGCACTGGACAATTACCAATGAAGAGTCAGCAGAAGGATTGTATTCTCTGGCACATAATTTTGATAACGGCAATTCATGCACCGACTGGATTGCCTTCTTTCATCCTCCTTTAATTTTTAATGAAACAGAAGTAAGTTGGCTGTTCTCTGTGAAATACAATTTTAATCCTTCAGCTAATAATAACTGGGCAGTTATCCTGTCGGACGGATTTTTACCAGATGCAGAAGAATTTACTGACAAAGCCATGATAATCGGGGTTAATTATAGGGGTAACGACGATTATATTAAAATATGGAAACAGGAAGACGGGGATATTTCCGAAGTTTTAAATACAGGGATCAATTGGGAAGAAAGTAACCTGAGTTCGAAATGGATTTCATTTCAAATTAAGCTGAATGTTTCTGTTAACATTGATATGGAAATTGATACCGCTAATAATGAATTCGTTCACATCGGAGAAACGGATAACAATTTTTTAAATCAATGCAATATCTTCATACTGAATTACAAATACACATCAACTTATGATCAGGGACTGTTTATTGATAATATTCGGATAAGAGGCACTTTCTCAGATGATATCGTTTCTCCGGAAATAAAAACAGCACAGGTTACAGGCCCCGGAACTGTTGATATTGAATTTACTGAATTTGTTCTTGTTAAAGAAGGACCAGGATTTTGTATTAATGGTATAGGATGTTCACAGACATATAAAAGATTTGGGCGTCATTTTCAACTTAAGTTTTTACGTGAACTTACTCCGGCATACAGTTATAATTTACAACTTCCCGATATCAGCGACATGTACGGTAACGGTGTGGATGAAGAAGACAGGCAGGTTTTACTTTATTATCCTTCGGTATATGATATTCTGATCAATGAGGTTATGCCGGATCCTTCACCGCCGGTGCTGTTGCCTGAAGCAGAATATATTGAGCTATATAATATAACCGATAAGATAATTCCGATTAACAACTGGAATCTGACTGTGAATACAAAACAGATCCGATTGCCGGAATATACAATTCGGGAAGATGAATATCTTATTCTGGCTGATAAAGAATTTTCAGAAAGTTTTGATGAAAATATCCATGTTATGGGAGTAGATAACTTTCCTGCGTTAAATAATTACGGGGCTTCAGTGTTATTACAGGACTTTTCAGGTAAACTTATTCATTCAGTTACATACAGCAGTGACTGGTATAGTAGTCCTGAAACAGGTGAAGGAGGTCGGTCGCTGGAACTTGTCAATCAGTATGATCCTTGCAGGACATTTGGTAACTGGCAGGAAAGTAACGATTACAGAGGTGGGACACCCGGAACAGTAAATTCAGTTCGTTCAATTAGGATATTTAACTCAGTACCGGAACTCTGGAGAGCCGCAGTTACTGATACAGGTTCACTTATGCTTTATTTTTCGGAAGCGCTGGATAGTATAAGTACTGCCTCTTTTAATTATTATCATGTTGATCATGGTATCGGACATCCGTTTATGATTGTGCCGTCGTGGCCTCTTGTGAATGCTGTTGAACTATTCTTTGATAAAGCATTCTCGCTTTCGGTTGAATATACTGTTCAGCTAACTTCAGACCTGACCGACTGTTCAGGAATAAATATTTCCGGGAATACTTATTTAAACTTCTGTATTCCTCAACCGGCAGATAGCGGTGATATTGTAATTAATGAGATCATGTTCGAACCTGCTTATGATCTGAGAGAATATGTAGAGCTGTATAACAATGCAGAAACTACAATTGATCTAAGAAATTATATGATCATAGCGGGTGAAATGAACGATGAAGCAGGAATAATAACATCTGAATATTTTCCTGTAGTACCAGATGAATATATTGTAATATCAGAAGGATACTCCGGTATTGATAATGACGGGAGTTTTAACGATGCAAACAGGATAATTGTGATGCAAGATATGCCTGCATTAGTAAATATGGGGACCAGCATTTATTTGCTTGATAAAGATACGAACCTTATTGACGGGGTTTATTATTCACCGGAATTTCATCATGAATTACTGGCTGATACAAAAGGAGTTTCTTTGGAACGAATTTCACCGGATGAATCGGGGTTCTTACCTGATAACTGGATATCAGCTTCATCAGATGCAGGTTACCAGACACCAGGAGAAGAAAATTCACAGTATGGAGAAATTATTAGGAGGGCCAGAGTTGGTATCTCACCTGAAACCATAACACCTGATGGCGATGGATATGAAGATGAATTATCGATTTGTTACACGATGGATAACCCGGGTTATATGGCAAGAATTATGGTGTTTGATGTACAGGGTAGACTTATTATTGAAATAATTAATGGTAATATCCTTGGAACGGAAGGTTGTTTTAAATTCGATGGTAAAAGCAGTTCTGGTGAAAGACTGCCAACGGGGTATTATATATTATTATTCGATGCCTACAATGAAGAAGGTAATCGTCATACGATAAAAAAAGCATTTGTAATTGCCAGTAAGTGATGACTTAAACCAGTAAATACCAAATAACAAATAAATCACAATAAACAATAATCAAAACTCAATAATTAGATTTATAAATGAATATTTATTGTTTTGAATTTATATGATTGAGATTTGAGAATTGTTTGTTATCCTTAGTTTGGAATTTGCTGTTTTTTAAGAATAGATATGGCGATCAATTATTTCCTTGCGCCTTTAATTATAAGCACTTTCATAAAATAAAAAATCCCGACGATAAATGTCGGGATGAATTTATATTATAAGCAAAGCTTAACTTAGGCTATTTACGTGTTTAGCAAGTTTCGATTTCAGATTTGCAGTTTTGTTCTTATGAACAACATTTTTCTTTGCAAGCTTATCCAACATTGATGCAACCTTTGGGAACAGCTTTTCTGCAGCCGCTTTATCTTCAGTATTTCTCAACTTCTTCACAGCGTTCCTGGTTGTACGTGAATAATATTTATTATTCTCACTTCTTTTTGCTTCCTGTCTGATACGTTTAAGTGATGACTTATGATTTGCCATGTTTTATTCTTAATAAAGTATTGTCTTCTTAAAATGAGGCGACAAAATTAGTTAAAAAATTGAAATCAAAAAATTTATGGATTGTTTTTAAATGTCATCTAAAATTTTCTTTAAAAGAGCTGAACCTGATTTGGAGACATTATTTTCTATTCTCCGTAAACCGACGGAGGAGGGATTCGATTAAAAACAATTGCAGAACGTGAGGGTAAATATAACTTTAACCAGTCTGAACCTGAAACCCCGCCCATCCGCTGCGCATAATAGGTAACCGAGTGGTCGATATTTCCGAAGCCACCGAATTTTTCATCATCGCTGTCGAGCACAATTTTATATTTGCCGGGGGTCACCCGGATGCCATAATCAGTATAAGACCTTGAAGGATTAAAATTGAAAACAAACAACAATGAACCTCTTGAAAATGCAAGGATCTGGTCGCCCTGGTTATCGAGTATTTTGTAGCAGTATGGTTCTTTGAGGAAATTATAATTTTTATAAAGTGCGATCATTTCCCTGTCGAAGTCGGCAAGATAATGATAGCGTAATTCGGTATTATCAAGCAGGCTCCATTGCCTGCGTGCATATTTGTACGACCAGTTGTTACCTTCACGCGGAAAGTCTATCCACTCAGGGTGACCGAATTCATTTCCCATAAAGTTCAGATAACCACCACCTGAAGTAGCAAATGTTATCAGTCTGATCATTTTATGCAGCGCCATACCTCTATCGATGATCAGGTTCTCCGATCCTTTATTCATAAAGAAATACATTTCTTTATCTATCAGCCGGAAAATAATGGTCTTATCACCAACAAGGGCCTGATCGTGCGATTCTGCATAAGCGATAGTTTTCTCATGAGCTCTTTTACTTGTAAGCTCGCGAAATATTTCGCTTACGTTCCAGTGTTCATCACCACGTTCTTTAATTATCTTAATCCAGAAGTCGGGCATACCCATTGCAAGTCGGTAATCAAATCCAATACCTCCTTTTTCAAAGGGTTCAGCCAGTCCGGGAAGACCGCTCATTTCTTCCGCAACGGTTATAGCATTTGGATTAACCTCATGTATCAATTCATTTGCGAGAGTCAGGTAAATTATTGCATCTCCGTCCTGGCCACCGTCATAATAACGGTCATAGTGATCAAAGGCACGCTCGAGGCCATGATCATAATACAACATGCTAGTCACTCCGTCAAACCGAAATCCGTCAAACTGGTATTCTTCCAGCCAGAATCTGCAGTTAGAAAGCAAAAAGTGCAAAACATGGTCTTTCCCGTAATCGAAACACAGAGAATCCCATGCATCATGATTTCTTCTCGCTCCACCATGAAAATATTGATTAGGATCGCCATCGAAAAGTCCCAAACCTTCAATCTGGTTTTTAACCGCATGAGAATGAACAAGGTCCATTATAACTGCGATTCCCTGACTATGTGCTTCGTCAATAAGTTCTTTTAATTCTTCAGGAGTGCCGAATCTTGACGAGGCGGCAAAAAAATTAGATACGTGGTAACCAAACGAACCATAATACGGATGTTCCTGAATAGCCATCAACTGAATCGTATTATAACCGGCTTTTACTATTCTTGGAAGAATACGCTCTTTGAACTCTTTATAGGTGCCTACCTGTTCTTGTTCTGTGGCCATACCGATATGTGCCTCATAGATGACAGGATGTTTTATTTTAACTTTTCCCGGGCCATTCTTCCACTTATAATTTTCCGGAATCCAAACCTGTGCATCAAAAATTTTAGTATGTTCATCCTGGACACAACGATATACATAAGATGGGATACGATGCCCTCGACCACCTTCCCAATAAACGGACAACTTGAAATTTTGGCCCTTCTTAAGATCATTATCGTTCAGCAGTAATTCCCAATTTCCTTCTTCCTGCCGGGTAAATTCATACTTATTATTTTCTTTCCAGTCATTACATTCACCAATCAGGAATATTTGTGTAGCATTTGGTGCCCATTCCCGTATTACCCAACCACTGCTTGTTTTATGCAAACCATAATATAAAAAACCCGAAGCAAAATCTTTTAGTTTACCTGTGTCTTTTGTAAGGATGTTTTTTCTATATAAGGCTGCTTCGTGTCTTAGTCTGATTATCTCTGAATAAGGCTCTAACCAAGGATCTTCGTGAACAATAATTGGCTTCATTATATTGAAAATCTTATCATGAGTGTCTTTTCTAAAGATAGTGATAAATTGGCAGATATTATCCGCCTGGTAATATGGGCTGAGCATATTAATGAAAGCCCGATTTAGAAATTGTGACGTGGTCAAATTAATAATTAACTGTTACAACCGAACAATTTGTCATTATATAATCAGGTTTCTTTCATGTTAATATCTTAAAAATTATAATTTTGCCACTCTTTTCAGGGGATCGCATTGTGAATATCTTTAGAAATATATCAGAAATATCGCTGGACAGGCCGGTTGCAACCATTGGAATATTCGACGGGGTTCATCTTGCACACAAGGCAATTATAGATGAGCTTAAACTTCGTGCGTATCAGGTCTCCGGACAAACAATTATAATTACCCTGTGGCCTCATCCGAGAATTGTACTAAACAACGATACTGATAAGGTAAAGCTGTTAAATACGATGGATGAGAAAATTGAACATCTTAAAAAAGCCGGAGTTGAAAACCTGCTGATATTACCGTTCGATAAAAATTTTGCATCTACCGGTTTTGAAGATTTCATACGCGAGATCCTGGTAGAAAAGATCGGTGTTTCGGAACTGGTTGTTGGATATAACCATCAGTTTGGTAAAAACAGAGAAGGAAACTTCACAAAATTGCAGGTTCTTTCAGATCGATATGGGTTTAACCTTGTACAACTTAATCCTGTATTGATAGATAATGAGAAAGTCAGCTCATCGGTTATACGGAAATTATTGAACAGGGGCAATGTAGCTTTGGCAAATAAACTGCTGGGGTACTATTACTATATACGGGGTAAAGTTGTGAGTGGGTACAAAGTTGGACGCAACATTGGTTATCCGACAGCAAATTTAAAAGTTGAAGACGGAGACAAGCTCATTCCGGCAAATGGTGTATACGCTGTATTGGTCAGAGCTAATGGATCGGAATATAAGGGAATGATGAATATTGGATTTCGGCCGACACTTCATAATGAAAATCACCTGTCTGTAATGGAAGTTCATCTTTTTGATTACAAAGGAGACTTATATCGGGAAGAATTGAAAGTAAGATTTATTGAATGGATAAGGCAGGAGCAAAAATTTGAATCGGTTGATGAGCTTAAAAAACAAATAACTGGAGATGAAGAAAAAGCAAGGAAGATCCTTGAGTCAGCAAAAATGAACTATCTTTAACTTACACAAAAGAATAAAAAAAAATAGTTTAACAAGAGCACATTAAATACGTAATTAAGACAAAAAATTAATATTAAATGAAAGAAGATATTTTAGTAGAATCGTTGCCATACAAAGTGAAAGACATGAGTCTGGCCGAATTCGGAAGGAAAGAAATTGAAATTGCTGAAAAAGAAATGCCGGGGTTAATGGCAATCCGGAAAAAATATGCAGATGAAAAACCATTAAAAGGAGCACGAATTACAGGATCACTTCATATGACTGTTCAAACAGCGGTTCTTATTGAAACACTTAAAGCACTGGGTGCCGATGTTCGCTGGGCGAGCTGTAATATTTTCTCAACCCAGGATCATGCTGCAGCTGCGATTGCAGCAACCGGTGTACCTGTATTTGCCTGGAAAGGAGAAACCCTTGATGAATATTGGTGGTGCACCGATCAGGCTTTAACATTCCCCGGGGGTAAGGGCCCGAATCTTATCGTTGACGACGGTGGTGATGCTTCATTGCTTGTGCATCTGGGATATAAAGCAGAAAATGATGCATCGGTTCTTGATAAGAAAGCCGGGAACCGTGAAGAAGCAGTTATTCTTAATCTTCTTAAAAAGATATTGTCACAGGATCCAAGCAAATGGCACCGTGCTGTTGATGAAATGAAAGGCATTTCCGAAGAGACTACAACCGGTGTTAATCGCCTTTATCAGATGCTGGAAAATGGTGAGTTGCTGGTACCGGCCATTAATGTAAATGACTCTGTTACGAAATCGAAATTTGATAATTTATATGGTTGTCGCGAGTCGCTTGCCGACGGGATTAAAAGGGCTACTGATGTAATGGTTGCCGGTAAGGTAGTTGTTGTTCTTGGTTATGGTGATGTTGGTAAGGGTTGTGCACAGTCGATGCGTGGCTTTGGTGCCCGCGTTATAGTTACTGAAATTGACCCGATATGTGCCCTTCAGGCTGCCATGGAAGGCTTTGAAGTAATTACTGTGGAAGAAGCACTGAAAGAAGGGAATATTTTTGTTACTGCTACCGGGAACAGGGATGTGATAACCATAGAACACATGGCCAAAATGAAAGATCAGGCAATAGTATGTAATATAGGTCATTTCGATAATGAGATCCATGTTGACAAACTCAACAATTATCCGGGTATCAGAAGGATAAATATTAAGCCTCAGGTCGATAAATATGAATTTCCTGAGGGGCATGCTATTTTCCTGCTTGCTGAAGGACGGCTGGTAAACCTGGGTTGCGCAACAGGTCATCCGTCGTTTGTTATGAGTAATTCATTCTCGAACCAGACAATGGCTCAGATCGATCTTTGGAAGAACGACTATAAAATCGGAGTATATCGCTTGTCGAAAAAACTGGATGAGGAAGTGGCGCGCTTACATCTTGGACAGCTTGGTGTTAAACTTACAAAACTGACCAAAGAACAAGCCGAATACATCGGCGTTCCGGTTGAAGGGCCTTTTAAGCCTGAACATTACAGGTACTGATATCCTGAAATAAAATATATTTAATAAAAAAAGCTGCACCGAAAGGAGCAGCTTTTTTACATCTCCGGTTCTTGTCTTTATTTAAACCGGCGCATTATGAATCAGCATATTTTATAATAGTACCATTTCAGACAGTTATTATAAATAGCCTTTTTTAATAAGCAAATTAATTATTATTCTCTCAGACTCAGCACTCACAGGCGAGTCAAGTATGATTTCACCTTTATCAACAAATGTTGTAATTCTTGAATATCCGGTTTTAGCTTCAGCTGCTATGCCGTATTCATATGTTTTAGTCATGGTTTCAATAGGAGTTTCAAGCTTTTTATAGACCAGAAATATATAGGTACCACTACTTGATCTGTCATGTATTTTATCGAGTTGTCCGATAATCTTGTTATCCTGCCAGATGTTATAATGCATAACATCTGAGAAATATGACAGGTCTTCTTCACTGGTAAATTTCAGGGTAAAAGGTTCTTTAATATCTCTTGCAACTCTTGGTGCTTTCAACCTTCCGACAAGCAGGCTGTCATAAATTTCGAAAGACGCAATTTCATTTTCAATATCACTTTGTTTGTTATATTCCGAGGCAATTGAGTTAAATACCTCCGTATTTATTTCGTTATTCACTATAAGACCGGGGGCAAACCTTTCAAGTAACCATTTACTAAGCATCTTAGTCGAAGTATGGGTTTCTGTTCTCATTATATACAACACCGTATCTAAAGTGTAGAAATTGAACTGAAACCAGCTCAGGGAACTGAAATTAGGTAAACTGAACATTTTCCCTTGTTGTTCGATCAGAAGCAGAGGTTTATTATTTAGCGATGTGATCATTACGCTGTCATTTCTGAACATTCCGACCTTACCATCAATTTTTGCTATCTGGACATTGCCATCGGTAATTGTACCTTTTTTTACATTTATTTCCTGACTTGAAAGATTCAGAACAATTGAAATCAATAAAAGTGTTAATGTAGTTTTCTTCATGTTGACAGATTTAATATTTGGAAATTAATTAAACAGACAGGTAAATAATATTATTTGAAAATTATTTTTCAACATAAGGCTGTATCAAAAGTTATTAATTAATTTATTGCCACTAATTCACAAAAACACAAAAAGACATAAAAATTTGATTTTCAATATATTTCAGTTTAGTGCATTTTAGTATTTTGGAATTTTTGTGGCATAGAAAACACTTTTGATACAGCCTCTATATTACTGACCCTGCATCAGTTTCTAAGATATTTCCATTATTGATTACTTACCGGGGTAATATAAAATCCTGCATCAGAATCAGGAGATTTATTGGAATTATGGTGGAAATAAAAATGAAATTAAACAAGAAAGCCCGCTTCCATCTCCATCCTGGAACGCGGGCTTTCACCTTAATAATCCATAATCTGAATTATCTGAAATCTATAGTAAGCTCATTTACTGTGAGAGGGTTATATGGTGAAAGATTATCTATTCTGTTGACCAAACCGTCATACTCGGCACCAGGAGATTCACCTCCCTGAACGAATCCTTCGTTGGCAAAGAATCCCGGAGCATCGGCATTGTGTAAGTAAGCGGCTAGATCGGTACTGTCTGGACGTATTCCATACAAGTCAACGAAATATTCAGTGATTTCTCTGGTAAGAACATTCTTGATCGAGTATTCCTTTAGCAGAACTTCACGATCGTCTTCATCCAGGGTACTTGGTGGTAATCCAACTTCTGCTACCCCGATATCTTCATTTTCATAACCGGCAGCAACAAATGACCAGCTGAATCCAACATTGTCGGTAAAGAATTGTGCATTCGGATGATCAGAGTTACCGTAGATATCAATGGTGTTACCTTTTCTGCCGACAAACATTTTCAGGCTGTTCAAAGCAAAAGGTTCGATCCTGTAATCAGGCATTGGCAGATCTGCTATTTCTACGATCATGTAAGCATCATACTCGGCTGTAACCACCTCTGAATATTCTATACGGAACTTAGCGTCAAGGGCTTCACGGTTATGGACCCTGTCGATATGGTACGGGCGTAGTATTGCTATACCTTCAATAGGAGCTACATTCCATACTACCTGTAATGCTTTGCCACCGTCAGGATCATCTTCCGATTCAGCATCGGTTATTGTGAGTATATACTCCCAAACACGGCCATCGTATTCAGCGTTTTCTTCAACAACCAGATTTTTAATACGGTTGTCTTCATCACCCTGGAAACTTATGACCATGGGCTCATTGATATCATAAATGGCAATTGCATAAATAATAGATACTACAATATCTGAGGCACCTTCGCCAATAGCGATGAAATTTGCCAGATGACCATAAATAGCATTTCCGTTCAGCGTGTCAGCAGATTTTTCTGAATAAGCCGATTTTTCATTGCTTAATGCGTCAGGAATGTCTACTTTAAACCTCTCAGGAAGAATTCCTGTTTTTTCTTCCGGAGAATTAAGATTGTCAAATTCACAACTTTGCACAAAAAGAAGTGCTGTTAAAATAAATGCTGGAAAAATTCTCTTTAAAGTTTTCATGATACTAATGTTTTAAATGTTATTTAATAATTGTTTAATTCGTTTTTAGCTTCGATTATTAAACCGGTTTCATCAGTATCACACAATGGGTTTATTTTACCCTGATACGAAATGTGAATTTTTTTTGATTTTTTTAAGAAAGCAATAAGCTGTTGTTAAAAGCCCTTTATATAACAAGGGTTTCAGCTTATTTCACCAAACAGAATTTTTTTTGGAAGTATATCAGATATAGCTATGAATTATTCCTTTCTTCCCTTATAACAACAGAATGTAGTACACAAAAGAATACCCTGCCCTGATCATTGAATATTCAGTATTTCACGAAGTCGAATATCCTCTGATGATGAACCTATAAAGATTGTAAAATCACCGGGTTCAACAACTTTTTTCATGTCTTTATCCAAGATCTGCAGGTTTCTTGGATGAAGTATGAAGCTAATTTCTTTCATCTCACCCGGATCCAGCGATACCCGATCAAAGCCTCTCAATACTTTTTCATAGGTAACCACAGAGCTATACTCATCCCTGATATAAAGCTGAGGGATTTCATCGCCAGTATAGTCCCCGGTATTTTTAACTGTAAATGAAACGGATATGCTATCGAAGTCGGGCGATGTAACTGCAGGAACTATTTCCAGGTTATCGTATTCAAAAGTTGTATAACTCAGTCCGTATCCGAAAGGGTACAGGGCACTGTCAATGCGGGTCTTTTCAAAATGGCCACCCCGATAACCGCTTTGTTCTTTCTGCGAACTTTTTTTACAGGGGAAGTTAAAAGGTATCTGTCCAACCGCACGTGGGAATGTAATCGGAAGCTTTCCTCCCGGATTGTATAAACCAAAGAGCACTTCGGCAATGGCTGTACCACCATACTGGCCGGGACACCAGGCTTCAATTATAGAAGGAACATATTTATCGATCCAGTTTATTGTCATCGGACGGCCATTGATCAGAATTACTACAATCGGTTTACCGGTTTTATATAGTGCTTCCACAAGATCCGACTGATTTCCCGGCAGGTTTAAAGAAGTCCTCGACTTCGATTCGCCTACCGTGTTTTCATTATCTCCTACGGCAACGACAATCAGATCAACCAGCTTTGCCTTTTCCGTTGCTTCATCGATATATGCCTGCTGGACAGAATCAGGGAGGATTTCATACAATTCGTTCTCAGGCCAGTTATTGTCATAAAAGTCGCATCCGCGGGCATATTGTATATCTACTTCATCACCAACGAGCGATTTTATTCCGTCATAAACCGATACCACTTCAATGTTTGAAGGACCGTAGCGACTGATAGAATGGTTAACAGCCTTAGCATTTGGTCCGGTTACCAGGATTGAACCGATCGCATTTTTATCGAGGGGGAGAAGGTTATTTTCATTTTTCAGCAGTACTATAGATTTCCTTGAAGCCTCGAGCGATATCTTTTCATATTCCGGGTTGTGAACAACTTTGTCTGCCTCTGATGGATCTTCAGCATAAGGATGATCAAAAAGACCCAGAACAAATTTGACACGAAGAATATCCCTTACCCTGTCATTGATGATCTCCATCTGTATCCTTTCCTCATTAACCAGTTCACGCAAAGGAAGAATAAAATCATGTGGAGGGGTGAAATTGGTACGAATATTAAGTCCTGCCATTACCGATTGGTAAACACATTCCTTATAGTTTTCCGCCACAAAGTGCCGTCCCTGCAAACCACCGACTGCCCAGCTGTCGGATACAACATAACCATTGAACCCCCACTTATTACGCAGAAGTTCTGTCAGGAAGTAATGGCTGCCGGTTATTGGTATTCCGTTATAATCGTTATACGAACTCATAAGTCCCAGAATGTGGCCCTCCTCAACAGCTGTACGGAATGGTTCGAGATATATTTCGTACACTTCTCGTTCGGTAACATGAGGATCGGTACGTACATGACCGTCCCGGCCGCCCTTTGGCACACTGTATACGGTAAAATGCTTTCCGGTAGATGCAACACCCTGCGACTGTATAGCTTTAACCATCTCCAGTCCGTATTGCGAAATCAGGAACGGATCTTCGCTGTAACATTCAACGGTTCTTCCCCACCGGGGGTCTCTTGCCAGGTCGAGAATAGGCGAATAGATATTTGAATACCCCAAAAGTTTGGCTTCGCGACCGGTTATTTCTCCGATCTTATAAACCAGTTCCCTGTCCCATGTACTGCCAACACCTATTTGTGCCGGGAAACTTGTCGCTCCGTGATGGCACAATCCCCTAATTCCTTCGTTGGTAAAATCAACCGGTATACCCAACCGGGTTTCTTCAATAAAAAAGCGTTGTACTTCATTAATAGCCCGTGTATGTTTAGATGGCGGCCATGAGTACTGTGTCTTTGCATAATCATGGTATGCTAATCCGTTCAGGTGCTCGTCGATATTTCCAATACCATCCTTAATAATGCTGTTTTTCCATTCTTCAGTTGGCAGTTCGTCTTCGGCTACTCTTTTATAACCGTACAATGTAGCCATCTGGCAGGTTTTTTCTTCCAGGGTCATCCGGCTTAGCAGGTCTTCAACTCTTTTTTCAACAGGTTGGGAAGGATCTTCATAGATATCTTTCGTGTTATTTTTATTCAGGTCGATCCAGTTTTCATGGTAAATGTCTTTTCTTGGATTATCATGAATAAACAGTTGGGCATTTATACTGAAGGTAAAAAGAATAGTAAAAAGGGGGATTAAACGAAGGTGTATTTTATACATCGGAATATTGTGTTAGGGATAATATTTGTCAAGATTAAATCAAATATACAATTCTTTAATGTTTCGAAATATGAATAAAGTTTATCAAAGCTAATAAGTATCATAATAAAAAATTGCCATACAAATTGACTCAATGTTAATCAATCTTTATATCTTGACGGAGTATTGTTTATTGATGTAATAAATAATAACAGCATGCGAAAAGCTTCAGGTCTCTTCCTTGGAATACTTGCCTTTACAGTCATACTGATTATTCCGACACCGGGGGGTATGTCTGTTGAAGCAAAACGTGCAGCTGCCTGTACAATATTAATGGCTGTCTGGTGGATAACGGAAGCTTTGCCAATATCGGTAACTGCCCTGCTGCCGCTTGCATTGTACCCCCTGTTAAAGATCATGGATGCAAAAAGTGTTGTCATCCCCTATGCCAATGAAAACATTTTTTTATTCATGGGAGGATTCTTTATCGCCATGGCAATGCAAAAACACAGCCTGCACCGGCGCATTGCCCTTGTTATTATTTACCATCTGGGCACTTCGCCAAGAAAGCTTGTTCTGGGTTTTATGGTCGCTACTGCCTTCCTTTCAATGTGGATCTCAAACACCGCAACTACAATGATGATGTTACCCATTGGTCTGGCGGTAATAAATCATGTGAAAGATGTATTGGGAACGAAGAACGATACAAAACTGAAATTTGGCACTGCCCTTATGTTAGGTATTGCTTACAGTGCGAGCATCGGAGGTGTCGGGACACTGGTTGGCACCCCTCCGAACATCGTTTTTGCAGGTGTAATAAAAACCATGTTCCCAGGGTTGCATGAAATTGGGTTCGTTGAATGGATGGCGATAGGATTACCGATTGTAATAATCTTTATACCGCTTACCTGGTTATTCCTGGTATACATTGCATCGCCGCCTGAAGTAAACAAAATACCCGAAGGCAAAGAAATAATCTCAGATGAAATAAAGCTGTTGGGAAAAATGAGTTACGGCGAAAAAGTTACCCTGACCATATTTTGCCTTACAGCTTTGGGCTGGATTTTCAGAAAAGATATCCCGCTGGGAGCGATCACAATACCCGGATGGAGTAACCTGCTTGGAATAGACCACATGGTTCATGATTCTACGGTTGCCATTATCGGAGCTTTACTGCTTTTCATTATACCTGTTAATTTAAAAAAGGCAGAATTTATCCTGGACTGGGAATGGGCGAAGCGCATACCGTGGGGTATTTTGTTACTTTTTGGCGGAGGTTTTGCCTTGGCAGAAAGTTTTCAGACAACGGGACTGGATATATCGATAGGGAATATTTTCAGTCAGATAAACTTTTCTTCAGGGATACTTATTGTGTTTTGCATTTGTCTTTTTATGACTTTTTTGACCGAATTTACCTCCAACACGGCAACCATAACCATGATGTTGCCTGTTCTTGGTGCTATGGCAGTTTCATTTAGTACGCATCCCTTTCTGTTGATGATACCAGCAACAATTGCCACATCTTTTGCATTCATGATGCCGGTCGCTACACCTCCAAACGCCATTATTTTCGGAAGCAACTATATAAAGATCCATCAGATGGCACGTGTTGGTTTAACACTGAATTTAATTGGCGTTGTAATAATTACGCTGTTTATGTATTTAGTTGCATTCCCCATGCTTGGAATTGCTGCAGGGATTTTTCATTAAGAATCT
Organism: Bacteroidales bacterium; assembly: GCA_016929525.1. GTDB lineage: Bacteria > Bacteroidota > Bacteroidia > Bacteroidales > UBA10428 > UBA10428. The sequence continues at coordinate 24,444 of JAFGIP010000085.1, forward strand.
GGTTTTACCGGGAAAGGTTTGTATGGTGCGCGGGTAGGAGAAGATTTATTATTCGGATAATAAATCCTTGCCTTTATCCTTATGTATTAGACAGGCACGCATCATTCAACTTCGCAAGCACTTTCACTAAAAGTAACAGTGCTCAAGGAAAGCTTCGTTGAACAAAGAAAACGAGCCAGTCGGGATACATATCATTTTATTATACGTGCTGGTCATTCCCGGCAATTAAATATACTAACGGGATTATATCTTTTATTATAGTTACCTTAATTATTCTAAATCCACATTTTTCGACAAAACATTTAAAAGAAGCTATGGACCACCTTGTTCTGGCTTTAAATCCTGACAGTCCCATTAATCTTGATATTATATGGCTTTTCAGGTCCTCCCCATGGCAATAAGTCGGGATTATGATCCGGCCGTCTTTTTTCAGTACTCTTTTCATTTCCTATAATGTCAGGTCAGGTCTGAACAGCAAATGCAAAACATTTGATGTTATGATTGTATCAAAAGTATTGTCCTGAAACTCAAGATTACATGAATCTCCAACCCTGAAATCAATGTTGGTTATTGATTGTTGATTACATTTTTCTTTTGCGATATGTATCATTTCCGGGGAAATATCTATGGCAGTAATTTTTAAGATAATGTTACTGAGCTCTAAAGCAATTATTCCGGTCCCTGTACCAATTTCCAGCAGGTTCTTTGTCTGATCAGTATCATTTTTCAGGTTGGAAAGTATTATTTCGTATGTCTTTGAAAGGTTTTTGCTGATGAATTTATCATATTTTTTAGCAAAAGAATTCCAAAAACTTCTTTCTGATTCAACTCTGTCCTTCATAGTAGTAATTATGTATTAACGTTCCTCGCAATATGAAAAGTCGGAGAGTGTGGGCTACGTTCCTATCAAACGTTACATATAGTTGTTACGGGGCACAAACTTTAAATACCACTTCAACTCCAAACGAGCCAGGCCGAAGGCTTGCGAGCTCGGCGAAGCCAATTTTTTATATTGCCTGTTATGCACTGGTTATTTTATTAATATCAAAATATATCTTATTAGGAGTGTGAGAGTCCCAAAGACTAAAAAGAAATCCAAATAAACAGCAAGTTTCAGAACTCCAAAAACTCCATAAAATAGGCCAAAAATTATAAAAGTCAGAGTAATGGACTGCGAACCGAATCCGTTAAATAATAAGATGAATCCGATCAAAATAGATAATGTTGGACAAGGGATTAATCCAACCGGTGAGGCGTATAAATATTTAATTACCGAGCTGGTTTCAATGAAATGTGGATAAACTAATCCAAATACAATCATAATTAGTCCAATAATAAAAAAAGGTAGTTGAGATAAACTGATTGGTTGAGAAGAAGCCCTGAGTCCAAATATTAAAATAAGAATTGTGAGCATTGAAAAAAGCATTCCATTGAAAGGATTGCCGGATAACCAAGCAAAAACTGCAACTGAAAATAAGGGCAGACAAATTAAAAGAGCCATTAATTTGTTGGATGGTTCCCATTTTAATAACAATATGACTATTAGAGAATAAAATATGAAATGCCAAATAATAGCAAATAAGCTATAATCATTGGCAATTGCATGAAGTCCTGAAATAATATCATCTGTTCTTGACATCTTTTAAAGTTTTTATATTGATGCTGAAATTAATATTTAAAATACAATGTCTATCTGAGAAGATTAGTAATTATTTAACAATAACTGCCCAACTCATCCATATATTTAACAAACTGACACAAGAAATATGTTATTAGTATATATTTTTTAACTCGGAGCTACAATCCCCGATGTGAGTATACCAGGACTGTGGTTCTTCACTCGCACAAACCACTGTAATCTAAAGCACAACGCCACTCTTTTTCAGAACTGTTCAATGTAATACTATATTTATCGGCATATTGTTCTATGGTCTGTGTTATTTGCATTTGTATAAAAATATCGGCCATCGATCCCACACCTATAATTTCACCTTTTAGATTTATATTGATAATTTCATTTGTTTTCGTAATACTTTCAACATTTAATGTCGAAAGATATAATGGATTTTGAAGTCCATAATGTCCATACTCGTAAGTTTTTATTTCAAAAAGAGCCTGAAGGGCAAAAGCTATTTTATCCTCATTTGTTAATACCTGTTTTGAATCAATTTTAGCATTTACAGCAACGAGAGGGCGTGAAATATCACCACCAAAATCATCAGGAATTTTAACGAGAAAGAATTTCACGTATTCATTATTAGTTGATTTAATGTAATGTTTATTAACCGTTTGCATTGGCTGGCTGGTATAACAATTAATCAGAACCATAAATAAAACGATAATCAAAGTTGTTTTTTTCACAGCATTGGAATTAAAGAACCGGGTGCAAATACTCCGGGATAGTTTAAAATTCATTACCCCGGTGTTACAATTACCCGGGAGTGTAAGTAATATTCTGTTAAAAATCATTTCTCTGTCTCTTTTGTGCATTAGTCGCAGAATTTAATCCCGCTTACGTGCATTCTTAAAGTTTGCCAACGTAATTATATTTATAACTGTTCAACTTCTTTTCTTCCTGTAAAATACAATTTTATCTTCCATTATCAAATCCAAATCTTCTTCTTTGTTTATTATATCTGACCCTGCAGGAATTGTAGTGCTTCCTTCTCGTATATCGTAAAAAGTTGCAGGGAAGCTTTCAGGGATTATTAGTAATTACACACCTCTATCCCGATAGCTATCGGAATCCTCTCAAGAGGAGACTACATTTTGTGAGAACCTATTATAGGACAAGACAATATTTCCCCTCCTGAGGATGGGAGTGTAATTGTTGAATCGAATTAACTGTTGATATGAATTGATGAATTGATTAAGTTAGTAGTTAGTAGTTAGAATCTGGAATCTAAACTTTAAACTTCAACTCCGTGCGTTGGCGGTTCTCTCCTCACAGGAGAGTCAGTGAGGTCAGAGGGAGGGGTTGAACTGTTGATTCGTGTAATTGTTGTCCGATGAAATGATGAATTGATTAGAACCGTGCGTTATTGCGAGCTTGCCTGCCGTGACGACAGTTAGGCAGGCGTAGCGTGGCAATCGAGACTGTTCAAAAAAGTGTGTCAAGTATAAAAGATAAATGATTTACTTGACTCATTATGAAAACAGAAGAAAATACAAAATT
>JAFGIP010000086.1 GCA_016929525.1 Bacteroidales bacterium
CAATCCCTTTAATTACAATGACTTAAAGGCTTATTTCAGTAGTCCTACCAGGACTAAAAAGGCACTTATTTGCATAGCAAGCCTTGGAATTACCTGATTATTAATTATCTTTGCAGGGATACAATTTAGGGATACAATAATGGCAAAGGTTTTTACTACCTTAAGATGGCTAAGACCATATGCAAGCAAAAGTGGGCATCAGGTTTTTATAAGAGTCAGAATTCGTAAAGGAAGTGACTTCAATATTCCGGTTTATGATTATATAAACCATGAGAAGCTGCCAATAAGTGTAAAGAAAGAACACTGGAACAAGGGATATATAATAGGTGGTACCTACCATAAAAGCATTCGGGAAATTAATAGTCTTCTTTCAAAGGTTGAAAATGATGTGAAATTTGCTGTCAAGGAACTCCTTGATAAAAACGTACAGATAAATCAGGAAAACATAATCAACCTTACTTACATTAACGAAATTAATGCTTTAGAGAATGAACGAAGAATTGCAAGCGGTGAACTAATTGTGGATGAACAGGACGGTGCGTTTGCCAGCCAAACTGAATTTATAGATTTTATTAGCGAAAGTGAAGATCCAAGATATGACAAATTGAAAAAATCAATGGGGTTGTATGAAAAAAAGTACATTTTAGATTATTGGGATAATTTTATTACCGAGTATGCCCCTGATTCATATAATTCGCCCCGATATGCAATTAAGGAATATATTGATAAAACTGACGACAATTGTAAGGTGGTCGATTTTTCTTCTCCATGGCTTTACAGATTCTTTGAGCACCTGATTAAAGAAGGATATTCTTTTAAAAAGGATGGAACTGACAGGCAACCATATTCCATCCCAACAATTGCTAAGTATGCAAAACATCTGAAAACATTTGGTGATTATCTGTTTTATGAGTTAAAATTGATAGATAATCAAGATTATAAACGGTTTACACTTTACAAAAAGAAATCGAAGCAATCCTTGATCAAATACAGACCGAAATCTTTTATAAATACCCATGCCCTCTACAAGAGAGAATTTGACTATTTCTATGGATTTAAATTTGAAGACAAAAAGCTTGGATTAGTGCGTGATATGTTTGTTCTTCAGGTTTGGTTAGGTGGATTACGTGAAAAAGACTTTTACAGATTATCAGAGCAAAATTTCCACAAAGATTCGCAAGGAATAAAAGTATGGTTTAATCAGCATAAGACCGACGATGAAGTACTGAATACGATTAATCAGAACTATCTTAAACCTATATTGAATAAATACCCAAATATTTTTAAGGAATTTATAAAGGTTCATCAATACAATATACTATTAAAAAAGGCTGCTTTCGTAGCAGGATTAAATCGAACATTGATGTTCAAGGGAGAGCAAGTTGATTTAAAAGAAGCAAAAATTGAATGGATTGAAATATTTAAGCGAATATCAAACAATTGGGCAAGAAACTGTGCAGTATCAATACTGGCAGAATTAGGATACCCAGACGACCGAATAGCCAAATTCACCGGGCACAAGGACCTTGACATGATTAATCATTATAAATCGGTTCATAAGAAAGATGTCAAGAGTATGTTGGAGGAAGTAAAACCTGAAAGGGTTAGAAAACTATAATCTATTTTAATTATTGAAGTCTGTAATCTGAATCTTACCTGAAATCTCCAACAACCTATTTATTACAAATCATGTTGGGGCATATGAACGTAAAAAACACAGCACATTACCTTCGGATAAATGATGATGATATAGCACTGGAGATAGACAGGATAATGTTCCAAAAGGAAAGTTATTAAAGATCAGGTTGATGACAGTAATCCACATAATTTGGGTTTAATATTCCGGATTAGCGCATTGTTCAAAATGCGCATGCTAATATGCTGACCACTAATATAAGTATTCGAGTCCCGTCCGCACCGCCCCCCACACCCTCAAAACCCCTTGATTATCAAGGGCTTTGTCTTTCCTGCCACAAAATCTGCCACAAAATTCGCAAAATCTGCCACAAAATTTTTTCCCGGTCTTCTTTAAAAAGTGTATCTCTTAACTCTATTACAGTTACCTGGATAATTAAATCTCAGTTCTGGAAGAGAATATATTTATATTGTTTATTTCATTTGTTTCAATGCCTCTTTCGCATCAGTGGCAGGGATTTTACATGCTTTATCAACACAAACATAGATAGTTGTCTGGCCAGGCACCAATTTATTTTCTAGCAAATTTAAAGTTCCTTCGTCCTTTCCTCCAAGGAAAATGGCAGACGGAAGATAATTTTTATCTAAAGTTTTTCTTATGCTATCCCAATCTGAACCAACAATTGCAACCTCATATAAGGGTTTTATAAAATGTATTCCCAAAATTGCCCAGTTAGCATGGTATAAAACATTATGCTCTATATTACTGTGAACATTGTTAAACATCTGTTTAGCTCTTTGAATCAATGTTTCATTATTAAAATAATTACCCAGCAAGAAAAGATTGTTTGCCATCTCGGAATTCGATGAGGGAATTACATTATCTGATATCTCCATTTTTCTGGCTATCAGATCAGAATCAGAGTCTGGTGTATAATAAAACATGCCCGTAGAGGTATCGAAAAAATGCTGAATTGTATATTCTGCCAGTTCATATGCTTTATACAACCATTTTTCATCAAAGGTTGCCTGATACAAATCCACAAATGCAGAAATCGTAAAAGCATAGTCGTCTAGCATGCCGGGGACTGAAGATTTCCTGTTTTTATAGTTGCGGGTAATATCATTATTCTTACCGATGGCATTCTTAGTCAGAAAATCAGCATTTTCAAGAGCCGTTTTCAGGAATTTATTTTCTCCAAATGCCCTGTAAGCGTCAACATATCCTCTAAGCATGAGGGCATTCCACGATGTAAGTATTTTATCATCAAGTCCGGGCTTTACTCTTTTACTGCGGACTTTCATCAAGATTTCCCGGTTTTCAGCTATCTTATTTTGTATTTCGTCCGGACCGGTATTGAATTTTTTTGAAAATTCATCATTTATGAGTTTCTTATAGAGAATATTCTTACCATCTTCCCAGTTACCGGTATCAGTAATATTAAAATATTCGATAAAAAGTGGTGCTTCATCGCCAAGGATCGATTCAACCTCTTTTTTAGTCCAGACATAATATTTCCCCTCTTCACCGTCACTGTCTGCATCGAGTGATGAATAAAAGCCCCCTTCTGAGGAAGTCATTTCATTTTCGATAAACTCAAGTGTTTCGTATACAATTCTCTTATAATGAGGATTTTTTGTCAACTGCCAGGCATGTGTGTAAAGGCTGACCAGTTGTGCATTATCATACAACATCTTTTCAAAGTGTGGTACATGCCAGTTCTCATCCGTTGAATAACGTGAAAAACCGCCCCCGATATGGTCA
>JAFGIP010000087.1 GCA_016929525.1 Bacteroidales bacterium
AAAGGAATCACTTCATAATTCAGAGTTGGATTTCTTTGTTAATTAGACCTTTGGTGCCTTTGTGCCGTACTTTGAGAGCTTTGTGGTAAAATAATTAAATAACTTTATTATTTGGAATACAATAAATTGGAGATGAAAAAAGGGTAGTCCTATATAAGAACTGCCCTTTTTCAAATACACCAAAAATTGCTATTATTATAACCCTAACAATTAGCAAGATTTTAACGGCACTGAATACTAAACTGTCTGGTTTAAATTCAGTGTTATATTATTATTCGAATTCATTCAAAATTTCCTTGGCCTTATCAACCTGAAGGGAAACAAAGTAATAAAATGACTGATCCAGATATTTCTGTATTGAATCAACATCAGCATATTGCTTCCTGAGTTCATACTGTGTGAATATATCTTCAAAAACGTCGTAACCCGATACTCCCGCAAAACTCTGTATCTCTTCGACAAAGTCAAAACCGAACTCCTCAGTAGGCTCAATCATCGTACCTTCACCGTAATCATTCCATGTTACAAGCTGCACATGATCGATATTGCCGGTTGCCATACCCAGCGTTGCCGAAAGTGTATTGGTACCGTCGTGTTCGATTACCCAGTCTATGTTATCGGTTACACCTCCTTCTGTATAGTAATCTTTAAATCCCGGATATGCACTGCCGATAGCGAAATCGAGTGAAGGCGCACGTGAGCTGTAGAAATTTACAATATGCGTATTATCCTGATATACCCAAGAATATTCACCACATGCATTGGCCCCGGCATCGTTGCTCTCGTACCAGAGTGTCATGAAGCATCGCGAAGAGATCCCTGAGAAAATGTCTGTCCACTGCGCTTCAGTCTGAATTGAGGTTGGTCCAAAAACCATTAAAAGAGGTTCACTGTTTACTTCGATATAGTTATCCTCAGAGAAGTAATAATAATCGATATAATCAATATCAGTTGTTGCCGCATCTACAATATCTTCTTCCATGGCGTTATCCCTCACTGCCGCAGCGGTTCTGTCTTCGTACATAATTGCAAAACCTATCCCTACCTTGTCAGTAATATCAATTACCGCTTCAGAGTTTTCCAAATTAACCGCATAATCGTATAGGTCATAAGTCCCGTACCAGTCTACGATGATGCCATCGACACCGGCATATTTCATTAACAGCAGCTGGTATTCAATAATATCATCATCGCCGCTGTGATAAGGCCCCGTAAGCGGGTAAAAATGGGACGCGATCTCCCTTTTCCCTGTTTCTTCATCAACAATGGTATTCGGGTCTCTGTTATTTAAAGTCCAGTGGTATCCCCATGCCCCGCTTTCAGAACTCTCATTGGTTTCGAACCAGGGCATAAAATGCATATACAGTTTAATCGGATTGGTTTTTTCAATATCGACAGGACTATAGACCACAACCTCAAAACCAGTTGTGTCATCATCGTCATCGTCAATGACCAAAGGGTCATCCTTCTTGCAGCAGACCAAAATCACCGACATTACGATAATTAATATGCCAGGTAACGACATATCTAATATTTTGCCGGTTTTCATAAACTTCTCAATCAATCTTTTCATAATGTCAGCATTTAATATTCCACAAAATTTTGTAAGACTGGCTATTTATTATCCTCGTAATTTTGACCTTAGACCCTTAGAGGTCCATCATGGGTATAACCAGGTGCAAGTGTTCATGTGTAAGATCTATGCATTGAATATTTTAGTATTTATATATCAGTTATCAAGTGTAAAATAACCTGGAAAACAAAATATGGTGTGAAGATTACGAAATAAAACAAAAAATCTTCTGCCATGGTTTGCCATGGCAGAAGACAGAGAAGAGAATTCTTTAGTATCCCGGATTTTGCCAGTCGGGATGACCGTATGCATCAATTGCAGACAAAGGTATAGGACAAACCAGCCTTGTTTCCGGAGAAGCATTTGGTTTATTGTCTTTTGGCTCCAGGTATGTTCCGAAACGTATCATATCGGTACGCCTGTGGTTCTCTGCCTGAAGTTCGATTCCCCTTTCAATCAATAATTTATCAAGGTCCATTGATGTAACATCCAAACCTGCATCGCTTTGACCAAGCTTATTACGTTTTCTGCGTATTGCATTTACATCTTCAACAGGGGTTGGTGAAGAATTATCACCAAGACGCAGTTTACACTCAGCCCTCATCAGATAAGCATCGGCTATACGGAAAATCGGGTAGTCGTTTGGATATCTGGTTGGTGAAACAGAAGATCCTGTCGGAGGCGGAAATTTAATTGTTCTTGCACCATTTGAACGGGTTGCACCACTTAGCGGGCTGTTCCAGGTGTAGAATACATTTTGTCCACCAAATGATAATGAATCTCCGCTTCCTCTTGAATATTGCTGACCATAGTTATAACCGAGATACATATAGTTATCGCTATAATATCTGTCATCCCTCCATCTCATGTCAAGTGCTGTATCAGTATTAGCTATCACATTCATGGCATAAGTTTCCGGAGTGCAAACGCCGTTCCATCCACCGGTAATATTATCATTCCATGCCTGGTTGTATATAAACGCTACCTGGAAATGAACATTCCATCCGCCATCATTACCCATATTCACTTCATCGTCCTGTACGGCTGCAAAAATTACTTCTGAATTAGCTGCATTGTCAACATCAAACATATCCCAGAAAACATCAGCGAGTTCATATCTGCCGGAATTGATCAGATCATTAACAATTGTAAGACATTCATCGTACATTGGATCATCTAAATATACTTCGGCATTTAAATACAATTTTGCCAACAGCATACGCGCGGCGTCTTTTGTAGGACGGCCGTATGGATATTCTCCTTTATTAGCAAGCAATGGTATCAGTTCGTTCAACTCTTCAGTTATATTAACGAATGCAGTTTCTCTGTCCCACATTTCAGGATCTACACCAAAATCAGTTGCTGTATAATCACGATAAGGAACTTTACCATAAATATCCATGAATAACCAATTATAGTAACATGTTAAGAACCGAAGTTCAGCGCGGAAAAGATCTATTGTTTCCTGTAGATCAACATCATCTTCTTCGACCACAAAATCATCCAGCAGAAGCCTGCTGTAGTTTGCTCTTGCTACCCCTGTAGCAAGTCTGTTAAAAAGCTGTGTAATATGAGGATGTTCAGGATTCCATGTGTGCATATAATCTGCCTGCCATCTTCCTCCATCAAACCAGTCGAGACCGCGTGTAGGAATAAACTGTTCGTCGGTTGAAAATTGCTGGATCGGGCATAGTCCGCCACCCAGGCGGTCGTTATTAGTGACGTCGCCACCTGTCCAGAGGCGGAAAAGAGTACCGTATGCCGGCACAATCAGCTGTTCAATGTTTTCAGGCACCAGGTTTTCGCTACCGTCTGTTTCATCAAGGAATTGTTCCTCAAGGTCGGTGCATGACAGTACTGGTAAAAAAAGCACCAGTGCAATTATATATTTTATTTTAATCTTTTTCATTTTATATTGTTTTATACTGTTAATACATAGTTTAATAATATCCTAAAAAGTAATGTTTGCACCAAAAGTAATGGTCCTTGCCTTCGGATAACTTGAGTTGTCAACATTTATTGAATTAACTTCATCAACAGATGCATCCGAGTTTATTTCAGGATCGTAACCTGTATAGTCGGTAATCAGAAGAACGTTAGTACCCTTAACAAAAAGGTTCAACTGGCTAATTGCTTTTATTTTCTCAACAGGAACAGCACAACTTAATGTCACATCTGACAATCTTATGTATGAACCATCTTCAAGAAAACGGTTAGAGAACCTGATATCATTGTCAACATTTTCTCCTGTTTCCACAGTACTTGGGAATGTGTTTCTTGCATTGTTCAGGTTACCCATTGTTGCAATTGAGTTAGCAGTATTGTTATATATCAGTTGTCCCTGAACACCTTCCAGGAATGCTGTAAGTGTGAATATCTTATACCGGAACTCTATATTCAGGCCCCAGAAAAAATCGGGGTGCGGAGAACCCAGATACACAAGTGTATCTTCTGCTTCACCAGTTTCCGGATCAGGTGTACCCTGCTGGTATATTCCAAAGCCTTCTTCATCCCATCCAAGGAACCGGTATCCATAAAACTCATTGATCGGATAACCATTTGTAATGGCCTGTACATTAACGTCACTCATACCCTGACCATTTGCAGCTCCGGTCATAATACGGGTTATCTTTAAACCGTTCATTTCGTTTCTATTCCTTGTAAAGTTACCGGTTAAAGTAAGGCTCATATCACTTTTTGATAATACCACTCCTGATAATGAGATCTCAACTCCTTTATTTGTTACCTCACCATCTTTCAGGTTAACGATTTGGTATGGTGTCGGGGCAGGTTGTTTTGCATTAACACGGAGTAACATATTTTCTGTTTTCTTATTATAAATGTCAACACTACCATAAACCCTGTTATTCAGAACACCAAAATCGATACCTACGTTTGTTGAAGCAGTTGCTTCCCATTGAATATCCCTGTTGGTTGTTCTTGTAAGTACAAGACCATAAATAACATCATCGGTCGTACCATTTAAAATACCTGTACTAAATGGGTTTGAATCCAGTGCAAATGAAGAATGGCCGCGGCCAATTTCAGAGTTACCGATCTTACCCCAACCGGCCCTTATCTTCAAATTATCAAAAATATTCAGGCTTCTGATAAAACCTTCCTCAGATAATGTCCACGCTGCAGCAAATGAAGGGAAGTTACCATATTTATTGTTTTCACCGAATTTGGACGAACCGTCACGTCTTAGTGAAGCTGTTAATAAATATTTACCCATAAAGCTGTAATGTACCCTGCCGAAATATGACTGCATCTCGTCTAGTGTGGCACCCGAATAGGATGGGTTTTCATCTGCAGTCTCGATATTATATGATGGCCTTAACTGTTCATCATTCTGAACGTTTGTCGACCATGTGCCCATATATTCTGTTAAAACCTTTTGATAAGAATGCCCTGCCAACACGTTTATAATATGATTGTTAGCTAAGGTCAAAGAATAGTTCATAGTATTCTCAATGACGTAATTATTGATAGCATGTTGTCTGATAGAAGAATTTGCCATTCCATTGGCATCCTGAAGATCGGAATATCTGTCTTCACGGCGGATACTGTTGGAGTGGTCAATACCAATATTTACCTTATATACCAGATTTTTTAAAATTTCGACAGAAGGTGTAAAGCTTCCTATTACTCTGGTAGTTTTAGTTTCATTCCTGTCATAATCGAGCATGGCAACCGGATTATAAATACCGCGCATCTGGAAGTATTCTCCTGTTGTGTCATATACCGGCATAGTCGGGTTGGCTTGAATTGCCTGAATAAGAAGGTCTCCGGGAGCTCCGGTTTGTTCCATAATAGGTAAGCGATGCTGTTTGATATTAGAAACAGTAAGATTAGTCTGAACATTAATGCGATCGTTCAGTGCTTTTTGAGTTAAGTTAAAACGTGCATTAAAATTTTCAAGATCAGAATTTTTAAGTATACCTTCCTGTTTTAAATAACCAACAGAACCATAATATGATGATTCACCGACACCACCTGTGAAAGATAAATGGTGTTTTTGCGACTTGGCTGTTCTCAGAACTTCTTCCTGCCAATTTGTATTGGCTCCGTAATGATACTCTGTATACTCTTCATTACCAGTTCCTTCATAAATATCATCACGCGCGGCAATAAATTCATCTGCATCTAAAACATCAATTATCTTTGGTATCTTTGAAAGGCTGAATGAACCGGAATAGGTTACTGCAGTTTTCCCTGCTTCACCGGATTTAGTTGTGATCAAAATAACACCGTTTGCACCACGCGATCCATAAATAGCTGATGCAGATGCATCCTTTAAAATATCTATTGATGCAATATCATCCGGATTAATATATTGGAAAGGGCTGGTAGCGGAACCTCTGTTCATTGCAGATTCTGGCTCAATATTCTGCATATCCAGAGGCACACCATCAACTACAAAAAGAGGTTGCTGATTTGTCCTGATTGAGTTTACTCCACGAATACGTATTTGTGAAGCAGCTCCCGGTTCACCGCTGTTTGATTGAATTCTAACCCCTGCAACCCTTCCTTTAAAAAGGTCTTCAGGTGTGCCTGTGAATCCCTTATTCAGGTCTTCTTCTTTCAGTGATGCCATTGCACCGGTAAGGTCCCTCTTTTTAACAGTACCGTAACCGATTACCACAACTTCATCAAGCTGGGCTATATCTTCAATTAGAACAACATCAATATTCCCTTGTGTACCAACACTAATTTCTTCTGAAAGATATCCTATGAAAGAATAAACCAAAACACTTCCGCTCGGAACATCAAGTGAATAGTTACCATCAATATCGGTAATTGTACCTTCAGCAGTTCCCTTAACATAAACGTTCACTCCAGGAAGTGGTTCATTGTCAATTGCTGAAGTAACAGTACCGCTAACCGTAATTTCTTCACCTGTTTGTCTGCTGTTAAGTTCAGTATCGAGTATAATCTGATTATCTTTTATTTTATACTCAATTCCGTAGCTTTCAAACAATTTGTCGAGCACCTTTTCGAGCTCCATATCACGGGCATCGATACTTACCAGCTGAGTAACATCCACTTTTGTGTTGTCATATATAAAAGTGTAGTCACTCTGGTTTTCAACCTCTTTCAATACTTCCTTAATGCTCATAGTATTGGAAGAAGTTATTGTAATTTTTTGCGAAAATACCTGTACGTAGCTTAGCAGACTAATAGCCACTACCATACGAAGGTATTTCAAGGCCAGATGGCCGTTTTTGTGTTTTTTAAGATTAATAATTCTCCTTTTCATATTTTTGTAGATTAGTGGGTTAATTATAAAACTTTGCTGTTATTAATAAATTATTCGGAGTGCTGTATTAAATTTAAGACTTTTTATCAAATTGAACCAACTTTCCTGTAATTCATCGGAAAAAATCGGCTGTTTCTGAAAGAAATGTTTTCATAGGTTAATCAGTATTATTTAGGTATGTTTACTTTTTGCTTTTAAAGCGCAGTGTTACTTTGTCGCCATTTATCTGATATTCAAGGGGAGTAATGAAATAAATAAGATCAAGCAATTCGCGTAGTGTTTCAGTTTTTATCGTCATGGTATAGTATGGTTCGTAATTCAGCTCACCTTCTATTTTGAATTCAACACCATACCAGTTTTCCAGTTTTCTTAGAACGGTCAGATAATGTTCATTTTCAAAAATTAATTTGTTTTGGGTCCAGGATATTGCTGCTAATACATCTTTGCTCTGAATAAGTTCTATATGGCCGGTATTTTTATTATAAATCGCACATTCTTTTTTGTTAAGCACAAGGGGGCGGAAATCATCCTGAGCTGATTCAATCTGAACCCTTCCTTCTACCACGGTAGTTTTGATGTAATTCTGATTGGAATATGCTTCAACGCTAAACTTGGTCCCTAAAACTTTTGTTTGAAACTGACCTGATTCTACTATAAACGGAATGCGTTTATTTGATGTCACTTCAAAATATGCTTCTCCGTTAAGTGCTATTATTCTGTTTGTAAATCCATAATCCTTTCTTACTTCAATAAGGCTTCCACCGTTAAGCCAGATACGTGTACTATCCGACAGACAAATCATCGATTTTTCACCTTTCGGAGCATTAAATACGATAGGATTATCATTTTGAACTGTTTTATTTAAAACTATTATTGATAACAGTGCTCCACAAGCAAGAGCCAGAATAAATAAAGCAGCAATCCTGAGAAACGTTTTAGGTAATCGGAATCTGCCGCGGAAACTTCTGTTTAATTGTTCACCTCGCGTTAATTTACAATAAAGCAATCTCCAACTTTTATCCACAACGGCATCCTGCGGAGGAATCCACTCATTGGTGCGCGCAATAAAATAGTCCTTATTCCTGTAACTTTGTTTAATAAAGTCGGTAAGCTGCTTATATTCATCATCAATCAGTTTGCCTGATAAGTACCGATCTATTAAACCTGTATATTTTGTAAATTCCCTTTCCATATTTATGCATTCACTATAATAACATCTTTCGTATGTAAATACCCATCATAATGTTTGAAAGATTCTTCATGAATAGATATTTGTCAGAATAATTCCAATGACTATTATTGGTATTTTATTTCCAAAATGAGCTCTGAAAGATTTTAGTGCCCTCGATATATGTCTTTCTACATTTTTAATATTAATACCCAGTTTATCAGCTATTTCTCTGTTTCGCATTCCGTTCACTCTGCTCAACAGGAACACTTCTCTGCATTTATCGGGTAAAGTTTCAATTATTGCTTCAACCTGCAGTTCCAGTTCTTTCTCTATAAGTAAAACAGGTTCATCTTTCAGGAAATCGATTCGATATAACTCCTGTATTTCTTTGCTATGCTTAACATTCATTTTTGTATTCTCAAAGACTTTCATGTTTTTCAGGTGCGTCAAACACTGATTCTTCAGGATTCTGAATAAAAAGGCTTCGATATTGATAGGTGCTATTTCGTTTCGTTTTCTCCAGAGTTTAATAAAAATCTCCTGTAAAATGTCCTGGGCCACTACTTTATCTTTTAAAATCTTTGTAGCATAATCGTCCAGTCGGGGATAAAGACGTTTATACAGTTTTTCGAAAGCCGCACTGTCTCCTCTTTTTACTTTATGAAAGAGACGATTGCTTTCATTATGGATTTCTGAAACACTCACTATTACCTCCTGAAAAATTTTTTGGTGTTTTAAAATTTAAAATATTCCAGTCGAAAAACTTAAAACAATTGTAAACAAACAAAAGTGAAAATACAATAATACGTTAAAAGTTGAAGAAAGATAAAAATAACAATTAAATCATCAGAAAATATAATTGAAAATCTGTAAAGTAACCGAAATAAAAATATATATAAAACCAGATAAATAAGAACAAAAAAGGCAGATCTTTAATAGATCTGCCTTTTATAATCCGGTTTCCGGGTTATTTTACTGAGTATTCTTGGAAGGTGTTCTTTTTGGAAACATCAGGAAGTCGTTAAGTACAATCTCTGTCATATAACGTGTTTGCCCTTCCTTGGTGTCATAGCTGCGATAAACAATTTTCCCCTCAAGTGCAATTTCACTGCCCTTTTTCAGGTACTTTTCAGCCGTTTCGGCAAGTTTTCCCCAGGCAATAATGTTATGCCACTGTGTATCCTTAACTTTTTCACCATTGCCATTGGTATAACTTTGTGAAGTGGCTAATGAAAATTTTGCCAGTTTACGACCACCATCAAAGACTTTTACTTCCGGGTCAATACCAAGATTTCCAATTAACTGTACTCTGTTCCTTAAATTTTTCATGATAAAATAATTTTGATTAACGAATATAAATTTCAGGAACAAAGTAAAGGTGTCTGGTTAAAATTATTCGTATATTACCCATTTGTATACGTTTATAAACGTTTGTAAACGTATTTTATGCAAATTATCAAATACTTAAGTAATTTACGTTATGGATAAAAAAAGAATATGCCCGGTTTGTGGCGATACAATTTTTGGCAGAATAGATAAAAAATTCTGTTCCGATCAGTGCAGAACGGAATTTAATAACAGGAATAGTAAAGAATATAATAATTACATCAGAAAAATTAACAGTATATTAAAAAAAAACAGGAGAATTTTAGTTGAATTAAATCCAAACGGGAAAACTAAAATCCTTAGAACCAAGCTTATTGACAGTGGATTTAATTTTGATTACCATACCCATGTATATAAAAGCAGGACAGGTAATACATACTATTTTTGTTATGAACATGGTTATATTGAGTTAGAAGATGATTATTGTGCTATCGTAAAAAAAGATATTTAATCAGTAATTAATTTTTTAAAATCCTCCTTATGCGTCGAATATTTAAATATCTTCCTATACTTTTAATATTTCTTGTGTTTGTCAACTGCAAACCCAAAGTACTTTTTAAAAAGGCTCAACCCAAAAGAATAAAGAATTTACATTACCTGCCTGCAGAATATCTGGGAAAATATCTGAATGTTAAAGACAGCTCGGTGTTAACGATCGATTCGATTATTATTCTGCATGAAGAGTTCGAATTCTCAAAAATGACCAGACAAGAATTATATGAAGATATTGACACGGTGATTAATCATGATACAACCGTATATATAGATGAAAACTGGGTTATAGCTATAAGAATTTTCGGCGATTCTGCAAGTTACAGCTCGTATATGGTAGATACATTATTTAATCTTGACAATAATGATGTTTTAAGAAAATATGAAGGTTATTTATTTTTAAATAAATTAAGTGATAACGAATTATGGGAAATTTCCATAATGAAACTGACTTCAGATTCATTATTATTTGATCCTTTGGTAAGGTCATCAGAAATTGACTCGTTAAGGTCGATAACAAGAATCAGGGAAATTAAAGACCCGGAGGAAGAGAATAAAATAAAGGAATATCATTTGAATCCTACAAGAAAACAGCTTAGAAAAATACTTGAAAAACATCCGGTTGAATACAGTTATTTACCTGTCAAATAAATTATCCTAAAATCCGAATTAAATATTAGAACATAACTCATCTTTTTACCGGTAAAGTAAAAGAAAATATGCTCCCTTTATTTTCTTCGCTTTCCATCCAGATTGTGCCACCGTTCTTTTCAATGAATTCTTTACAAAGAATTAAGCCAAGACCTGTTCCTGTTTCTCCTGCCGTACCTTTTGTATGATAAGAACTGTCAATGTTGAATATCTGATCGGCTATATTACCCGGAATTCCCACGCCGTTATCTTTTACCGAGATGATAATCTGATTGTTTGCCTGTTGACATGAAATGGTAACCAACCCTCCCGAAGGAGTAAATTTAATAGCATTTGTTATTAGATTTCGTATTATGGTATCAACCATATTTTTATCGGAAAATGCTTCTGAATCTTTATCAATCTCGGAAATTACTGTAATATCTTTCCTTGAATAATGATCCTTTAATAAAATAAGGTTGTTGGTTAATATTTCATCAATAGATATTTTTTCCGGTTTTGGTATATACTGAGAGCTTTGTGAGCGTGACCATTCGAGCAGATTTTCAAGTAAATCATAGGTTTTCTTTGCTGAATCCTTAATGCTTCTTATATACAATTCTCTTTTTTTATTATCCAGCTTTTGATGTTTATTGTATAACAATTCGGAAAATCCCAATATTGAATTCATTGGGTTTCTAAGATCGTGCCCTATTATAGAGAAAAACTTATCTTTTGTTGCATTTAGTTCACTTAATTGTTCATTTTTTACTTTAAGCTCCTCAGCCTGTTCTTCAATATGTAATTGCCTTTCCTGTAATAAAGTATTCTTACTGTTAAGTTCGTTATTCGAATTAAGAAGATATTGATTCAGTTTTTTTAGTTCTGCTCTTCTTCTCAGTACCCTTGCCCCTAAATAAGAAATAATTATCAGGAATGATACCATAAGAATTATAAACCAGGCCTGGAAATATATAGGCGGAATAACTTTAAATCTGATAATTGCCGGTTTACTCTCTACATTAAATGCGTTATCCCTGCATCTGACTTCAAAGGTATGAATACCGCCCTGCTTATTATCAATAATGAACTTACTGCTCTTTGTAAATGGTGACCATTCCTTTTCATCAATCCTGTAAGAGAATTGCAGTTCATCCTTTGAAGTTTCATTAAGATAATCTGTTCCTTCCCATTCGACAATGGTACTTGCAAAATAAGAAACCTTCTCCGGATAAATAAGCAGTCGGGTTACCGGAGGATTATTATCAGCGGTATAACGGACACAATAAAATTCTGAATTATCCGGCCGGATTTTTGAATCGGAAGGTATTGAACGCATAAACCACGCCCTGGATGAAATATTGATCCATATCTCATTTGAATCAATAACATGTATAGTACCACCCTCCCTGTCAATTTTCAGTTCTTCGGGAAATGCATAAGTATTCCATGAGTATCCGTCGAACCGACTAATTCCACGGTCTGTTGCAACAATTACATCTGAATCGCTATTGCTTGAAATAAATGATGTCATATTACTTGCAATTCCATCGGTAACAGTGAACTTTCTTATACTGTCATTTTGATAATCATAATAAAACAAACCAACTCCTCCTTTACCGATCCAATGTTTACCTGTATTAGTCCGATGCACAACGTCAATCCAGTCGCTCCTGAAATCGATATGTTTGTTTACCATAAACGATTGGGAACCATCGAAACAATTTACGTAAGCTCCCCCGGAAAAAAGCAGACTGTCGCATGTTTGCGCCATTCCTGACATTTGAAACGGTGCAACAGGTGCCGGAAAATGTTTAAAATTAATATCTCCTTCTTCTGTAAATGTTACTTTAATTACGCCCCCCTTATGGCCTTCATCTTCAAGTGCCTCATTTCCCGCACCTAACCAGACAGTACCGTCATCTGCTTCACAAAAAGCTCTGTAATCTATATTGTATGACAATTCGGGAAAAGTATACATCTTCCATTCATTATTCCTGAACAGCGATACAGCAGCTGTCGAATTATTACTGCCGTGCACCCATACATCCCCTGCGCGGGTAATACGAACAGAAACCGGAGCATTAATAATATTTTTAGAATTTTTATATACCATCCATTTTTTATCAGTGCTCTGGTATCGCACTACAAATCCGTTAACATCGATAAACCACAGATCACCGTTTTTATCACTGGCCTGAAAATTTAATTTATCATAACTGGTCCAGTGATTCTGATCGTATTTAACGCGAAAAATCTTATTTCTTTTACAACCGAGCCATAAATTACCATCAGTAGTATAATCAACTGTTAACCTGGCAGTAGGAAACGGCATTTCCGGAGGCGCATAAACAACCCATTTCCCGTCCTTAAACGCGTGAAGTAAACTGTAACCACCTACCCAAATAATTCCGTCTGGTGTTTCTTCTATCGAAACATTTCTGTTGTTCCCTCCAAAATCACTCAATTCAAAATAATCAATCTCATCTTCATTAAATGAATATATGCCCAGGTTAAACTGTTCGCACAATACCCAGATTTCTCCATTTCTTAACTGCCTTATTAGCGGATCACGCCCTAGGGAATACCCGTTTTTCTCGTTATAAATTCTCCATGCTGAGGAAACGGATGGTGATTTGGCGCTGAATTTTATCAGATTATTAAAAAATGAAAACCAAATATTCTGTAATCTGTCCTGATAAACAACATTCTGATGACATTCAAAATGCCTGTATTTCTTATCACATTTACTCTCAATTTCAGAAGGCATTGTAAAAAAGTTCCATTCAGGAAAGATCTTAACTAAAGAATCTCTCTTACTTTCAGAAGTTATTAATCTAACCTGATCATTTGCTGACTGAATAACTCCCTCGAATGTGGCAATAAGCATTCCTTCATCGACAAGCTGAAAATTTCCAAATTCACCCACCCATAATGAATCTAAAGGAAATACCTTCTCCCAATTATCATCAGTATATTTAAAAATTGCATAATTGGTATTGATGAATACAGTTCCATCCCTGTCGCATTCTATCTGATTTACTTCATGACCATCCAAACCATCTTCTTTATTATAATGAACCCACGATATACCATCGTAATGTATAATGCCATCATTTACACCAAACCAGATTGTTCTGTCGGCGGCTTCCTTCATGCAAAGATATCCGCTACCCTGAAGTTCACTATATTCTGTCCATCTCCACCTTTCATATAACTGATCTCTGAGTTCAACCTCATAAGAAGACTGCCCGGATAATACAATTCCGGTAAGTTCTAAAAAAAATGATATTGTCAAACAGATATACCTCATTTCAAAAATTCTGTAAAATATCTTATATGTAATCTTATTAATTCTTTCTCAATTATAATTAAGTTACCTGATATACTATCAGTTCTATTATTAAGTTACATACTATTAATTAATATACATCTTTTTTACTTACAAAATTTTAATTTATAGATGCTAACCTTTACATTTGCCACCTCAACAAATCAAATATCAATGAGCAAAGAATACACAGAAGATCTCCTTCTGGATTTCGGTGATGACGGAAATAAGCTAATTCCTGTTGTGACACAAGACTATACAACGAAGGAAGTATTAATTCTGGCATTTGCCAATAAGGAGGCTTTTAAAGAAACAGTTAAAAGTGGTTATGCCACTTATTTTAGCCGCAGTCGTAATGAACTGTGGAAAAAAGGCATGACATCGGGAGATATGCTTAAGATTGAAGAGATCCGAATCAACTGCGAACAAAATTCACTACTGTACATGGTTACACCTATGGGAGAAGGGGCTTGTCACGCCAGGAAAGAAAACGGGTTGCCTCATGCTTCATGTTACTATAGAAAAATTGAAGGCAATAAGCTACATTTCATCGATAAATAAAAATAATTCAATAACCTGTTCCAGATAAAATGAAAAAAGAGAATCTCATTGTAGGAATGCCTGCCGGATCGCTGGCAAACCCAAACCGGGGTGGCAATCTGATCCAACTCCTGGAGAAAGCAGGATTTAAAACATCGGGATACGAAAAGGGCGGACCAAGTCAGTTTAGTACCACGAACTTTTTATTTGGATGGGATGGTCGCCCACAGGAATTCGGATCCCAGCTGGGAATCGGGGAACTCGATGTTGCAATAGCAGGAGATGACTGGATCAAAGAACGTATACTCGAGTTAAAACTTGAATACAAAACTGACCTCCAACTGGAAAAAGTACTATCGCTTAAAAGAGGTGATGTTAAACTTGTAGGAATTGTAAAAGAAGACAAGCACAGGAATTTAGAGGAATTCCTTAACTATATCACTGATAATAAAGAACTCATAACAGTTGTATCTGAAATGCCTTACCTGGCCTTAAACTGGATACAAAGTGCCTTAAAAAAGATTGGCAAGTTTGAAGCATTTAGTGCGTTTTCTGTTCAGAAATATAAAACACCTTCAAAAATATCAAAAGGAATACTGATTTATGAAACCTGGGGAAAGACTGAAGCAAAGGTAAAAAATGAAGGTGCAGATATTGGTTTGGAAATTACCCAGAGTGGCAGTGCTATCAAAAATTATGGTTTGCATATTATCGATACTGTCCTGGAATCTGAAACAGGCATTTATATAAATCCGGAATTAAAGAAAGATACCGGCAAAACAGAATTGCTAAAAATGTTTCTTCTGAACCTTTATGGTGTTGTTAATGCTGAAAACAAGGTTATTATACTTTTCAATGTTCCAAATGATCGGGTAAAAGATATCGAGAAATACCTAAGCGATAACTCTCTGTTTGCAGACGAACCAACAAAAAATATTGGAAAATCGTTTACAGAATTCAATATACAGGTTGATATCAGCAAAAAAGATCTTTCATTAGCCGAAGTGCGTTATGAACTGGCTAAGCGTAAAGCCGTTAATATCGATACAATACCGATAGATTCTTCTATTCAGAATATCGATGTGATTGGTTTTTAATAATTATTGCTGGCCAGCGAATAAATAAAGTACCAACCTATCCTTTTTTTCATTAAGATTGTATTCATAATCCCATCACTTAACAAAAATGAAAAAATCAGCAGCTCTGTTCCTATTAGCCTTATTAGCATTTGGCTGTAAAAAAGATGATGACAAATCCGATGAAGCTCTTATCCTTAACTTCTCAGTTACAGCAATTGATATCGTGGATTTCGAGACACGAGACATACTTATAGATGAAGAAAAAAGTATTGTTAGCATTTTCTCTGAAAATTATATCGATGAATCAGAAATACCCGTAAGTCTTACTCCGTCAATAACAGTATCCGTAGGTGCCAGTATTTCACCTGCATCAGGAGTACCTGTAACATACACAGATAAAGAAGAAGTTATTGTTTACACGGTAAGGGCTGAAAGCGGTTCGGAAAAAACCTGGCACGTATACCTGCGTGATAACCAACTGCCCAATTCCGATTTTGAAGACTGGCATGAAGTGACAGGTTTGGATAACCAGACATTTCTGCAGCCAGGTATGGAAGAAGTAACCACTCTTTGGACAACAGCAAACATGGGAACCAGTATATACAGTATTTATGGCACTATACCTCTGGAGGATGGCGATAACACTTTAGTTCAGCTTATGACAGAAGAAAGTACGATGGTTCCGGTAAATACAGCGACACTTTTTACCGGAGAATTCGATATTAACGGTGCGATACAAAATCCCACAGATCCGGAACAGGCTACAAAATTTGGTGCTCCCTTTGTTTTCAGACCAGGCGCCGTAAAAATCGATTTTTCATACCAGGCCGGACCGGAATATATAAGGGCTACTCTTAATGATCCGGATAATATTTTTGGCGGATTCAATGTTGAGAATATTGCCGGTGCCGACAGCTGTACCATTTATGGTATCCTGGAATACAGAGAAGGCGATAGTATCACAGAAATTGCCAGAGCCCGAGTTGTGGCAGGAGATTCCGGCCCGGAATTAAGTGAACTTATCATACCTTTTGTTTATGAGTCGAGCCTTGACCCGACCCACATTACAATAGTTTTTGCATCGAGTGTGAACGGTCATTATTTCACCGGAGCTGTCGGAAGCACCCTTATCATAGATAACCTGGAGCTTATATATGAATAATCCCATGATCAGAAGATTTCATATCCTGATTTTATTGCTAAGCATCAATGCATATTCACAAAATTCTATCCTAAGCATATATCCAAATCTGGGAGTTGACGTTGGAGGTGCCATCCCTTTCCCGTTCTCTGATATCCCTGAAGATGCTGGCGGTACACCAAAGCCATATCCTACACTGGGATTAGGTGTAAATTATGAATTCAATGAGGAATGGAGCCTAAGCCTGGAATGCAACTACCATTTAATTGCTTTTTCGGCAAAAGCAACAGTCCGGAGTCAACCCATCAACAATGATGATGGAACAACAGTTCTTTATTTTACAGGCGAAACAAAAGCCGATGTAGAACTGAGACAGGTAGAATTTCCATTAAGTGCAAATTATAAAGTAGGAGAAAACTGGTATGTAATCTTTGGCGGGTATTATTCCAGAATTCTTGAAGGAACTTTTTACACCGAAGGTAAGAATGGGGTTCTTTCTAATGACAGAAATATAACCGATAATGCTATCCTTCCGGGAACTGCACCAACACAATACGATTTCAATGACAAAATTGATAAATGGGATGCCGGTATAATGATAGGGTACAGATATAATATTTCTCAGAAATTGTTCTTCTGGGCAAAATTTCATGTCGGGTTCAAAAGTATATTTCAAAAAGATTTTAAAAATATCGATTACGAAATGTATCAGCTCAGATTAAGTGCAGGTATTTCTTACAAGTTATTTACATTTAACCGGTCAGAATAAATCTTATCCGGATTTCCGAATTCCTAATGCCGAAGTGGTTAAATAAATCACATTACTTTCTTCCGATTGAATTTGCAAATGCTATAGCCACCGTTCGATAAACAAGGTGCCCGAACTTTGAATAGGGCAAATAGATAATAACATACCATACGCAAACCAGGTGAAAGAAATATAAATGGTATGCCGACTGCCAGTTTAAAAACCGCGCAGCCTCTACCACTACTCCCGATACTGAAAGAATAAACAATGAAATAAGAAATGACCAGTCGGTATATGTGCTGTTAATTGAATTTTTATTTATCAACCTGTTCAATATCATTATTGACAAACCGATCACAAGCATAACAGCAGCAACATTACCTAATATTTTAAAAGGATTGGTAAATGCCAGAGGGTAATTGTGAGTTATAGCGGCAATTATAGCAAAAGCCGTAACGACCAGTAACATGATAAAACCATAAAACACCAGGAAATGTGATATTTTTCTTGATTTCTGGGTATTGCACTTACCAAATTTTGAATGACTTAGTATTCCTGACCTGTTTTTAAATAGACTGATCAGCAATCCATTTTTCGGTTTTGCTTCCGGGCGACTTCTTTTAAGATCGTTCCAAAATTTAACAAGCCCGGATATTGCGAAACTATAAGAAAGAAAAGTGATTAAACTGAATGAACTATTCAACCAGGCATGAGGAAAGAATTTCGAATAATTCACCGGACCATCCGGTATTCTAAATGTGCCTGCCAATAATAAAATACCGGCAATTATGATCACAGGAATTAGTATGGCAACAGGTAACAAAGCCGGCCTGTTTACTATCTTTCTAAGTATTTTTGGACATGCATAATGTTGATAGCTTATTTGTCTGATTGCTGAAAACACATCTGCCGGTTTAACATTGCGCGGACAATGAGTGCTGCAGTCGCCACACTGGTGACATAACCATATATCTGTATTGGCTATCAGGTTATCTTTCATTCCCCATCCGGCCCAAATCATTTCTTTACGCGGGAAAGGCCTTTCTTCCGGTGCCAGTGTGCAAACAACAGAGCATGTTCCGCACTGCATACATTCGTTCAGTGATGATTTGCTAAGCCGTTTGAGTTCCTTCTTAAATTCTATATCAGGAGATATGTCAATCATTTATATTAAATTATACTGTTCAATGCAGAAATGTATAATGTTCTTTCATTGTCTGTATTATACTTCATATACCATTCTGCATTTTCAATTATAATTATAATTATAATTATACATTCTGGCTATAATATTCTAACCACTAGATTCTAAGACTACATGTCCTTAAAAGGATTCGGCCCAATATCCTCAATTGTTTCAACATAACTATTGATAATATCGGGGATCCGATAGTAGTCCGTAATTTCTATAAATTCAGTTTTAATTCGTTCAGGTTCCAGCATCATGGTTGTCAGTGTTTCCTGGATATTCTCTCCCCGTGTCTGAGTGAGCTCGCTGCCATGAATAAAATGGCACTGATAATCGTCGCCCGGTTTGCAACCTATTTGCAGGATCCCATCATACCCGCAAGACAAAGCATCGGAAATCCAAACCTTATTGACTGACCCCAGACATCTTACCGGAATAATTCTTACATAAGGGCTATATTTTAAACCCTTGCTGCCAGCCATATCTAAAGCCGGATAGGCATCATTCTCACAAACAAATACCAAAATCCTTGGCTTCTCTTCAAATTCATCGGGAATTTCCACTGCCTTGATCATTGCCGATACACTATTAATTGAATAATCGGAAAAGCTTATTACACGTTCCGGGCAAGATCCCAGACATATACCGCAACGGCGGCATCTGCTCGGATTAACCAGGGGAGTGCCTTTTTCAGTTTCATCATAAGTGCCAAACGGGCATTCTTCTGTACAGCGTTTACAATCGGTACAGCGGTCCATGTACAACTCGGGATATGTCTTATCTCCAGCCCGCGGATGAACAGACTCACCCCTTTTTGTTGCCTCGATACACTGAATGGCTTTCAGCATAGCTCCCGAAGCATCCTCGAGGCACGAAGCGACATCCATGGGAGCCCTGACAGCACCTGCTGCATAGATCCCGGTTCTTCGCGTCTCGTATGGAAAACAAATAAAGTGTGAGTCGGAGAAATTATATTTCAGCTTAGGTAAGCCTTTACCCAGTCTGTAAGTCAGGTTCATATCTTCGGTACCTGCCGGCGTCATTCCCGTGGCAAGCACAATCATATCAACTTTTACCGATATATCATCACCAAGCAGTGTTTCCTTTACAGTCACCTTAAGCTGATTATTTTCCGGGGTTATATCGCTAACTGTTCCTTTGGTAAAAAATACCTGGTTGTCTTTCTGTACCTCCTTATAGAATTCTTCAGATAACCCCGGTGTTCGTATATCTTTATATATAACAAATACTGATGACTCAGGATTTAGCTCCCTGATATATTTTGCATGTTTTAAGGTAGTACTGCAACAATAATCGGAACAATAGGGTAAATGATCTTTATCCCTTGAACCGGCACACTGAATAAATAAAATATTTTTGGGTAGCTGTATATCCGGATTCGATTTTATCAGTGTTTCAAATTCAATGTTTGTAACAACATTTTCATATTTACCATAACCAAGATGCGATAATTTATTGGCATCATACGGTTCCCAACCCATGGAAGTAACAATTGAGCCAACCTGAATCTTTACTTCTTTCCCATTCAACAGTATTACATCAAAATTTCCGGGTTGTCCGGAAATTTCTTTTATCGTGGTTGAAGTATAAACTTTTATGTTTTTATAACTATTGATTTCTTTTATCCTGTCAGAAATTATCGGATCAATAAGTATATTGAAAGGCTCGTTCGCCGGGTATTGCTTATAAAAGCTGTTCAGTTTTCCCCCCAGTTCCTTTTCCTTCTCAACCAGATAAATATTATATCCCGCTTTTGCTCCCTCGATTGCTGCAGTTATTCCGGTTATACCTCCGCCTATAACAAGAATATCCGAACTTATCGAATCTGCTATATAAGGTTTTATGGCTGAAATGTTTTTAATTTTTGCAATACCCATACGCAAATAATCTTCAGCCAGCATCTGTGTATCTTCATCACCTGGCTCACTGCACCAGACAACCTGTTCTCTCAGGTTTATTCTTTCAGCAATTATATTTTTAGGAAAATCAAATACCTCTGTTTTAACCCTGGGTGAACAGGCTGCAATAGCCAGTCCGTGAAATTTTTCCGTTTCAATATCTTTTAAAATGGTATTGTATCCGTCAACTGAGCAAAGTGCTTTATGCTTTCTGCATACTGTTACTTTCTGCTCATCAGACGATAATTGCAATAGCTTGTCAACATTAAGCGAATCACCAATTCCACAACCTGAACATATATATACTGCTAATTTCTTATCCAATGTTAGAAGATTTAACTGGTTAACTGAATTGATTTAAGAGCCGCAGCTGTTGCATCCTTAACGGAAGATGAAACATCCATAGGCCTTTTGCAACAAGCAACAGGATAAATACCATCTTTCTGCTTATCAGATATAAATCCTTCACCTGATCTGTAAATGTTTAAATTGTATTGATTTGGAGTAATTCCTGTAGCTAACACAACGAGGTCTGCTTCCGATTTTATTTTCCTGCTTTCAAGCATATCTTCTGCTTCAACAACAAGTTTGGATTTATCTTCAGATTCTGTGATCTTAGCGACCTTTCCTTTTATAAGTTCAATGTTTTTGTTCTCTTCCACCTTTCGGAGGAAATCTTCGTTTCTGCCTGATACCCGTAAATCGATGTAGAAAATTTTAACCTTACTATCAGGATATTTATTCTGGATAGATAAAGCATGTTTCAGAGATGCCGAGCAACAAACAGCCGAACAGTATGGCAGGTAATTCTCATCACGTGAACCGGCACATTGTACAAAAGCAATTTCCTTAGGTTCCTTCCCATCCGATGGTTTAAGAAGTTTATCTCCCCCGGGGCCGTTTGCGTCAATCAGTCGCTCAAATTCAACATTGGTTATTACATTTTTATAATCCTTATAACCAAGATTTTTTATAGCAGCTGCATCGGGGTTTTTCCATCCGGTAGCAATAATTACTGAACTTGCTTCAATTGTTTCTTCTTCATCTTTGGCCGAAAGGTTTATCGCATCATAATCACAAACCTCAACACATTTATTGCATGATTCTTTTTTACAATATTTTACATCTAACGAGTATTTCATTGGAAAAGCCATTTCATGTGGCAGATAAATAGCTTTTGTTTTTGAGAACCCATAATCGAATTCATTGGGACGTTCTTCAGGACATACTTCTGTGCAATTACCACAAGCAGTACAATTATTGTTTATGAAATTTGGTTTATGCAGCAGCTTAACCCGAAAGTTGTTAATTTCTCCGGATATTTCTTTAACCGTTGTAGAAGTGAAACATTTTATCCTGGAATTTTGTCTGATCCTACGAAAGTTAATTTCCAGTCCGCAGGAAGGCGGGCAAAGTTTCGGGAAGTAATTGTTCATTTTAATGACATTACCACCAAGATAAGGTTTTTCCTCAACCAGTATAACCTGCCTTCCAACTTCTGCAATTTCCACTGCGGCAGTTACTCCGCTCATTCCACCGCCTATTACGAGTATGGGTTTGTCTGAGTTTTTCAATTGATGTAGTATTTGTGCTGTCTCATTATTAGTAGTTAGTAGCAGTTATAAACGAAATCAAGGACAATTATTTTTTATTGAATTAATGAAGGAGGATAACATTTTACTTATTTCTTCAACCATATCAGTTAGTTCCTTTGTTTTTATGTACTCCAGATCATTGGACAGATAGAGATAATAGCCTACCTCAATTCAGTATTCCTTCAGCAATATTGTAGAATCTTGTTTTATCCTTGATTCCTGACCTGGCAAATCCTTCAGCAATATTTGCAGGAATGGATGCCGCTGCTCTTCTTAACTGAGAGGATAAACCAAACATTTCTTCTTTCGTAAAATTTTTCGTCAACTTATATACCTTGAGGGTCAAGTTATGGGCTTTTTGCCAAACTACTAAATCAGCATATTTTTTAGAATTTTCCATATATCATTTGTTTACTATCTTTTTTCTAATATTTTCTCACTACTGTCTGCTTAACTACTTATTATGTTAACTCCTCTACTTCCCTTCTAATCATCTCCCACTCTCCCGTTTCCGGATCCCATTTACAGTTGGCAAAACATTTCCAGTCTGCTTTTATCCCGGGAAAGTCAGTGCGAAAATAATATCCCGGCCAACGTGTTTCTTCACGGAAGAGTATAGTTCTGATGTGCGATTCAGCTTGCCACATACGATGTATATTCTCCCAGCAGCGCATTAGTTCATTCAAATTTGAAGCAGCCAGCTTTTCAGAATCTTCCTTCATATATTCCAGGAATTCAAGTCCCTTTTCCAGAAGTGCCTGAGAAGTTTTAAATCCAACCGATGCTCCGCCGGCATATTCATCCATTATTTTCTGCAGCCGGAACATGAACATTTTTGGTTTAATAAAATTCGGGTTAACATCAGCATCATTTGCATAATCTTTATGCTCATCGAAAATTGCCAGTGGTCTTAAAATCTTCTCTTTCAGTTCCTGAATTATTTCATCACTGATGTCAACAGAATCCGGATGATCAACGCAAAATGCCAGTCCGGATTTTCCTGCGATTCTTCCTTCGGTGAATGAACCGGACGAGAACTTATGCGAAGATGCACCTGAAGCGTCGCCGGCAGCAAACAAACCTTTCACGGTAGTCATATTTCCGTATCCCCAGTGATAACCTTCCGGCGCCAGATCTTCCGGACCACTTATCCATGCTCCTGATGCTCCAGAATGCGAGCTTATAAAATAAGGTTCGCAGGCCGCAATTTCCGATGGTGTTTCTTCAGGCATAATGTTGTGAGCTGCCCAATTCAGTGCCTGGCTTACTGTCATATCAAGGAAATCTTCCCAGGCTTCCGATTCCAGTTCTTTCAGTTTTCTCTTTGCATCTTTTTCATCAGGAATATTTGCTACCAGTTCTTTTATAGCCTCATCGGTACGCATATAAATCGGACCGTTTCCTTCTTCCAGTTCTTGCAGCATAAGGTAATTTCTAAGATTCGCCGGAGTTGGTGTTACTGTACCGTAAGGTGCCCATTTCTCAAGTTCTGCTGCACGTGTTTCCATATAATCTTCACCTTTGGCGTTGGTAGCTTTCGATTTAAAAAGTAAAAACCATGCACCTACCGGACCATAAGAATCCTTAAATCTGACCGGGACGAAACGTACCTCCTGACAAGTCATCTCAGCACCGGCTTTCAGTGTAAAGTATGCACTTGCACCGGAGTTGAAAGGAGGATACCACGATCTGCCAAGCCCTTCACCCACCGAACGCGGACGAAAAATATGAACAGCGCCACCCATAACATCGAGCACTGCCTGTGCTTTAAAAACATAAAATTTATTCTCGCGAACACTGAAACCGGCAGCTCCGACACAGCGATCACCATTCATTATTGGTTCAGTAATAAATACACGCTCATAATATTCCCCGTTATCACCAAGTTCCTTCAGTGCATTCTTAGCTGCTTCCGATACGATATTCTTATATGATTCCCCATGGATCATTATCTGCCACTTGCCTTCATTTACATAATTACCTTCTTCATCTTTCCAGATAGGCAAACCCCATTTCTCAAAAAGGTGGACTGTGGAATCAACATGACGGGCTATGTTAGCTACCAGGTCATCCCGGGCAATTCCCATAAGATCGTTCTTTACATAGTTGATATAATCTTCTACTGTATTTTTACCGTTTTTCAATCCGAGGTAGAGGTTAATTGCCGAAAGTCCCATAGCTACAGCTCCACTGCGTTCCATAGCCGCCTTATCAACAAGAGTGACTTTCCTGTTATGTTTTTTTGCCCAGTAAGAGGCTTCGAATGCCGCACCGCAGGCAGCCATTCCTCCGCCAAGGATCAGAAGATCGGTTTCGACTATTATGGTTTCAAACTGTTCAGGGTTCATTGTAATGTTATTTGAATATTGTCTTTTGGAATTTATTTGGTATAAAGATCTTTACCAATAGAATCAGGCTCAGTTCTGAGTAGTGGACTTTTCAAATCTTCAGTCCCGGTTTCAAATCCTGCATCGGGAACGGCACTACCTTCAGGAGTGGTTCTGATAGGAAATTTAAACCGTTTGATTTGCTTGTTCCTGAATCTCACCGCCCACATGATTGCATCGGTACTGCGCATGGGTTGAACAACTGCGCCAAGAGGCATAAAATCGGCATAACCTCTTATTTCAATGGCTTGTGTTGGACAAATTTTAACGCAGCTATAACATTCCCAGCACATTTCTACAGCACGATTGTAAGCCTTATTCTTCTCCTTGTCAAGGATCATCAGATCGTTTGGACAAATGTACTGACAGGCAGTTTTGTCCTGAGCCTTACAACCATCGCATTTTTCATTAATAACAAAACTTGGCATAATCAGAGAGTTGAATTAGTGATAACCCACAAACATAATAAAATATTCAAATGTCTGATCGTGATTTGGAGCTACCCGTTTTTTAATATCAGAGATTGATTTGCAATTCCTTGTTTTGTAATAGATTAGAATACAGGTCTGTTAAAAACTTCTGCTAATTTAAACTCAGTATAAGATAAATTCACCGTGGTCTTTTAGTAAACAGATTTAAAAAATAAAATTGGACTATTAATTCAGAATGAATTAAACATTGTCTGTTTCTGTTTTACCAAGAATATTAACTTTGTGGCCAATAATAAAATCAGGATGGATTCAAATTCAAGAATTGCTGTTTTGGGAGGCGGCAGCTGGGCCACAGCTATTGTGAAGTTATTGTTGAATAACACAGATCAGCTTAACTGGTATATCAGGAATGAAGAAGATGTAAAGTTCATTAAAAAATACCATCATAACCCCAAATACCTGACCTCAGTTGAACTGGAAATTTCAAAGATCAACCTTTTCAGTGATATTCAAAAGGCTATTGAATCGTCAGATGTTCTTATCATAGCAATACCTGCTCCTTTTATTGAAGCATCTCTTTCAAACTGCAAAGGTATGTTTAAGGACAAATTTGTAGTATCTGCAGTTAAAGGAATTATTTCCGGGCATAACCTTACTGTTGCAGAGTTCTTCAACAAAATATTCGAGGTCCCATTTGGATCGGTTGGAATTATCTCGGGACCATGTCACGCTGAAGAAATAGCACTTGAAAGGCTTTCTTATCTTACCATTTCATCTAAAAATAAAGAAGACGCAGAATTCATGGCAGATATGATAAACTGCGAATATTTAAAAGCGAAAGTATCAACCGATATATATGGTACCGAGTACGCAGCGGTTTTAAAAAATATTATTGCCATTGCTGTCGGCGTAAGTCATGGCTTAGGCTACGGCGATAATTTCATTGCCGTATTGGTATCAAATGCTCATCAGGAAATAAAACGTTTTCTTGATAAAACCTATCGGAGTAAACGAAAAGTGAACAGTTCACCATATTTAGGCGATCTGTTGGTTACTGCCTATTCGCAGTTCAGCCGTAACAGAACATTTGGTGCAATGATCGGAAAAGGATACTCAGTCAAATCTGCACATCTGGAGATGAATATGATTGCCGAAGGTTTTTATGCCGTGGACTGTATTATGGAAATCAACAAGCAGCATGGGGTTAATATGCCGATTGTTAGTGCAGTTTACAATATTTTACACAGTAAAATTTCTCCTGCCCTTGAAATTAAGTTACTGGAATCGAAATTGAAATAATAATATTAAAGTATAGGAATTAAATGGAAGCTATTAAAATTGATGTGAGCAAAGTCTACGGTTTTATACCGAAAGATGAAATTTATAAACTAAAAGATAAAACGGTTGCAGCAAACAAAGCATTACATGATAAAACAGGAAAAGGTAAAGACTTTCTGGGCTGGGTAAACCTGCCTTCATCAATAAGCGAAGACCACCTGGCTGATATTGAAAAAACGGCTGCCAGGATCAGCCCGGAAATTGATATACTTATCATAATTGGTATTGGCGGATCGTACCTAGGAGCAAAAGCAATAGTGGAAGCACTGTCTGACACCTTTGCAAATCTGAAGAATAAAAATGATAAACCTTATGCATTATTTGCCGGACAGAATATTGGCGAAGATTATCTGACAGAGTTGCTTGAACTTCTGGACATAAAAAGATATGGAATTGTAGTTATTTCAAAATCGGGTACAACAACCGAACCCGCAATTGCATTCCGTATTCTGAAAGCACATCTTGAAAATAAAGTCGGAACAGAAAAAGCAAAAGACCTGATAGTAGCTGTTACCGATGAAAGTAAAGGAGCTCTCAGAATGCTTGCCGACCAGGAAGGTTATAAATCATACATCATTCCCGATGATGTTGGCGGGCGCTTCTCAGTGCTTACCCCTGTTGGTTTGGTACCTCTTGCAATCGGAGGTTTCGACATTCGGTCCCTGGTGAAAGGTGCTGTTGATATGGAAAATGCATGTGATCAATCCGTCCCGTTTGAAAATAACATTGCATCGCAATATGCCGCAACACGAAAAGCATTGTATAGCAAAGGCATGAAAATAGAGATACTTGCAAACTACGAAAACAAGTTGCATTACCTTGCCGAATGGTGGAAACAACTATATGGCGAAAGTGAAGGCAAAGACGGTCTTGGAATATTTCCGGCCAATGTTGATCTTACAGCCGACCTGCACAGCATGGGACAATATATCCAGGAAGGTGAACGCATCCTGACAGAAACGGTAATTTCAGTCGCAACAACAAAATCCAGGCTTACAATTCCTTCAGATAAAGACAATTTGGATAAGTTGAATTACCTGGCCGGAAAGAACATCGACTATGTAAATAAAATGGCTGAACTGGGAACCATGCTAGCACATGTGGACGGGGGTGTCCCAAATATTAAAATTGAAATTCCCAAGATCAGTGCATATTACCTTGGACAGCTAATGTATTTCTTTGAAAAGGCATGCGGTATAAGTGGTTATCTATTAGATGTAAATCCATTTAATCAACCAGGAGTTGAGGCTTATAAAAAGAATATGTTTGCCTTGCTGGAAAAACCCGGATTCGAAGAAGAAACAAAAAAAATAAAAGAAAGATTATAATTTATCTTATGCCGCCTGTTATCTTTATAAGTAGTTAATGTTAAAAACAGGCAGCTAATTAATGAATTACCTTGCACATATCTTTTTGTCCGGTATTGATGAGGAAATCCTGATAGGAAATTTTATCGGCGATTACGTTAAAGGCAAAGACTATAATAAATATCCGCACGATATAAGAAAAGGAATATTATTGCACCGGCGAATTGACACATTTACCGATAACCATAAAATAGTAAGTCAAAGTAAAAGTTATTTCGCTCCCCGCTATAAAAAATATGCCGGAATTATTATTGATATCCTGTACGATCATTTCCTTGCCATTAACTGGGACAAATATAGCCCTCAACCACTCGACGAATTCAAGGAAGAAGTATTTGCCAGCTTAAAACGCAATTATGCAGTAATGCCGGAAAGAGTAAGGTTCTTTGTGCCGTCATTTATTCAAAATGACTGGATTAATGTTTATAGTTCTATTGATGGAATAATCATGGTATTATCGAGAATGGCAATGAGAACAACATTACCGGATGAAAGTGAATTCGCACGTGAAGTTTTAAGAAAATATTATATTCAGCTTCAGAGCGAATTTCTGACTTATTTCCCCGACATCATTCGTTATGTTGTCAATAGCCAAGGAATTATTATCCATCTGCATGATAATTCTATACTTAATTAGAAATTCCAAATCCCAAAATACAAATCTCAAATAATACAAAATGGTCAAATTCCGGTTTTTCAAACATGCAAATACTAAAAAATTAGATTTTGAATTTTAAAATTGACCCCTGGAATATAATTTTGTTTGGGTATTGAAAATTGGAGCTTATTTGTTTTTGAGTTTTGCTGTTTGGAGCTTTATATGAGGTAAGCCTTCCGAGTAGAATCGAGGCGGATAAAAATAAATAACATTAAAGTGAAAGTTAACAACGATGAACCTCCATAGCTTAAGAATGGTAACGGTATACCAATTACAGGAAATAATCCTATTGTCATTCCGATATTAACCGCAAAGTGAAAGAATAAAATTGAGATAACTCCATATCCATATATTCTGCTAAAGCCCGATCGTTGCCTTTCGGCCAGGATTATCAGCCTTATAAGCAATGATGCGTATATTAAAACAAGTCCGAATGAACCCAGGAATCCCCACTCTTCACCCACTGTACAAAAAATAAAATCGGTGCTTTGTTCAGGCACAAACCTGAATTTGGTCTGTGTACCTTTTAAAAACCCTTTACCTGCAAAACCTCCCGAGCCAATTGCTATCTTCGACTGACGCACATTATATTCATATCCGTATGGATCCGATTCCAGTCCCAGCATTACATTTACCCTGTTGCGCTGATGTTCTTTCATAACATTGTGAAACAGATAATCAACAGAATATGTAAAACCAATAGAAAGATAAAAAGCTAATACGATTAATGTCGTTCCCTTGATTTTTTTTATCAAAGTATAAAATAAACCAACAATTGATACAAATCCCAGAGTGGCAAGAAGTACATAAATGTTCTTAGTCTCAAAAACCGAGTAATAAGATAAGGCATAATATGAACCGGAAAAAGCTCCGGCAATTAGCAAGGCTATTATAAATACAAGAGGTTTTCTGGCGACAACGGAGAATAATACTATACCTAATCCGCCAAGAATTGACAACACCACAAACTGGGTTAACATTAAAATCGCTAAAAATAACACTGCAACCAGGACAATAAATATCAGTATCCAACCTGGTAAACCTTCTCTGTATAACATCAGGAGTAAAGCTCCAAATACAATGGTCGAACCAAAATCAGGCTGGATCATTATAAGAAAGGCAGGAAAAGCGATAATTGCCAATGAAGCAAATACATGTTTGGTCTGGGTAATTTTCACATTATATCCTGATAAATATCTGGCTAATGCCAAAGCAGTACCAAGCTTTGCAAACTCTGATGGCTGAAAACTGACCGGACCCAGCATAATCCAGGATTTTGAGCTATGAATAGCCGTACCAATGATTAAAACTACAAGTAGCAGGAATATGCTAAAGCCATATACGGGGTAGGCAATAAAAGAAAATAACCTGCTGTCGATTAAGAAAATTACAAGGATCATAATCAGGCATATCATAATCCATAAAAGCTGCATTGTATATCGATGCTCCAGTTTAAAAAAAGAACCATCATCCGGTGAATAATTCACAGCAAAAATATTCAGCCATCCAAAGGCAACAAGAAACAGATAAAGTATTACCGTAAACCAGTCCGTATTGGTTAATATGTTTATCTGTCGTCTCATTCTACTTTAAGAAGGTTACTTTCAAGCATTCTTTTCTCGATCCATTTCCTGTAAGGTGCGATTGTATCTGTCAGATACTTTTCAATCATCAGGCTGGCAATAGGAGCCGCGTAGGAAGAACCCCATTCTCCATGTTCAACATATACGGAAACGGCGATCTGTGGATTGTCTTTTGGTGCAAAAGCCATAAAAACCGAATGGTCTATACCATGCGGATTCTGGGCTGTACCTGTTTTACCGCAAATAACAATTTCTCTGTGTCTGGCTATAAGAGCCGTTCCTCCTGAAACATTTACAGCCTTATCCATCCCGTCTACAACTACCTTAAAATATGAAGTATCTATACTGACAACATGTTTTGTAGTAAACTTACTATCAATTGTATCGATCCTCTCAATATGTTTTACTAAATGAGGTGTATAATAATACCCCCTGTTGGCAATAATGGCAGCTAAGTTAGCAATTTGCAAAGGAGTTGTTAATACTTCGCCCTGCCCTATTGCCATTGATATTATTGTTAAAGCTTTCCATCTCCCGCTGCCATAATAACGGTCGTAGTATGATGGTAATGGAATAAAACCTCCTTTCTCAAAAGGAAGATCGATGCCCAAAGGTTTACTAAAGCCCATCGATACAAGATGTCCGCGCCAGTTAAGATAAGCTGCTTCAACACCTCCAAAATCAGGATCTTCAATTATTTTTCTGAATAAATTGCAAAAGTATGCATTACATGAATGTTGAATTGCATGCTCAAGATCAAGCGGAGAAGGATGAGAATGGCAACCGATTTTCACGCCACGGGCATAATAACCCAGATCACAATAATATGTTGTGCTTGTACTTACTGCGTTCTCTTGCAGTGCAGTCAAAGCATTTACCGGTTTGAATGTGCTCCCGGGCGGGTACAGAGCCTGTGTTGAATAATTAAATAAGGGTTCAAGTGTATCACTGTCAAGGATTTTGTAATTCTTCTCTCTTTCTCTCCCGACCAGTAATGATGGATTGTATGAAGGAGCTGAAACCAGTGCCAGTACTTCTCCTGTATTTGGTTCAATGGCAACAATGCTTCCACAATAATTTTTCATCAGGGTTTCACCATACTCCTGCAAATCTGCATCAATTGTAAGCACAATATTTCTCCCCAGTACTGCATCAGTATCAAATTTACCATCCTTGTATGATCCTTTTTCTCTTCCGTGTACGTCGATCAGTTTATATTTTCTGCCCTTTTCTCCTCTCAGAAATTTCTCATATTCGTATTCTACTCCAGTAACACCATAATAGTCACCCAGCTCATAATACGGGTCTCTTTTAATATCATTTGAATCAACTTCGCCTACATACCCCAGTATATGCGATGCAATTTCGCGTTTATATTTTCTTAATGTACGTATGCTAAAATAAAATCCCGGATATTTATACTGCCTTTCTTTAAGCTTTCCAAAGGTCTCAGGTGACAACTGCTTAATTATCGGATTAAACCTTTCATTCCTGTTTTGTTTAACCCTTTTTATTTCATCACGTAATTTTTGTATATCAATATTCAGAATTTCGCATAACTGGGCTGTATCAAATTCCTCAAGCTCATAGGGTGCAATTTTCAGATCGTATGACGGAAGATTGTGGGCAATGAGAATCCCATTTCTATCGTAAATTAATCCGCGTGCGGGGTAAACAATTTCCATTCGCCTTGTATTACTTTCAGCAGACAATTTATAAGTGGAATTTACTACCTGAAGAAAAAAGAGTCTTACGATAAATATTAATCCAACAAGCAGAATAATCCCCCCGATTATGTTTTTCCTGTTGGCAAACTGTTCCATGCTTATTTTCTAAAGATGAAATACTGACTCAGTACGATCATACTTATTGAAAACATCGCACTAAGCACAACTCTGAAAAAAGTAGCGAAAAAATCGTGTAAGCGAAAGATTTCCGTATAAAAAAGTACCAGATGATGTGCAATAATTAAAACCGCAGCATATTTGAAAAACCATTGTAAGCCGTAATATGAAACTCTTGGGAACGTACCTGTTTCATAACCGTCTCTTGGTGAGAATACTGATAAAACAAATGGCCTTAAGAATGCCATTGCTATTGTTGCTACCATATGCATTCCGATAGTTTCAGAAAAAATATCGATCGATAATCCGAGTAATGCACCAAGCATTAGAAGCATCCAGGTGGGAGTTTCAAAGGGAAGTAAAAGTATGAAAAGCACATAAATATATGGGTTAATAAAGCCGCTGATTTCAATATTATTGAAAACCAGAACCTGCGCCATTACAAGAGCAATAAAACGGATAATATTTCGCGGAAGGACTTTAATCATGTTCTGTACTTTGTTCAACTTTTAACTGTTCTTCTCTCATTCTGTTATTTACCACAACTACATTCGATAACCTTTTAAAATTGGTGGAAAGATTAACATACACTTTATAAAAAATTCCCTGTTCAGCTTCGAATTTTTCAACAACACCAATAAGTATTCCTTCAGGAAATATTCCAGAATATCCACTCGTAGTGATAGTATCTCCAATTAGAATTTCCGCATGTAATGGAATTTCCTTTAGCACAACCTTATTATAGCGACGGCCCAGCCATTCGATGTAACCAAAAAAGCCATTACGTTTTATCATCGCATTTGGAAAAAAATCCCTGTTTAACAGAGAGACAATCGTTGAAAAGTTTTCTGTTGTTTCTTTTACAACACCAACAATTCCGTCGTTACATATAACACCCATTTCGGGTTCAATACCATGTTTTCTTCCTTTATTGATGGTAATATAGTTATATTGCTTATTAGTCGAATTGTTAATAACAACAGCACCTATAAATTCGTATTTCTTTTCCCCCAGTATTACAGTATCATAGTGACTTACCGGATTATAATAATTGGCGGGTAATAAATTGTAAAGCCTGATATTTTCTTTTCTCAAAGCCTTGTTTTCATCAATAAGTCTCAGATACTGGGAAAAATCCCTATACATGGATGTAATATTTCCCAATACTCTGTTTTTAGCACTATATATCTTTGCATTATGGAAACTATTAAAACGGGCAATTAAAATAAAAGCGATTATTTCCAGAACCAGAAATAGTATGGTTGAATGATACCTGATAAGAAACCGTAACAGGCTCTTCATAATCTAACTGTTTATCAGCGTAACAGGAATGAGAAATTATCAACATTTTTCAATGCAATACCGGTACCACGTGCTACTGCATGAAGAGGGTCCTCGGCAATATGAAACGGAATGTTTATTTTATCGGTTAGTCTTTTATCTAATCCTCTTAGTAAAGCTCCGCCTCCGGCGAGGTAAATGCCTTTACTGACAATATCGGCATACAGTTCCGGAGGTGTTTGTTCCAGAACAGATATTATTGCCGATTCAACTTTTGACAAAGATTTGTCGAGGCAGTGCGCTATTTCCTGGTATGATATCGGAATTTCGATAGGCATGGCGGTCATAAGGTTTGGGCCACGTACGTTGTAATCCCGCGGAGGATCCTCCAGATCAGGCAATGCAGAACCTACTTCAATTTTAATATCTTCTGCTGTACGTTCTCCAATTTTAATATTATGCTGATGACGCATGTATGCCTGAATATCTGCCGTAAACCCGTCACCTGCAATTCTTATCGACTGATTACAGACAATTCCGCCCAAAGCAATTACTGCAATTTCGGTAGTACCACCACCTATGTCAACCACCATACTACCTTCAGGTTCTTCCACATCAATTCCAATTCCAATAGCTGCTGCCATTGGTTCATATATCATATACACATCCCTTCCGCCCGCATGTTCCGCAGAGTCTCGGACAGCCCTGATCTCAACCTCTGTACTGCCAGACGGGATACATACGACCATACGAAGTGTTGGTGTAAAAAACTTTTGTCGCGGATTGATAATTTTTATCATCCCGCGTATCATTTGTTCAGCAGCATTAAAATCGGCAATCACTCCGTCCCGGAGTGGTCGAATGGTTTTAATGTTTTCATGGGTTTTACCATGCATTTGCCGTGCTTTCTCACCAATAGCAAGCAATTTACCCGTTGAAGCATCAAGAGCTACAATTGACGGTTCATCGACGACCACCTTATCATTGTGAATTATAATTGTATTGGCTGTCCCTAAATCGATAGCTATCTCCTGTGTAAGAAAAGAAAACAATCCCATATTCTATGCTTCTGTAATGTATTATTTCATTATTAATTAAGTGCTGAAACGTTGTATAAAAAATCAGGTTACGTTTCTTATTATATACTTTGATTTAAATTGCTACTTTTTAGTTGTACGACTAAAATAATCAATTTCTCAACAACTAATGTTTAAAATGACGAACACCTGTTAACACCATTGCCATATTATGATTATCGCAATACTCGATTGAATCTTTATCACGAATTGATCCGCCCGGCTGCACTATAGCTATGATTCCGGCTTTATCTGCTATTTCAACACAATCGGGGAATGGAAAAAATGCGTCCGAAGCCATTACTCCACCCTTTAAATCAAATTTAAAACCGGTTGCTTTTTCTATGGCATGCCTGAGTGCATCTACTCTTGATGTTTGTCCGACACCACTAGCCATAAGTTGTTTATCTTTTACAAGCACAATAGTGTTGGATTTGGAATTTTTAACAACCTTATTGGCAAATTCCAAATCGATATATTCCTTATCGGCAGGAACTTTTTTGGTTACGGGTTTCATTTCATTTCTGCCTTCCATTGAAATATCTCTGTCCTGTTCAAGTACTCCGTTCAATAAAGTTCTGAATTGTTTTTTGGGCAGCTCACACTCTTTTCTGATCAATATAATCCTGTTCTTTTTTGATTTTAAAACTTCCAAAGCTTTATCTTCATATAATGGTGCAATAACAACCTCACAGAAGAGTTCATTTATTTCATCAGCAGTTGCCTTATCAATTTCTGTATTCGTAATTAGTATTCCGCCAAATGCAGAAACCGGGTCACCTGCCAAAGCTGCTTTGTAAGCATCTGCCAGCTTAGGTCGTGATGCAATTCCACAAGCATTGTTATGTTTCAGTATAGCAAATGTCGTTTCTTCAAACTCATCGATAAGATATACGGCTGCCTCGATATCAAGCAGGTTATTGTAAGAAATTTCTTTTCCGTGAAGCTGATCGAATATATCATTAAACCTCCCATAGAATGTTCCTTCCTGGTGAGGATTCTCTCCGTACCGAAGTTTTTTCGCCGGAGATATGCTTACCTGAAAACCTTTCTGATCAGTATCTTTGCTGAAATAATTAAATATGGCGGAATCGTAATGTGAAGAAATCCGGAATGCTTTCATTGCTAATTCTTTTCTTTGCTCAAGAGTGGTTTCGGCTCCGTTCTTCAATATTTCGACCAGATCGGTATACTGATCCTGTGATGAAATAATAACGACATCTTTAAAATTCTTTGCTGCAGCTCTGATAAGCGATATACCTCCAATATCGATCTTCTCAATAATATCTTGTTCACCGGCCCCGGAAGCCACTGTTTCCTCAAACGGATAAAGGTCAACAACTACCAGGTCAATTTCAGGAATTTCATACTGTTTTACCTGTTCATTATCGAGTGCTTCATCGCGTCTCGATAAAATACCGCCAAATATTTTCGGATGAAGTGTTTTAACCCTGCCTCCCAGAATCGAAGGATATGAAGTCAGTTCTTCAACCGCTTTAACGGGCACATCAAGTTCTTCAATGAAAGATTTTGTGCCACCAGTCGAAATTATTTTAATATTTTGCTCATAAAGCAAAGAACAAATTTCATCCATTCGGTCCTTGTGATAAACCGATACCAAAGCTGTTTGAATCCTTATTGTATTATTCATTTACAGATATTTGATTAATCATTGATTACTAATAATTAGGAGAAGTTCCGCGAATATATTAACTTTTTAAGTTAGTTATCCAGAAGTGTTCTCAATTGTTAAAATCTAATTCCAATAGTTTAAAAATTATAATCCGTGAAATACTCCATAGAGTATTCTTCCTATACCCAAATAAATGCTCAGACCCAAAATATCATTCATCGTAGTAATAAAAGGGCCTGTTGCAACTGCAGGATCAATCCTGAGTTTATTTAGAAGTAATGGAATAAATGTCCCAAGCAAAGAAGCAATAAGAATAACAGTAAATAACGCTATACTTACTGTCAGGGTTAAATGAACTGATTGCGTAAAAATTACATTATACAATAATATCAGTGAAGAAAATGTTGCAGCATTAATTAACCCAATTGATAATTCTTTCAACAACTTTCGCCATGTAGAATCAAGATCGATTGATTTATTGGCAAGACCCTGCACAACAATCGATGATGACTGAACCCCGACATTACCTCCCATAGCCGCAATAAGCGGAAGGAACATTGCAAGCTTGGGATCAATTTTGATTTCTGATTCATACATACCAATAACATGTGCCCCTAATATTCCTCCAACCAGGCCGATTAACAGCCAGGGTATGCGTGCCCTGGTTAGCACAAAAACGTTATCTGAAGGCTCAACATCTTCAGTGATACCTGCTATCATCTGATAGTCCTTTTCCGCTTCTTCCTTGATAACATCCACAACATCGTCAATGGTAATCCGCCCCATCAACCTCCCA
This sequence comes from Bacteroidales bacterium, assembly GCA_016929525.1. Taxonomy (GTDB): domain Bacteria; phylum Bacteroidota; class Bacteroidia; order Bacteroidales; family UBA10428; genus UBA10428. The sequence continues at coordinate 36,449 of JAFGIP010000087.1, forward strand.
ATAGAATCGACCACCGGTAAGGCTACCAGGTCATACTTTTCCATCACTGCTGCTACTTCTTCATCGTTGGTATTTGTATTTACAGAAATTACATCAGGATCGTAAATATTGGATATCTTTGCGTTAGAACGGGCCAGCATTATTCTTTTTAAAGAAACCGTACCCTTAAGTTTATCTTTATCATCAACAACATATACATAATAGACCTCATCTACTTCTGCTGCCTGTTTTCTCAGTTCATGGATACAGGTTTCCACATCCCAGTTTTCATTTACTTTAATGAGTTCTTTGGCCATCAGACCACCTGCAGTATCTTCAGGATAATTTAACAGATCAACAAGATCCACCGCCTGATCGAGATCGTGAATATTCTGAAGTACCTCTTCCTTTTTTTCCTCCGATAGTCCGCCTAAAATATCAGCAGCATCGTCGGAGTCCATCTTATCGATGAATTGTTTGGCAATAACTTCACCGGGAAGGACATTAAGAAATTTCTCCCGTTCATCCTCTTCCAGTTCAATGAGAACATCAGCTGCCTTTTCACTTTCCAGTAAAAGATATACGTATTTCGCTTCTTCAATTGTTAATCCTGTATAAAGCTCTGCAATATCAGCTGCATGCAGATCTTTAACAAGGTTATATGTTAAGACCTCATCGTTATTTCTGACAGCATCTTTTAGTTGTTCTATAAATTCACGTGTGAGTTCAAATTGTGCTGCCATGAGACATAGTTTTAATGGTTCAACTTCTGAATGAGCAAAGTAAGCGCTACAAACTGACTTACAGTAAGTTGCTCAGGTCTTTCTGTGAGAAGCTCACTTTCGGAAGGCAAAGTTAAAAAAATACTTCGTAGTGAGTTCTTAATTGTTTTCCGACGTTGATTAAAAGTTGCTTTAACTATTTTTATAAATATATCAGGATCGCATTCCAGTTCAGCCGTGTTGTTACGTTTTAGCCTTATTACCCCGGACTTTACCTTAGGTGAAGGTGAAAAACAGTGTTCATGAACCGTAAACAAATATTCAATTGAGAAATATGCCTGTAGCAAAACGCTCAGGATCCCGTATTTTTTACTTCCCGGAGGTGAGGAAATACGTTCAGCCACTTCTTTTTGAACCATACATACAATCTGATTCACAACATTTCTGCCTTCCAAAACCTTAAAAAGAATCTGGCTTGAAATATAATATGGTAAATTACCTATCAGTGCAATTGGTGCTTTTTCTTTATTTAAATTGAATTTCAGAAAATCGGTTAAAATAAACCTATTCTTTTGAACCGGATAATTTTCACATAGAAAATCATAAGATTCTTTGTCAATCTCAACTGCTTTATAATTTTCAAATCTATCAACCAGGAAATCGGTTAATATACCTGTTCCGGGCCCAATTTCAATCAGTGTTTTAAAATTTCCTGTTTCAATGCTTTCGATAATTTTTTTTGCAATGTTTTTATCAACAAGAAAGTGCTGTCCGAGACTTTTTTTAGGGTTAACAGGTTGCATTATATCTTTGGATATTATAAAATGCAAATAAAGCGTAATAATACAAAAAGTGATGAAGAATTGTTGCCAAAGTAACTTTTCACAGGGATTTTTAATATTCATATTATAAAATACGGCTCATATCACGAATCTTAAGCCCTTTATCAACTATTACCAACTTCTGGCTTCTTTTTACGTTAATTCGAACAAAACCTATAAACCTTTTTAAACTTAACAACTAAAACCTGTTAATCATGGAAAAATTATTAAGGGAACCTACGCCTTATTCCCCATATGTGGATTTTCGAGAGAATGGAATCCTGATAATGAAGGGTAGGGCATTTCCGGAGAATGCTCTTGAGTTCTTTGGACCTCTGATCTTATTTACCGAAGAACTTGAAGTTGAAAGGATTGTTTTAGATCTGGACCTGGAATATTTCAATACAGCCTCGGCCAAAAAGTTACTTGATCTTATGAAAGCAGCAGACGGAAACTCAAAAGTTAATAATGTTATTATTAACTGGCGGTTTGAAGAAGGTGATGATGATAGTGTAGAAACTGCTGAGATTTTTGAAGAATCATTAAGCCGTGCAAAATTTAATTATATTGAATATTGTGAAGTAGTACCATAAAAATCATACATTCGTTTTCATACTTTATTATTTTTAATGATTCTATATAAGGATTTCAAACTATACAAGTTCTCAGAATCCGTTTATCGTAATAAAAATTAGTCGTAAATTATAGTATACATAATACTATAATTTACAATTTATTTAAGGTGTGAAAAAATCAGTGTTGTCTTTATTGTTTTTCTTTTGTGCACATATTAGTTATGCACAACTGGAAATTACGAACATCACAACGGAAAATTCTTTTCTGGGAGAATGGATTAAAGATGCTTTTAAAGATTCCGCCGGCAATATGTGGTTTGCCGATGCTACCGGTAATGGAATTTACAAATTTAACGGGAAAAAATGGATTAACTATGACGGGACATCTTCTTTATCGGATTTTGTAACAGCCTTTGCCGAAGATGAGGATGGTTATATCTGGATAGCCGCATACGATGGTGTATATCGTTTTAAAGAACCGGATGATGTTACCAAGTATACAACTACAGAAGGGCTTCCGTCTAATTCCATAAATGATATAGTTGTAGATAACTTAAACAGAGTATGGGTTGCAACATACGAAGGAATTGCCGTACTAAATGGCAGCACCTGGAACAGTTACGATGATACGGATGGTATGGTCAGCAAGTTTGCTACCTGTCTCTTTGTAGATAATCTGGGCAGATTATGGATCGGTACTGAAGAAGGAGCCAGCAAACTCGACGGAGGATTTACAAATTATACCGATGCTGATGGACTTCCGGAAATAAGAATTACGGTAATTATACAAACAACAGACAGTTCAATATGGTTTGGTACAAATGGCACCGGAGCAGCAAGTTTAAAAGATGATGTCTGGACTTATTACACAACAGATGATGGACTGTCAAGAAACAAAGTTTCTGATATTTTCCAGGACAGTAATGGAAATATATGGTTTACTTCCTACTTACCCAATGGCGGGCTGACTAAATATGACGGAATTACATGGCCTACCTATCAGCCGGAGCATGGATTAATTCATGACTATACAGACTGTGTTGCTGAAGATGATGAAGGCAATATTTGGATAGGAACTGCACATGGAATCAGTAAGCTTCAACCTGAATCCTGGAAATATCTGACAATTGCAGATGGTCTGCCGGGAATTGCTGTTTATGATATTACATCAGATAGTTCAGGGAATAAATGGTTTGCAACAATAAATGGTGTTAGTGAATACAATGGTATTTTTACTAATTATAGTGTTATCGATGGACTGCCACATGATATATGCAATAGTATAGAAACAAGTCCGGATGATAAGATATGGGTTGGTACACAAAACGGAGCAGCTGTTAAGACCGAATCCGGCTGGGACATTTTTAACTCGGATAGCGGTTTGGTCAATAATATTGTTACAGATATTTCATTTGATGACGGATCCATATGGTTTGCAACCCTTGGAGGTGTGAGTATATTCAATGGTTCCGAATGGACCAGTTATACTACAGGAAATGGTCTTGTGGATAATGAAAGCACATGCTCACTGATTGATAATGAAGGTAATGCCTGGATAGGATCACTAAACGGAGGTGTAAGTAAATTTGACGGATTTGTATGGACTGAAATATCAACAAATAATCATTTACCCAATAATGTAATAAGAGATATTTACCAGGATAGTAAGGATAATATCTGGATTGGAACAGATGGCGGAGTGACCAGATATGACGGATTGAACTGGGATACTTTCATTAAAGATGATGGATTGGCAACAAATTCTGTCAGGTCAATAGGTGAAGATGATTACGGAAGGATATGGTTTGGCAGTGATAGTAGTATGATCACAATTTATAATGGTTCAGATTTCATTATTTATTCTGCACTTTCTGCTATTCCCAATGTTATAACCACAGCCATAACCGAGATCAATGACACAATTTATGCAACAAGTATTGTTGGTGTGGTGCTTTATAGCTATAAAACCGCCTGGACAAATTATCATCAAAGTGCAATGACAGGTAATACCATTGAATGTGCAATTGTTGATAATAGTGATAATTTATGGATAGGTACCTGGGGGCAGGGAGTTGGAAAATATGACGGAGCAAGCTGGAATAACTTCTCAACAACCGAAGGATTGTCTGGTAATAATGTCTATGGGCTCGCTCAGGATGACAGCAGTTATATTTGGGTTGCTTCCTCGTCGGCAGGTTTAAGTAAAATAACCAGCGATACTGTTCTTTCATATGACAGCGGTGATGGATTGCCCGGAACCGGTTGTTATTCTGTTGATAGCGACAATGAAGGAAATATATGGATTGGCACCAATGCCGGGTTAAGTAAATTCGATGGTTCAACATTTGAAAATTATACAACTCTTGACGGACTACCTGGCAATCATGTTAAAACTATCCATTGTTCAGAAACAGGTGATATCTGGATCGGCACAACTGCCGGAAATGGTGCAGCAAGATTTAACGGAGTTGACTGGGATATATTCCGTACTTCCGAAGGTTTGTTGAACAATAATATTGAAGACATATTGGAAGATGATGAAGGTAAAATCTGGATTGCCACTTATGGAGGAATTAGTGTGTACGATGGAGATTCTTTCACCAATTATTCTTCCTCAGGATATTTCAGTAATGCTGCTATTTGGTCGTTGACCTCAGACCAGATGGGTAACATATGGTGCGGAACCTGGGGATTTGGAGCATTTATGTTTAATGGTGAATTCTGGACGAATTTGTCGACCTCGGAAGGAATAGCCGGTAATGATGTACGAGAGGTGGTTGAAATGAAGGATGGTTCCATTTGGCTTGCAACCTATGGTAACGGATTATCAAAAATAGAAAGGCAATTATTCTCGGTATTGAATGTAGAATATGAGAATCCTTCATGTACCAACACAAATGACGGTAGTATTGTGATTATAACAAATATTCATGAGAATCTTCAGTATTCTGTCGGAACCGGGTTTCTTACCTCCGGAACTTTTAACAACTTACACGAAGGTGATTATCTGCCTGTGGTAACCAATGGATTTGATACGATCAGACTAAATACAATAAATCTTATCGCTGCCTCACAGATTATTGTTGACCTAGGGAATGATACAGCTATATGTCCCGATGAGGTGCTCACCATAAATTCGGGATTTACTGTTCCTTTTACATTTGAATGGAGCACCGGATCCACAGATGAAGAGATTGTTATTGAAGGTGCAGGAACATATCAGGTTACTGTTACAAATACAGAAGGATGCACAGACTCAGACGAAATTAATGTTACTCTTAATCCTGCACCAGATGTGAATCTTGGTGAAGACATGTTAATAACAACCGACGATGTGACTGTTTTAGATGCAGGGGAAGGATATTCCGCTTACGAATGGAGCACTGAAGAAACAACATCAGCAATATCTGTCGATGGAACAGTGCTGGGGGAAGGAGTTTATACATTCTCTGTTACGGTTACCAATGAATTCCTTTGCCAGTCAACTGATGAAATACAAGTAACTATAAATGAACCGGCAGGTATATCAGATAATGAAAATGATGTCATTTTGCCGGGGATTTATCCAAATCCGGCAGGCAACTTAATTTATATTGATTTTAATACCTCTGTGTTTAATGTTGATCATTTAGAAATTGTTGATATTATGGGAAATAGTTTAAAAGTATCTGTTCCCGATTCACTTAATAAACTGCTCAGGTTAGATCTGACAGAAATATCACCGGGAATATATTATATCATATACTATGATGAAAATGGAAAAGTACAGTTTGACAGTTTTATAAGGTATTAAACTAATAACCGGTAACCGATAAATAGAAATCCAGCGGAGAATAAACCGCTGGATTTATATCATTATAACTCATCTTATTAATATAATCTCATGGCATATTTTAAGTTATAAACATTACTTAATACGGATGGGATCGGCCCAATCGCCTCGGAATAGTAATTTATGGGTGTATATAGTTTTTCTGAATTTACCATAAGATACATCTACCCCGGCATAAATTCCCAGCAGGAGACTTTCATCACGGATATTATATACAACATCGAAAGTTTGCGATGATTTATCTGCATCAATTTTTGCCAGTTGGTTTTCGCCCGGTTGCCAGCCAATATGATGTTGAAATACATATCTCAGTCCATCTTCGATCTTAAAATTCGTTTTATTTTTAAATGTAAATCCGGCTTTCAGCGTTTTTCCCTTACTAATATCATCCAGGTCGGTTTCTACATCTAGTGTTGGCCATTCTATGGGTTCATTCCCGGTAAGAATAATTAAGATCTCATACTTTTGCAATTCACCTTTTTTATTATAAAATTCAAATACAAGCTCTCTGTCAGTCAGAGTATCGTTACCAAAGGAAAGGGTATCAACAAAATATTTATCATTCAATCCATTTTTTTCATAGACAATAGCATCGTGATAAATAACCCTTACCATATCGATATCATCCTGTAAAAAGATCTCCATAGGAACTTTGTTCTCATAGAACTGCTGATTTTTCGGAGCGGTAATGAGTGCTTTGTTGTATTCTTTTACTGCATACCAGACCGGTCTTGGATAACCAATTGTATCCTCCAGATCTTTATAACCCCAGTAACCAAACCATTCTTCGGGAGTATCATTATGAATTGAGGGCTCTCCCCCTTTCCACCAACCATCTGCATAATAGAAAGGGCACATACCGGTTGCTCCTGCATCCAGTACATTTCTGAAATATTCAATTAATGCATCTTCCTGTTGTTTAAGAGTATTTCCTCCATACTCACCAAATCCCATTCTCGATACGGATTTTCCGAATTCAGTAAGTATAAGCGGAAGATCACCCTTATTTATTTCCTTAAGGAAACGATTCCCATTTGCAAAACCCATTGCATAGTTTATTCCCTCAGCATAATCGTATGCGTTATATGAATAAACATCGAACATATTCATATTAAGATATTCTGTAATTGCAGAATTGCCGGATATTGTAACCGGTATTCCGGGATGCTTTTCATGAATGATCTCTTTAGCTTTCATCCAAAGGTCATATGTATTTTTCACGCCCACATCATGAATATGCTGGGGCATTGGTTCATTCATGATTAGATAGGTAATAATACAATCATACTTACTGGTAAATGAAACAATACTGTCTACCAGGTGAAGCGCTTCTTTAACAAACTCAGGGTCTGAAAAATCAGCATGTGGTTTAATCCAAATACCGAAAATCATTTTTAGCCCTGTATACTGAATTAATTTAACCTCTTCTTCTGTTAATTCCGACCATGTTCTGATAGCATTAAACCCTGCTTCCTTAATTAACTTAAGGTCATGAGCCATGCGTGCTAATTCAATTTCACGGTATTCATATGGATGCTGGCCAGGCCGGGCGCCAATTTCATAGCCCAAAGCATTCACGAAAAATTTTTCGCCATATACATAATACCATCCGTCTTTAATTTCAAGATTTGTAGGTTCGATATTGCGATTTTTGCTTACAGTACCATTACAATTGGTTACACATATAAGTATTACCACTATAGAACTAAACCACTTTTTCATTTTCCGATTCTTTATGATTAATAATTAGCCAAAATATCAAGATTATCTAACTGATAAAAAGAAAAAAACTCATCAAAAATACTTCAGTATTTTTACTTATGATGTAATTAACGAATTGAAAAGGTCGAAAATTTTTACAATCTGCGCAACCTTTTAATAACTTTCTAATCTCAGTAAAAAAACAAATAATGAAAATATATTTAAAATTGATTGTAGCACTCATTACGGTACTTACCATTATTTCCTGCAAAAAGACTTCTGACAAATCATCAAACGAATCCTATTTTGGGACCTGGATTCTTGCAGATTATACCGAATTATATGTGATGCTTTATCGTGCCAGTGAGTTCATTGATGAATATGGTTTTAGTATTAAAGCCGACGGTACCTTTATCGAGAGGAAGAACAGCGGATGGTGTGCTACACCCCCTATTGACTATGAAGATTACCTTGGTTATTGGACAAAAATTAACGATACGGTTCTGTCAGTAGAAGTTCCCTTCTGGGGTGGAACCGAATACTTCGATCTGGAGATATTTTCAGTTACGGAAGATACTCTGAAAGTCATATATCATTATGGCCAACCTGAATATTTTGAATAGAGGCTGTCTTACCTTTTCTTTTTTTGCCTTTGTCTGTTTTCAGTTCCTTTTGAATCAGGTTTTGATGGCTGGACAATTACCGGTATCCCATCAAATGAGACTTTAGATAAAGCTTTCAATAGAGTTTCGTTATGTGAACTGCCAATCTCAAAGAATGAGAATTTCTTCATTATATCTATCTTACCGAGCTCAATTCTATTCCCTTTCGTATGTTTATTAATAAGACCAATAATGCCATTTGCGTCAATTCCATTTTTTGTTCCCAGGTTGATAAAGAATCTTGTATATGATTTGCTTCTTTTTTCGAAATCTTTTGTTGATCTTTCTTTTGAGAAAACATTAAGATCCTGCGCTCGTCTGTAATAAGAAAGGAATCTGTTAAATTCTATTGAAACAAAATGTTTTATAAGATCTTCGCGACTAAGCCATTCAAGTTTTTTATAAATCACAGGTAAGTATTCATCAATCTGGTGATCAAGTTTTGTTTTTTCCACCTTATCTATGAGATTAAACAACTGCTTTTCACAAATCTCCTTCCCTCCGGGAACCTTTTTATTCTCAAACTTTTTCTGAGAGATTTTCTCAAGCACTTTTATTCGGCCTAACTCTTTTGTATGTAATATTGATACTGAGATTCCACTTTTCCCTGCCCTGCCAGTCCGTCCGCTTCTGTGAATATATATTTCCGGGTCATCGGGTAAATTATAATTAACTATATGTGTCAGATTGTGTACATCCAAACCTCTTGCAGCAACATCGGTTGCTACAAGCAGCTGTATATTTTTCAGTCTAAAACGATTCATCACATAATCACGTTGAGCCTGCGAGAGGTCGCCATGCAGGGCATCCGAATTGTATCCATCACTCATCAGTTTATCCGCAACTTCTTTTGCTTCCCTTCGCGTTCTGCAAAAAACAATACCGTAAATTGACGGGTATATATCCACAATACGCTTTAGTGCACTGTAACGATTTTTTGCATGCACTACATAGTACTCATGTTTTACATTCTGTGCCCCGGCATTTTTCTTTCCAACACTTATCTCCCTTGGATTTTTCATATACTTCGCTGCAATTTGAGCTATGTCATCAGGCATTGTTGCCGAGAAAAGTAATGTCTGACGTTTTTCCGGTGTTTCGCGAAGAATTGTGTCTATATCTTCCTTGAATCCCATATTAAGCATTTCATCTGCTTCATCAAGAATAAGCCATCTGATATTTGCAAGAATAAGCGCTCTTCTTCTTATCAGGTCTAATGCTCTTCCTGGTGTTGCAACAACAATATGACATCCTTTTTTTAGTTTTCTTATTTGTTCATCGATGTTGGCTCCTCCATATACAGCAACACTTTTAAATCCGTTTAAGAATTTCGAAAATTTATTTATATCAGAAGTAATCTGCATGCATAGTTCTCTGGTTGGACAAAGAACGAGAGCCTGTATATTTTTTGATCCAATATTAATCTTTTCCAATACCGGAAAACCAAAGGCAGCTGTTTTCCCGGTGCCTGTTTGTGCAAGGGCAACCAAATCTCCATCCGATCCAAGTATGGCTGGTATGGTCTCCGTCTGAATATCAGTTGGTATATTAAAACCAAGTTCATCAATGGCCTTTACAATTTCAGATTTCAGACCAAATTCATTAAAATTATTCATATTTCTCCTTTCCCGTCGATCCCTGTTAAAACCGCCAGGAAGGAGATTTTTCTGAGGACCAGAAATTACTTTATTAAATTGGCTGACCACTCCGGTCAGTTCAAGCCGCCAAAGGTATATATAATAATTATATAATCTGTCAATTTTAATTTTTTAAGCTCAACGCTTAAAGGAATTTAAAAAGAACTGCCGAATAAAATATAAATTGTTTTTTACTGGTCTGCATCATTCTTCTTCAATAAAAGAATGTTGTTTTTAATTAAATCAATTTCAATTGCTTTTCGAAATTTATTTAACAATACAGCTCTGCTTTACCAAAATGTCAACGAGGCATTCAATTTTTTTTTAATCTGTTTCCCTTCTTTGCTGAAAAATGTCATTGATGTTTTTCTTATCAGCTCTTAAATTAATTAAGGGAATGAATTCGCTGGTCTCAGGGTCAAGATTCTCATTAATATATCGTACCATGCTTATATCTTTTTCCTGTAACCGGAATTCAATCGGATTTTTACTGATATGCTTTCTTAGTTTAGCCTCAGCAGAAAGAATCAATTCCTGAATTTCATATTGAACTGCAGTATCAGTAGTCGGTTTTATATCAATGGTTCCTAATACAAAGTAATAATCATTATCGTTCTGATACTTATGAGCAGTATTACAGTTACGTTCCATTTCCTGACGAAATTCCCAAAGACTTGAACAATATTTATTTGATGCATTCATAGGCCATCCCATAAGCACAACCTTCCCCGAATTTAAATTCACAAAAAAAGATCTTAAGTAAGGAATTTCATTATTGCTAAGAAATGGTACTTCATCTTCATTATATCCCCCCACCCTGATATTCATTGGGAAATAACTATCTAAACAATTCCACATGGGCCTGAGATCCATTTTTATCTTCAATCCTTTCTGAGCCCATATATTATTATTTATTTCAGGTTCAAATTCGTTTACACACTCCAGGCCAATTAGTGTCCCGTGTATCTGCTCCATTTTGTATGGAGAAAAATATTCTTCAAGTCCAGAATTTTTTATTAGATCGATGTATTTATTCAGTCTACTTATGAATAACTCGTCTTTTTCGCCGTACTGTGCAACTAATGTCAACTGGTTTCTCATAGCGCTATACAATATGGTTTATTTTAAAAGTAATACTGTTATAGATTGAACACAAACATTATTGAATTTAGTTAAGAACATCGCCGGAAATAAAATAAAAAGCCGGTTTATACCGGCTTTAATCCGAGTTAGCAGAATATCAATATTTTATTCACATACAGCATCATTTCCTCCACTGTCCCAGCAATGCCAATCGGTATCACCGTAGAAATGTTCTGCCATAACCCGTCCGTTGTATTCAGTTGTGCTCCACTGTATGGCTACATCAAGAAAACCATTTATCTCGACATCTCTGGTTGTATAATGAATATTATAGAAAGCGTTCAGATCGGCTTCTGTCAAACCATAAGAAATATAACTGTTAACAGAAAGCTGTCTCGGATCGCCATTTGAAGATTCTCTGACATAGGTGTAAGTGATATCTCCTACCTGCTCTCCGGTACGTTCCCAGTCAATCTGTAATGTCTGTACCGGTACTTCAGGGCTATGATACAATATCCACTGGCCGCTGTTACCATCTAATGCAGAAGTACCTTCATACCACATAAATTCATCAAATGCTCCTATGCCTTCTCTTGAGATATACATCTCCCATTTTACATCTGATGACCTGATCTGCCCTGTTAGCCGAGCAGTATAAGTTGCGGTAAATACCTGGAATTCATATACCCACTGCCATGTTGCATCGCCAATAAATACAGCTTCATTGCTTATTGCAGCATAGAACGAGGCTACAGGAACTACCAGAGTTGTTCCAATAAGTACATTCCATACAAATACATTAGCTGCAGAAAAAGCCCAGTTTACAATAGTATTTGTATTTTTCTCATTTGATATATCCAATAATTCAGCTGACTGATCGTTTTGAAAGAATTCAAAATCCATCAACATTGATTCGTACGGGGGAAGTTCCGGTGGAGTCTGTTCATCATCTTTTGTGTCACACCCGGTAAATAACGAAGATAAAATTGTTAAAACTATCAGGCTTAAAAGTAGTTTTTTCATAATAATCGTTTTTTTTAATTATCAATAATCTGTAACTAAGTTATTAAAGTTATGCAGTACAATAAAATTTACTGATACTTTTAAAAACAATATCCATGTTTACGAGTCAACAAATATTGAGTTACAATAAATGACAATATTCATAAAGAAAGTTGCATCTAAGAAGTTAAGCGAGTTATTTTTATTTTCGCTATTTATTATTTTGAAAAGAAACCTATGCAGTACAACTTCGATGAGATTATTAACAGGAATAATACCGATTGTTTTAAGTATGACCTGAGAAAGAAGTTTTTTAATACCGATGGTATAATCCCTATGTGGGTGGCTGATATGGATTTCCGTACTCCCGATTTCGTAATGAGTGCATTGAAAACCAGAATAGATCACGAAATCTTAGGTTATACAACACTTAATGATTCATTTTATGAAGCAATAGTCAGCTGGGTTTACAAGCGTCATAAGTGGAAAATCAAAAAACAATGGATTGCATATACACCGGGTGTAGTACCGGCATTGAATCTTGCAGTAAAAGCTTTTACTGATCCGGGAGATTCAATTATAATACAATCTCCTGTATATTTCCCTTTCTATTCGGCGGTAACTGATCATAACCGAAAGCTCATCGTTAACAACCTGCAACTTAAGGACAACAGGTATTATATGGATATTGACAGTTTAAGAAGTATCATTGACAGGAAAACAAAAATGATGATATTGTGCTCTCCGCATAATCCAACGGGTAATGTATGGCGAAAAGAAGAACTGACAGAACTAACCGATTTTTGTCTTGAGAACAACATCCTGATCATATCAGATGAAATACATGCTGATATCGTTTATAAAGGAAATAAGCATATACCAACGGCAAAACTCTCAGAAGAAGTTTCAGACAGAGTAATTACTTTAATGGCCCCGAGTAAAACATTCAATTTTGCAGGGTTATCAACCTCATATTTTATCGCTTCAAACCAGCAACTTTTTGAAAAGTTAAAAAAACAAATTGAACACTTACACCTGGGCATGGGCAATATTTTCGGAAACATAGCACTTACAGCTGCATATAATAATGGAGATAACTGGCTGGAACAACTCATAGAATATTTAGAACAGAATGTTCACCTTGCTCAGGAATTTATCAACAGTGAATTAAAAAATATTGAACTTATACCACCGGAAGCAACTTTTCTGTTATGGCTCGATTTTAGAAAAACAAATCTTTCCTTAAAAGAAATTCGTGACCGTATGATTTATAAAGCAAAGCTGGTACTTAGCGAAGGTTCATTGTTTGGAAAGAATGGTACCGGCTTTCAACGGATCAATATCGGATGTCCACGAAGCGTTCTTGAAAGTGCATTAAATAATATTGCGAAAGTTTTTTAAGTATAATCTTAAAAGATGGTTTTGACTTTCAGGTGTTTTAATTTAGAAGGATTTAACGATTTTTTATTATCTTAGGATTGCATAAAATTTATTATTCCGGGATATATGAGATTAAATATTGCTGCAAAAATTGGACTTGGCTTCGGAATCATAACCCTGGCTGTAATCTATAATGGAATAAAAACAAGCAACTCACTCAAAGATAGCCAGGTTGTAAACGAAAGAATTACCAGAATTTACACTCCATCGCTCGAATGGATCAATAAATTATATTCACAGATAAGTGAATCCCGGATGCTTATAAAATCATGGGTTCATATAGATAAAATTGCCGATACTCCTGATAAGCTGAGGCTTCAGCAGTTGCACACTACAGGTTATCCTGATGTTATTGATACGCTTATGACACTTCAGGAAATGTGGGATTCAACCTCTCATCAGGAATTACTGTCGGATATTCATAAATCTATTGTTGACTCACTTTTCCCGAAGCATGAATATATAATGTCTCAGTTGAGCACTTTTGAAAGCTATGACGACCCGTTCATCGTATTCGAAGTAACACCAATGACCGAGGATGGAGGTGAAGTTATGAGTCTTACAGAAAGGATCCTTAACAAAATAAGCCAGTTGCAGGCCGGACAGGAACATAGAGTAAATCAGGAAAGAGATAAAATGGTTGATCAGTTTAAAAGCTTCAGAAAATTAATTTTCATAATGCTTGTCGCTCTAATAATTGTATCAATTATTGATGGGATGATCACTATACGTTCACTTGCAAGGCCTATTAACAAGACAAAAAATATTTTACTCCAGATGAGCCGTGGTGTCTTACCCAAAGGTAAACTTACCGAAGGTAATGATGAAGTTGGTCAGATGTCGAAAGCACTCAACCAGGTTGTACAGGGCCTTAAAGATATTACTGATTTTACAGTAGATATTGGTAAAGGTAACTTTGATACAGAGTTTCATCCTCTTAGTGAAGAAGATAACCTTGGACATTCGTTACTGGAGATGCGTGAGGAATTGAAAAAAGCTAAAAAGGAAGAAGAAAAAAGACAGGAAGAAAATCAACAACGAAACTGGGCATCGCAGGGTGTTGCTCAATTTAGCGATATATTAAGGACCAATAACGATAACCTTGAAAACCTTTCGTATGAGGTTATCAGCAATATGGTCAGATATACAAAATCAAACCAGGGAGGTATTTTCATTGTAAACGATAACGACCCGGAAAAAATATACCTTGAAATGACAGCATGTTACGCCTTTGACAGACAGAAATTCATGAAAATGACTTTTGAAGTAGGTGAAGGACTTGTAGGAAGATGCTACCAGGAAAAAGAAAAGATATATTTAACTGAAATTCCTGAAGATTATATTAAAATAACATCCGGACTTGGCGAGAACAATCCAACATGTTTACTATTGATTCCTCTGACTTACAATGATAATATATATGGTATCCTGGAAATTGCCTCTTTCAATAAATATCAGGATTTTGAGATAGAATTTATTGAACGAATCGGAGAAAATATTGCTGCAACCATTTCATCTGTTAAGAGTAACATTCAAACTGCACTTCTATTGGAGCAGTCACAGCAACAGGCTGAAGAAATGTCGTCGCAGGAAGAAGAAATGAGACAAAACATGGAAGAGCTAAGGGCTACCCAGGAGCAGTCTGCACGACGCGAAGAAGAACTCTCACGCGAAGTAGAATCTCTGAGAAAGCAGATACAGCAACAAAAATTAAATGTTTAAAAATCCGCACTGTTAGTCGATTTTAATGTGACCCCAGTTTTCTCCTCTGCGGATACGGTTCAACTGCGTATGAGTTATTCCAAATTCTTTAGCAATCTTATAAAGCGGGTTTTTACCTCTCTTCAGTTTCTTCTTTAGTCTAATTACTTCTGTCTCGGTAAGTTTTGAATTTGTAATTTCACCTTTACGTTTTTCAATTGCAATTTTGGTTCTGGGACTTTTACGGCTATGCTCGAACATTTCTTTCTTTGTTGCCCAGCGCAGATTACTCACATGATTGTTCCATTTATTGAAGTCAAGATGAATTACATTATTATGATCATCATCAATATATTTAAGGAATAAATCGGCAACCAAACGGTGTAAACTTTTTGTTATCCTGTTCTTGCCATTTTCATCGGTAATGGTTCTGAACGAAAAATAGGCATATCCGTTTACATTTGCCGGCTTGTTAATTTTCCATTCTGCGGACTTGGGATCCATTCTTCTGATCCGCCCGTAATTTGATAATTCATATTTTTCTTCAGGATGTATTCCTTCAAAATGAACAGCTTTCCACCGTTCATCCCAATAAATTTTCTCTGTCATAACTTCAATTTTTCCGGCTTAAAAATACAAATTCCAAAATATATAACATAAACGGTATGACCAAGGTATCTTATTTTTCAACTAAACTACAGTTTTATGAACCGAACGACTTTTGGCGTATAGTTTCAAACAGGATTATTCCACATGCAACACTTACATTTAACGATTGAACATTGCCAAATAAAGGTATCTTAATGAGCTTATCAACATTTTGCAGAACAGGCTGACTTATACCCTTTTCTTCCGATCCTAAAATTATCGCCAAAGGACCTGTCATATCTGCTGTAAAATATAAATCATTTGCTTTTTCAGTTGCAGCAACTATTTGAATGCCTGAATTTCGTAAATACTGAACAGTAGTGGTAAGTTTTTCTGACCGACATACATTGACCCGATGAAGTGCACCCGCTGACGATTTAATTGCATCGGGGGTAATGCTAACAGAACCTTGTGATGGAATTACTAATGCATCAACGCCTGAACATTCAGCTGTACGGGCAATTGCTCCAAAATTTCTGACATCGGTTAACTGATCGAGAATGACTATTAGTGGATCTCTTCCTTCTTCGAAAGTACGCTGAACAATTTCTTCAATACTCTTGTATTCAATAATCGATAGCTCCGCAATAACTCCCTGATGGTTAATGTTGCTGATTCGGTTTAATTTTTCAACAGGAACATACTGAAACGGTATTCTCCTTTCCCTTATATATCTGAATAATTCCTTAAACTGATCATTATTCAATCCTTTGCGTATGTATATTCGATTAAACTCCCTGCCTGCATTAATAGCTTCTAAAACAGGATGAATACCACCAACTATCTGTTTTTTATTTTTCAATAAAATATTTTTTAATCAAGTAAAAATATCTCGCCCGATCGCCATGAGTCAACCGCTTCACGCCAGTGCCAGTCGTGGCTGTCTGATCTTTGTAAAACAAAGTTCTCTAACCCGTATATATTTGGCTGATAATTAAAAGTGAAATTTATAGCACTGCTGGCACCACCCAGATAATAGATCCAGGTTTCAGAATTGGGTGATTTCTTCATGTTCTGAGGTGGTCCATATACAATATAAATCATTCCACGGTCGGTTTTCCAGCCCGGTTTATTGACAGTAAAATAATAATTTGCATAATACACCCTGTTATAATATATCCTGATCATTTCCCTTGCGCGACCAGTGCTTCCGCCAATTTCTAACCAAAAATCATCAACTGCCAGCTTTTTATTTTCTTCTGCTTTAATATTTTGATAATTCGCAGTGGTTGTTATATAAGCCAGCGGTTCAATAAGTTCTTCAGGTGTTTTTACTTTTGGAAAATCTTTGCCAAAATTCGTGACTACTAATCCTTGTTCGCTGTTTGTATCGAATCTGAAACGATACATACCTTCGTAACTAAATGACAAGAACATATCAGGACTGAATTCCAATATATAAGTGGAATCTGATTTGGAATAAAACCTTTCTTCTGTACCAGTAGCAAAAGTAGGTTTTGGTAAAGGCGACTGGTTCCGGTAATAGTCAATATAAAGTGAATCATAACCGGAATTCCGGTGTTGTAATTTATAAGGCACCTCAGGTGGAACTACATTATTAAAATAAGGCGTACCCTTATGATTTGACAGCAAAAAGTTTTGTGGTGAAAACTCCGTTAATTTATCAACCTCTATAAAACGAAGATTGAAATCTTTACGCAATATATCCCGCGTAACAATCCTTAACTGATACCTTTTACCCATCTCCGCTTTGAAGGGTATTTGGGAAATAAATCTTCGACCTACATTTTTTTGAAGAATCTCATACTTATAAGTTGTGCTGTCAACCAATATAGTTTCATCATCTTTTATTTCAAAGGCTTGCAACTCAACCGACACTTTACTCATATAAATTCCTTTTTCGTTTGCCTGTGAAAAAAGAAGTTCAGAAGGAAATAATTTAACCAGAAGCAACGAATAATTATCATTATGATGATATACTCTGAATGCAGGATGAATTTTTGAACTTGCCGGATTATATATTGCCGCTAAATTCCACCGTGTACCGGATACTGTGTAAGGACTTGAACATGCCCAAATAATCAAAGCCGAGACTACAATCGACCCGTTAATTAGTATCAAACTAATATTCTTATTTAATTTATTCATTTTCTTTCTAAGGAACCTGCATCAATTTCAGGGTGACTAAATTACAGAATTTCTTTTTGCATTGAGTATCTCGATTTCATTTTGAAGTTGTTCCCAGTCGGATAACATTAATTCAATTTTATCCCTCATTTTCTGATAATTATTATAAAACTCATGATCATCTTTATTAACACCTCCGGTTAGCATCTCACCCATCTCTGAAATTTCATTTTCTGCTTTTTCAATATTTTCTTCAAGCCTTTTAATCTTACTTTCAACTTTTCGAATTTCTTTATCTATTTCTTTTCTTTTAATATAAAGTTCTTTTTGTTCAGATGTTGACTTTATTGATGAATCATGAGATTCCGGTTCAGACTTTATATTAAGGTCATCAAGTGTATTTATCTTTTTTTTATTAAGATATTCATAGATTCCGCCCCTGAATTCATGGATCTTTTTATTTCTGAATTCATAGATCTTTGTTGTCAGATCATTCAGAAATTCTCTGTCGTGCGACACTACAATAAATGTACCTTTGAAACGCTGTAACGCAACTTTTAAAATATCTTTCGATCGCATATCAAGATGGTTAGTTGGCTCATCAAGTATAAGAACATTATGTGGTTCAAGAAGTAATTTAGCCATTGCCAGTCGCGATTTTTCGCCTCCTGATAACACTTTTACTTTTTTATCGACATCTTCACCGCTGAAAAGGAAAGCCCCCAGAATATCACGTAACTTAGTCCGGATATCTCCAACAGCAACTTTATCGAGAGTTTCAAAAACTGTTAATTCCTGATCCAGAAGTTTATCCTGATTCTGCGCATAATACCCGATTTTTACGTTATGTCCTTTTTGAAAAGTACCCGAATAGTCCAGTTCACCGACAAGAACCCTGGACAATGTTGTTTTTCCTTCACCGTTCTTACCTATAAATGCTATTTTATCTCCACGTTCAACTTGCATATCAATATTATCAATTACAACATGATCGCCATACTTTTTTGTAAGGTTTTCCAACTTGAAAGGAAGGCTGCCTGCTCTTGTTGCATCAGGAAACCTGATATTTATTGAAGCCATATCGTCCTCTTCTATCTCAATAATTTCCATTTTATCCAGCTGCTTAATTCTCGACTGAACCTGAACAGCTTTAGTTGCTTTGTACCTGAATCGCTCAATAAATTCTCTGGTATCCTCTATCTGTTTCTGCTGATTTCGATATGCTGCCATTAACTGCGCTCTACGTTCTTCTCGCAATTCAACATATTTTGAATATGGTACTTTGTAATCGTGGATGTTACCTAACGTAATTTCAATAGTGCGTTTAGTAACAGCATTTAAAAAAGCACGGTCATGAGAAATTAGAATTATTGCACCATGGTATTGTTTTAGAAAATTTTCGAGCCACTGGATCGATTCTATATCCAAATGATTTGTCGGTTCATCAAGAAGAAAAATATCCGGCGATCTTAACAAAATTTTAGCCAGCTCAACACGCATTCGCCAGCCACCACTGAATTCACTTGTATGCCTTTTCATATCCGATTCAGTAAAACCCAGACCAATAAGCGTTTTTACAGCAGTAGCTACTGCCGTAGCAGCATTTTCCAGATTTAGTCTTTCACTTTTTTCTGCAATGCGATCGGCAAGGTCGAGATATTCCTTCGATTCATAATCGGTACGTTCCGTCAATTGTTTATTCAGTTTTTCAATTTCATTGTCAAGGTGATTAAGCTCTTTGAATGCACTCATAACTTCATCGAGCAAACCGTGTGAATCTTCGCAACTGATCTCCTGAGGTAAATAGCCGATTGTTATATCACCAGGTACGGTAACCTTTCCTGTAACCGGGCTTAACTGTTTTACAATAAGTTTAAATAATGAAGATTTTCCAGCACCATTTTTACCAACTAAACCTATCCTGTCTTTCGAACTTACAAGAAATGAAATGTTCTCAAATAGTTTATGGTTTCCAAAATGTAAGCTTACACTCTCTAATGAAATCATGTAAAAACAGATTAGGGCGCAAAATTAATTAATTTATCGTGCCGTTCATGGTTTGAAAATCCAGTTTATAATTTGTAAATTATACACAATTAATACGTGCAAAGCGATATCTGAAAAATGATATATTTGCGCAAAATTGATACGTTTTGGGAAGAAACAAGAAGTTGCCGATTATTGAAAATCTTAAGATTATTGATATTGCTGCTGAAGGAAAAGCAATCGGTAAAATTGATGATATAGTGGTATTTGTTCCCCAGTTGATACCAGGTGACGTTGCAGATATTCAGATTCGTAAAAAAAGAAAAAACTATCTCGAAGGCCGGTTATTGAAACTAAAAAAGAAATCACCCCTTAGAACAGATCCAATATGCAGTCACTTTGGAATATGCGGAGGATGTAAATGGCAACATCTGCCTTATGAAAAGCAACTATACTATAAACAAAAGCAGGTAAGTGATAATCTTCAACGAATTGGTAAAGTTGATTTACCTGAAATAAGACCCATTGCCGGATCAGAAAGAACACAGTATTACAGGAATAAATTGGAATTTACTTTCTCAGAAACGAGATGGCTTAGCGATGAAGAAGTAAAGTCGGATAAGGATATTCAGGAAAGAAGAGCACTTGGATTTCATATATCGGGTCGTTTCGACAGGATATTGGATATTGAACAGTGTAAACTGCAAAATGATCTGTCGAATAATATTCGTAACAGCATCAGAAATTTCACTCTCAAAGAAGATTACAGTTATTATAACCAAAAATATAATACCGGTTTGCTGCGAAATTTAATCATTAGAAATACTGAATCAGGGCAATGGATGGTAATATTGGTATTCAGGGAGGATGAAAAAAAGCAGATCAAAAAACTGATGAAATATGTCAGCAAAGAGTTTCCGGAATTAGATTCATTATTATATATAATAAATTCAAAGTTAAATGATACTTTTTATGATCTGGATTTTGTTTGTTACCAGGGTAAAGATCATATTATAGAGGAACTGGACGGACTGCAATTTAAAATTGGCCCAAAATCATTTTTTCAAACCAATACATTACAGGCAGCCGAATTATACAGAAATGTACTTGATTTTGCCTCACCTAAAAAAACAGATCTGATTTTCGACCTGTACACAGGAACCGGGACTATTGCACTTTTTCTTGCCAGATATTGTAAACAGGTAATTGGAATTGAATACGTAAAAGAAGCTATTGATGATGCTGTTGTAAATGCAGACATAAATAATATTAAAAATGCGCAATTTTTTTTCGGTGATATCAATGATATACTGACAAGTGCACTCATAAAAGAATATAGCGAACCGGATATTATTGTCACTGATCCTCCCCGTGCAGGAATGCATGCCGGTGTTATTCAAAAACTAATTAAAATCGCACCTAAAAAAATCGTTTATATAAGTTGTAATCCGGCAACTCAGGCTAGAGATATTCATCTATTAAAAGACGATTATAAAGTTAAAGCAATACAGCCTGTAGATATGTTTCCCCACACACATCATGTGGAGAATGTGGTTCTTCTTGATCGTAATTAATACTTTTTGTTGAAAACAGGTTATGTTGATTTTAACAGATTTCAGTATCTTGTAACTATAAATTATTGCTTTATGGGAGGCTTTTTCCATGGAATATTTCAGTTCTTCTTCCTTGTAGGGTATATAATTCTGTTTATAGTTTCAATAATTATATTGCGTCCGTTCAGAATTCATAAGCGTCGGAGAAATTCAACCATTTCACTTAAAATCAGCTATTTACTTTTCCTCGCATTATTTCTGGTTTTTACATATATGTTATTGTTTGGTAAGAAAGTAGTAATAGAGAATGATCAACCCTATGATAGCATATTCAATCTTTATTTTCTGATTTTTTTATCTGCCACGATTGTCCCCAATGTGGGTATAATGATTCGAAGAAGGATAAAAAAGAACCGTGTAGAGTATAATATTATATTTACTATTGTGAACCTGTTATATGCCTTTTATCTGTTATTTCTGATTACAACAGGTCAGTGGGCACTTCTATAAAAAATTATTCTGACATACCTTCGTAAAATTCGCTATCATAATAAATAACATTCCTGTTAACTTTAACATTCATAATTATCAAATCACGCACCAGTTCAAAGTTGTTAATTAAGTCATTGGTTAAAAACCTTCTTTCTCCCTTGGTAAATAACCAAATTCTGTTTGTATTGTCAAGGTATGCTATTGTATTCCAATCAACTCTGTAATCACGTGGAATATAACCCTCCACCTCAAAAATTTCGCCATTATAAAAAGCCTTAAAGTATTCATTTTCATTGAATGCCAATATTTTATCTTCTGCAAAATAACCTTCAGGTGCAAAACTACTTATCTCAATAATTCTACCTTTATAGAATACCTTAAATGCATCCGTGTAATCAATATAGGCAACAAAACCATCTGCTGTTTTAAATGATTTAGGCGGGAAATTATCCAACTGATATAAATCTCCTTTATAGAATGCATGAAATGTATTATCGAGCGGGTTAATAAAAGCGACAATATCTTTTCCCGCTTTAAATTCAAAACCCTTATTAATCTGACCTCCGGTTTTAAAACCTCCACCTGGCCCAAAACCAAAGCTTTCAACGTTTTGAAGAATAGTATTATTTTCCCCGTTATAATATATTTTGAAATCATTTGTACGAGAAGAAACATATGCTATTATATTATCTCCGCTGGTTAATTTATTAATGGGATTCCCAACCAATCCGCTTTCAATATCTTCTAAATTACTATCATAATAAACTCTCAGAGATTCCAAACTCTTATCATAGAAAACAATAAGACTATCCTGAACCTGATAAGCAAGACATCGCATTGTAAGAGTTACAGGGACTCCGTTCTGAACTACTTTAAGTTTCTCAAAAATTGAATACACAGCCAAATGATCAGTTGCACGATATCTTAAAACGCTTCCTGCCTCAAGTTTTGTGACTATCCCTTCCCGGTACATTTTTAAATGGCCCATACTATTGATATATAAAATACACTCACCCCCAATATCATAGGATTGTATTTTCAAATCCTCAACCTTAATATTTTTACCGTCATCAAATACATAAACCCGATCGCGATAATCGGTATATATAGCCAACTGTTGAGCTTCTATTTCTGAAAATATTGAAATGGAAATGAAAATAACAGTAAATAATTTCATGAACAGAGTTTTTATATCACACATTTTGCTAAAATACGAAAGACCAGGTAAAATATCCTGGTATAATTTTTCTGTCTGCCTCTCAGTTTGATTAGTGATATATCTATATGACGGAATTAGTTTATTTCAGAACATTCAACTATTCTAAAGTAATTCTTCATTACTGCAATTAATGATAATTGTAAGCTACCTCATCTGCTTTTCTCCAATCCTTTTTACTAACATATATATCGCTAAGCTGCCATGAAACAGAGATGTAAAAAATTGTAGACTTTTCGTAACGTGATAAATCACTTACACTAAAATCGGCACCTTCTTCACTGTTTCTGGAAACTGTGTATGAGTCATTAAGAAAATTATCGAGATAATATTTAAATTTTACATGCACACCTCCGGGCATCTGCACCCCTCCAAAAACTGAAGGAACAAAAGCTGGTGACTTACCGGAAAACCAATCGCTGTTCTTATACTTAGTACCTGAACGTTTGTGATTTTCCCAATATTTTTCTTTAAAATGTAAGGCAAATTCATATTCAACACCTCCAAAGAAGAAGATATGATCGCTAAAAGACCCAAGTTTTAACGCAAGAGGTATACCAGTATAATATTCCCTGCGAATAATTTTATAATTTTTATATAACTCCTGGTTACCTACGTGAACAGGCAAAACCTCATCTGTTATCAAACCAACGTTTCTGATTCCAATACCAGTAATCAACCCAACATTATTGGTCATATCCCAATGTATGTATTCACCCAGGTGAAAAAAAAGTGTTAACCTGAGATTATTTGATGTCAACTCGGCATCGGGATATTCATCAATAAAACTTTGCTTAAACTGAATATCAGCCAAAGAAAAGATAACCTCCCCACTGGTGACGGGATATACTTTTTGAGCGTTTATTACTGTCACTGTAACAATTAAAACTGAAATAACCGCAATGATTTGTTTTCTGATTCCCATAGTCAAAATTTGTTTTTTATAACCTTCAAATGTATATTATATACTTTTTTATTTTATTCCGGTTCAAAAGAAAAACCAGTTTTAAGACGAGTATACTTTAAATAAGTTACAACTGAAATTTCAATATTGAGTATTTTTTAAATTTGAATAAATTCCTATTTTGAACTGACTGTATAAATTATTTATAACTATTAAATTATATATGATTAAGAAGTTTTATTTGAAGATTTTTATAAATGAACTTGTTAATCTGCTTTAATGATTTTTGATGGACTTTTACAATAAAAAATGGTTAATGATTTAAATCATCATTTGGTGATAACTAACATCATATTTAATAATTTGATACAAGACTGACCAATTTGTAATTTTGGTATTCTATCATTTACATATACGCACCCTGCATTAATATAGACTACTATGCTTGAAATGAAGTATAACATCAAAAGTTTAATTTCGAGTATCTACGAGTGCCAAAAGAAGATTATAATCAACCGCAGGTTTATTCGTGAACTTGAATCGGAAGGGCAGAGTCCCGCTCATCTCATCAGAGAAAATGAAGATTTGGAAAATCAGATTGCAAACTACCAGAGAGAGCTTCGTAAAAAGTACCAGTTCTCCTACTAACTAACAGTTAATCTTGATACATATCATTAAATAAATTAAAGGCTGACACGTGTCAGCCTTTCTTTTTCAATTTGTCCAACATGATCCGGGATTTATTTTCAATTAGATATGAATAACCTCGTTATAAGCAGCTGCAGCTGCTTCCATGATAGCTTCCGACATTGTCGGGTGCGGATGTATTGATTTAATGATCTCATGTCCTGTAGTTTCAAGGTTTCGTGCCACAACTATTTCTGCAATCATTTCTGTTACATTAGCTCCTATCATATGGGCCCCTAATAGTTCTCCATATTTTGAATCGAAGATAAGTTTTATAAAACCGTCTTTTTGCCCGGCAGCACTTGCTTTACCCGACGCAGTGTACGGAAACTTACCAACTTTAATTTCATATCCTTTTTCCTTTGCAGCATTCTCAGAAAGGCCTACCGATGCCACTTCTGGACTAGTATAAGTACATCCGGGAATGTTATCATAATTGACAGGTTCAGGATTTAATCCCGCTATCTTTTCAACACAGACGATTCCCTCTGCCGACGCAACATGTGCTAATGCCGGTCCGTGAACAATGTCTCCGATAGCATAAATACCCTTAACACTTGTACGATAGTATTCATCTACTTCAACTTTTCCACTGTTTACTTTTACTCCTGCTTTCTCAAGACCAATATTCTCAAGATTAGGGGTAATCCCCACTGCCGAAAGTACTATATCTGCTTCTAAAGTTTCTTCTCCTTTTTTTGTTTTTATTTTCACCTTGCATTTCTTATCTGAAGTATCAACCGAATTAACCGTAGAACTAGTCATTACTGTCATACCAGCCTTTTTAAAAGATCTCTCAAGTTGCCTGGATATTTCTTCATCCTCAAGTGGTACTATGTTAGGTAAAAATTCTACCAGGATAACTTTTGTTCCAATAGTATTGTAAAAATTGGCAAACTCACTTCCAATAGCTCCCGAGCCAACAACTACCATTGATTCCGGTTGTTTATCCAATGTCATTGCTTCGCGATAACCAATTACTTTCTTTCCATCCTGCTTCAGGTTAGGCAATTCTTTCGATCTTGCTCCGGTGGCAAGTATTATATGATCAGCACTGTAATTTTCTTTCTTATTGTTGCTGCCTTTAACTTCAACAGTGCTGCCATCGATTATTGTTCCATATCCGTTTATGTGATCTATTTTATTTTTCTTAAATAAGAACTGTATTCCTTTGCTCATTGACTCGGCAACTCCCCTGCTTCTTTTAACCATGTTGGTAAAATCAGCTTTCACTTCTCCCTCAACAGATACACCATAATCTTCGGCATGTTTTAAATATTCAAATACCTGTGCACTTTTTAACAGTGATTTTGTTGGAATGCAACCCCAGTTCAAACAGATACCACCCAACTCACTTTTTTCAACAACCCCTACTTTCATTCCAAGCTGTGATGCTCTGATGGCAGCGACATACCCCCCGGGACCGCTTCCAATAACAATTAAATCATATTTCATATTTGTATTTTTTTGAGTTTATATCCGTTAATATTTTTATGACAATTTTTAACTATCAATGCAATATCCAAAGTTAAATTTTATCATTAATTTTTGTTCTATAGATACGTAAAACCTCCTAAACAAAACATTGTTCAGTTAGTAACTTTTAACGGTTGGTAATATATCAAAACTGATTTTTAAAGTAGAAATCAATAATTTCCTGAGCAGCCTTAAATGAACTTATTTTTTTCTCAGAGACTTTGTTTTGCAGATCCAGGAGTTTTTCCTTTACCAGGTCGTTATTATAAAAGTTAGACTTAAGCTGATCTTCAATCGTTTCAATCATCCAGTATCTGGACTGATCATTTCTTTTATTTTGAAGATACCCGTTTTGACGCGTAAACTTTTTATACTTAAGGATCATATCCCAGATCTCTTTTATTCCGTCATTGTTTACTGAAGAACATGTAAGAACTTCAGGTACCCATTTCGATGGTGAAGGAGGAAATAGATGCATAGCCGATTTATACTCGGCTGCAGCTCTTTTTGCTTTTTCAGTATTGGCACCATCTGCTTTTGTTATCACCAGGGCATCAGCCATTTCCATAATTCCTCGCTTAATACCCTGCAATTCATCACCTGCACCCGCAAGCATAAGTAATAGAAAAAAATCGACCATTGAATGAACTGCAGTTTCAGATTGCCCTACCCCAACAGTCTCAACAAAAATCACATCGAAACCTGCTGCCTCACAAAGAAAAACCGATTCCCGTGTTTTTCGTGCCACTCCGCCAAGTGTTCCGGCAGATGATGAAGGTCTGATAAAAGCATTCTGCTGAACAGAAAGAGATTCCATACGTGTCTTATCACCAAGTATGCTTCCTTTCGATCGTTCGCTACTTGGATCAATGGCTAAAACGGCTAGCTTATTTCCTTTTTGTATCAAATGCATCCCAAGAGAGTCAATAAATGTACTTTTACCTACACCCGGAACACCGGTTATTCCTATCCTTATTGAATTACCTGCATGAGGCAAACACTTTTCGATAATCTGTTGTGCTTTATCGCGGTGCTCTTTCAGGTTGCTCTCAGCCAATGTAATTGCCTGCCCTAATGTAGAACGATCGCCTTTCAGGATTCCATCAACATATTCCGGAACCGAAATTTCTTTTTTCTTTCGTTTACCGAGATTCGGATTAACCGATGGTTGCTGATTTACCCCACCAGATACTGAGAGTGCACTATCTTTTGACTGGTCATCGTTCATAAGAACTTCTTCAGTTAAAAATAAAAAGCAAAATAAGAATAAAAAAGAGAACTGCAGTAACAGGTACCCCCGAATAATTATTCTTATTTAAATTTACTGAAAGTTTAAACAGAATTTGGTTTAGCAAGTTATCTCTTCAAAACTAAAACAAACCTGTCAATTTTAAGCCAGCTGATTTTATAGTTTAACCTTAATTGCATTAATTTAGTGCCTCAGAAAGATTTTATCAATGAACCGGAGACTGGTTAGTTATTTTTTAGTTATAATAATTGTGACATTTTCTGCACAGTTAAGCGCACAGTTTTACAATGGTCATCAAATGACATTTGGTAAAAACCGTGTGCAGTATTCCGATTTCTACTGGTCGTTTATGAGGTTTGAACGTTACGATGTATACTATAACGAGCATGGTAAAGAGATTGCCGAATACACTGCAAAATATGCTGAGAAAGAACTTCAGCGTATTGAAAACATGTTCGATTATAACCTGGATAAAAGAATCATATTACTTGTTTACAACAAGCTTTCTGATTTCAGACAAAGTAATATTGGCCTTATCACAGGTAAAGTTGATAATAACATCGGGGGTGTAACAAAGGTTGACAGAAACAAGGTATTTATATATTTTGAAGGTGACTATCAGAAACTGGAGCAGCAAATTTCTGCCGCAATAGCAGAAGTACTTATAAATGAAATGATATATGGTATCGATTTTAAATCGAATGTCACAAGTTCCACCCTGATAAATCTTCCCAGCTGGTATATCGAGGGTCTTATTGCTTACATATCAAAAGACTGGGATATAGAAACTGAGAATCGGGTAAAAGACGGAGTGCTCAGAAAAAAATATAAGAAATTCAACCGCCTTGAAGGCGATGATGCAAGATATGCCGGACACTCATTCTGGCGTTATATTGCAGAAGTATATGGAGAAACTGTAATCCCAAGTATCCTTTACCTTACCAAGATCAATAAAAATGCAAATATTGGATTTTTATATGTAGTAGGAGCTCCTATTAAAGATCTTTCCCGCGACTGGCATGAATATTATAAAAAACAATACTCTGACTATAACAACCCGGATATTATTCCAACAGAAGGACTTGTAAAGAAAAAGCCTCATAAAAAAAGGGTATATAAACAGATCAGGATTAATCCGAATGGAAAATATCTTGCTTATGTAACCAACCAAATGGGGCAGTATAAAATATGGATACATAATCTGGAAACCGGTAAAAGAAAAAAAATTCTAAAGAGAGAACATAAGCTGGAACAAATTACAGATTATTCTTTCCCGGTACTTGCATGGCACCCTTCCGGCAGAATTTTAACTTTTATTACCGAAGAAAAAGGCGGCCTGAAATTATATTATTACACATTCGGTGAAAAGGAACTGTATGAACGAAATCTCCTGTACTTCGAAAAGGTTCTTGACTTTTCATTCTCACAAGACGGAAGTCTTTTGGTTCTTTCAGCAATTAAAGACGGGCATTCGGATATTTATGTTCACAATCTTGCAGCGGCAACTAACTATCAGGTAACAAATGACCATGCAAATGATTTTCATCCTCGTTTCATTAATAATTCACAACAAATTATATTCAGTTCCGACCGAAGATCGGATTCGTTAAGTATTGAAGCAACGAATGAAAAGACAGGATTATCAAAAGATCTTTTTATTTATGATTATACTTCACATTCCGACATTCTTATGCGCCTTTCTAACGATAAATATGTAAATAAGGTACAGCCTTTAGAAACAGGTAGAAATAAGTTTATATCATTAAGTGATCGAAACGGGATATTCAATCGTTATTATTCAAAATTCGATAGTACATTAAGTTTTGTCGATACAACAGTACATTACAGGTACTTCGCCGAAACAGAACCACTTACTGACTATCCACGTAATATTCTGGAGCATGACTACAACCCAAAAGCAGGTACAGTTGCAGAAATAATTTTCAAAAATGGCAGATATTACATGTATAACAGGAACAGTGATCCTGTTGATAAAGATTTTGATGAGATACTCCCTGTAACCGACTTCAGGAAATCTCTTACTAAAAAGCTCGAACTTAAAGATAGTTTGCAAAATATAGTTACAATAGAAATACCCATCGACTCAGTAAGAAATAATGCGATCATCTATCAGGAAGATACTGTTAGTTTTGAAAGTAGTGAGATTGATATTAATAACTATATTTTCGAAATTGAAAGAATCAATCTTTACAACAGTACTTTAAAAGAAAAAAAAATTAATGTGAAAGTTGTTGAAGAACTGAAGGATGAAAAGCCAAAAGTGCGTATTTATCAAACAGCGTTCTACCAAAGCTATGTTATAAGCCAGATCGATTTCAGTTTTCTAAGCGAATCGTATCAGGCATTTACCGGTGGGGCTGTGTATTTTAATCCGGGAATTAATGCCTTGATTAAAATTGGCACAAATGATCTTTTCGAAGATTATAAAATTACAGGAGGATTCCGGTTACCACTTGATTTCCAGAGCAGTGAATACCTTCTCAGCTTTGAAAATCTTGAAAAACGCCTCGATCGTCAGTTTATTTTCCATCGGCATTCTTTTAAAAATTTCGGGAATTCCGAAAGTACTGAACTTGTTAAAACCATCTCTAATGAGCTCTCCGGAGTATTCCGTTATACTTTCAATCAAATTGCGGCTTTTGTTACTACCATTGGATTAAGAAGTGATAAGAATGTTTTCATATCCGATTTATATTATGGTAATCTGACAAGTGTATTGGAAAAACCTAATACCTATAAATTGTGGAGTACACTAAAAGGCGAATATATTGTAGATAATACGAGGTTTTTAGGTATTAATCTCTATGGCGGCACGCGTATGAAGATATTCGGGGAATACTATCAGCAGTTAAACGACAGGCATGACAATCTTTTTGTAGTAGGTCTGGATATTAGAAACTATCTTGTCATCCACCGCAACCTGATATGGGCTAACCGTTTTGCTACGAGTACATCTTTTGGAAGTGCAAAGCTGATTTATTATCTCGGAGGTGTTGACAATTGGACAAATGTCACCCCTTTTAAAACGCCTACTTTTATTCCGTTAACAGAAATCAGGATTGACGAATCAGAAAACTACGCCTACCAGGCTGTAGCTACCAACATGAGGGGATTTTCACAAAATATCCGAAATGGTAACAACTTTGCTTTGATCAATACTGAAATACGTTGGCCGGTTATAAGTTACCTGGTAAACCATCCTTTAAGCAATGCATTCTTACAAAACTTTCAGGTTATTGGTTTTTTCGATATAGGAGCAGCATGGTCAGGGTTAAATCCCTGGTCGAATGAAAATGCATACGACAACGATGTTTGGGTTGATGGGTCTGTAGAAATAGAAATAGATACCGACAGAGAGCCGGTTGTAGCAGGTTACGGATTCGGAGTACGCTCACAGTTATTTGGTTATTTTGTACGTTTCGATTGGGCATGGGGAATAGAAAATATGCAAGTACTGCCAAGAATTTTTTATCTTTCGCTTTGTCTTGACTTTTAATTATGATGGATATTCAACAAATTCTTATTCTTTGTCTGACCGGGATCCTGGCAGGAATTATAGCCGGCGGGCTGGGAGTAGGTGGGGGCATTATCATTGTTCCCGCTCTGGTTTTTATCTTTGGTATGACTCAGCATGAAGCACAGGGAACAAGCCTGGCAGTTTTATTACCACCTATAAGTATACTTGCTGTAATAAGCTATCATAAGAAAGGTTTTATTAATTATAAATTTGCTATAATTCTTGTGGTTGCATTTGTTCTTGGAAGTTATCTTGGCGGATTATTCGCTGTTCATCTTCCGGAGCGAACATTAAAAAAGATATTTGGCGTTCTGATGCTGGTTGCCAGTTTAAAAATAATATTTCAAAAGTAGACTAACTGTTATTAGTTAAATTGTAATAAATATAATGCAATGACTATATCAAAAGGAACTATTGCAAGATATACCGAAGATTTTTTTCCTGAAATACTTCAGACAAGAAAATACTTGCATAAAAATCCGGAATTATCATTCGAAGAATATAAAACAGCTCAGTTTATTAAAACTGAATTAAAAGAGTTGGAAATTGAGTTCTCAGACGGATATGTAAAAACCGGTATAGTAGGAATAATCAAAGGGAAAAATCCCGGGAAAAAAACAGTTGCATTGCGAGCTGATATTGATGCACTTCCAATACAAGAGTTGAATGAAACAGATTATAAATCAAAAATCCCGGGAGTTATGCATGCCTGCGGTCACGATGTTCACACCTCTTCTTTACTGGGTACTGCAAAAATTCTTCAGCACCTTAAAGATCAGTTTGAAGGAACCGTTTTGCTTGTTTTTCAGCCTGGTGAAGAAAAGCTGCCCGGAGGAGCAAAATTAATGCTTGAGGCAGGAGCATTAAAAAACCCCAAACCGGATATCATAATCGGGCAACACGTGATGCCCGGCTTACAATCCGGGAAAGTTGGTTTCCGGCAGGGCATGTACATGGCAAGTACCGATGAAATTTATTTGACAGTAAAAGGAAAAGGAGGACATGCTGCCATGCCGCATCAGGTTACCGACTCGGTTCTGATTGCATCACACATAATTGTTGCCCTGCAGCAGATTGTGAGCAGAAATGCAATACCATTTATACCGACAGTACTTTCATTTGGTAAAGTTGAAGCGAAAGGTGCCACTAACATAATACCCGCTGAAGTAAAAGTGGAAGGTACATTTCGGACTATGGACGAAACCTGGCGTAAAGAAGCTCATAAAAAAATAAAAGCCATATGCGAATCGGTTTCCACTGCAATGGGAGCAAGCTGCGATATAGAGATAAAACCAGGATATCCTTTCTTGATCAATGATGATGAAATAACAAAAAAGGCCAAAACATACGCTGAAGATATTCTTGGAAAGAATGAAGTTGTCGATCTCGATCTAAGAATGACCGCCGAAGATTTTGCGTATTATTCTCAACAATTTCCTTCAACATTTTACCGGCTTGGAATTACAGATAAAAAAGGGAAAAATAGCCACCCGTTACATTCACCTTATTTCGATATCGATGAGGAGGCGCTGAAAACAGGTATGAAGCTGATGGCATGGCTCGCTGTTTCTTTCCTGAATGAAACTTAAACAGGAGATTTACGTTCAATCAGATATTTCTGAAAAAAACTTTTTAATTAAAAATTTTTGAACATACTTTTGTTCTCTATTAAATTACAAAAACAGATTAGACATGGCTTACGTAATTAATGATGATTGTACTGCATGCGGCACTTGCATTGATGAATGTCCTGCGGACGCTATTTCAGAGGGTGATATCTACGTGATTGACCCGGAGGCTTGTACCGATTGTGGAGCATGTGCTGATGTATGTCCGGTTGAAGCTATATCTCCGGAATAATAACTTTGCAGCATATCAGCAAAAGACCTGCCCTATTGGCGGGTCTTTTTGTTTACCGTATTTTATATATTTACATTATTCTTAACCTTGCTAAATAATAATTAATGGACATTCTCTATCTCTTTATCGGTTTTATTTCCGCTTCACTAATCTCATGGCTTATCTTTAAGGCAAAAAGCGCCGGAGTTACACAGGAGAATGTATTACTACAAAAACAACTCGGTGATATTAAAAATGAACTCCGACAAAAAGATGATTCATTATTTGCTTTGAATGCTCAGTTAAGCGTTAAAGATACCGAGCTTAAAAACCAGGACACAAGATTGCAGGAACAAAAAAAAGAGATGATCGAGATTAGAGAGAAACTCAACAGTGAATTCAGAAACCTTGCCAATGAAATCTTAGAAGAAAAGTCGAAGAAATTTACGGAACAGAATAAAACCAATCTCGATCAGTTACTGAAACCGCTGGGCGAACGTATTAAGGAATTCGAGAAGAAAGTTGATGAAACATATGATAAAGAAGCACAACAACGCTTCTCTCTTAAAGAAGAAGTAAAAAGACTTGCCGAATTAAACCAGCAGATAAGCAAAGATGCCAACTCACTGACAAAAGCTTTAAAAGGTGATTCAAAAACGCAGGGTGACTGGGGCGAAGTGATTCTTGAAAGTATCCTGGAAAGGACTGGTTTAAGGAAAGGTTACGAATACACAGTGCAGGATTCATTCTCAGGAGAAGAAAACAAGCGTTATCAGTCTGATGTTATTGTGCATTACCCGGGTGAAAGAAGTATAATAATCGATTCAAAAGTATCTCTTACTGCATATGAGAAATACATTTCAGCCGAAAATGAAGCAGAGAGAAAAGAGGCACTTAAAGCTCACCTGGTATCGGTAAAAAACCATATCAGTATACTCGACCAGAAAAAATACCAGGATATTGAAGAAATCAAAACTCTTGATTTTATTATAATGTTTATGCCTGTAGAACCTGCATACCTTTTGGCTATACAACATGAACCTCAGTTATGGAACTATGCTTACGAAAAACGAATTCTTCTGATAAGTCCCACCAATCTCGTAGCTGTATTAAAAATGATCGAAAGCCTCTGGAAACAGGAATTTCAAAACCGTAATGTAATTGAAATAGCACAACAGGGAGGTGCTTTGTACGACAGCTTTGTACTGCTGAGTGAGAACCTTATAAAACTTGGAAAGAAAATAGATGAAGCTTCCGTAACCTATAAAGATTCAATGAAAAAGATCTCCGAAGGTAAAGGCAACCTGGTCAGTCGTGTTGAAAAACTAAAAAAACTGGGTGTTAAAGCAAAGAAAAACCTGCCTGAAAGCCTTTTAAACAGGGCTTTGGAAAATGATGACACAACAGAAGTAAATGAATAATGACTATATTTCAGTTATTTTGGTTACAGAAATTATTGTTGACATCCAAGAAAATTGTATTTAGCTTAAACGGCAATTATTCATATCAAAATTGTTATT
Source organism: Bacteroidales bacterium (assembly GCA_016929525.1). GTDB lineage: Bacteria > Bacteroidota > Bacteroidia > Bacteroidales > UBA10428 > UBA10428. Next base: position 70,800 of record JAFGIP010000087.1, read on the forward strand.
TTACAAATAAATCCGACCAGCTCCTTAACATCACGATGGGTTAACCTGCAACCCGATAGTTATTTCATTAAGACCTGAAGCTTAAACTAAATCCAATAAGTGAAGTGTGCTGTCTAAACTGTCTTTTTAAAAAAGAATGGTAACAACTGATAAACCGGTTTACGCGCTGTTTTAAATAAAATATTTACAAATGAAAATAAAAAAGTATTTCTCAATCCTCCTGATCCTGAATATTTATTTATTCGTTAATGCCCAAACTTACTCATCGGGAGACAGCCTGGTGATTTTCTATCCTGATGATTTTGATTCAGTGAATCATTTCCCGTCATTTGCTATTATCAACGAACCTGAAGTTTCTTCCGGGTTGCCTGCGGAATGGGAGTTAACGCCGGATTTTTCTTCAGCAGGCGGAAGAGAATATGCCACCATAAGTATTGATGAAGGAATCGATTTATATGGAACAGGAGAAGTCACAGGTCCATTAAGAAGGAATAATACTTCCATTACACTTTGGAATACCGATAATTATGCCTATGGAACAGATAATGGCCGCAGGTTGTATCAGTCACATCCTTTTTTAATGGGAGTGCGCGCCGATGGTTCTTCATTTGGTATTATTGCAGATAATACATGGAAAATGTATATCGATTTGACCGACACTGAAATAATTTTCAGCTCTGAAGGTCCCTCCTTCAGGGTTATTATATATGAGGCTTCTTCACCGATGGAAGTAGTTCAACAACTATCCAGTCTCACCGGAAAAATCGATCTGCCGCCAATGTGGGCGCTGGGTTATCATCAGTGCCGGTATTCATATTACCCCGATTCCAGGGTACGAGAGATAGCCGATGAATTTCGCAACAGGAAACTGCCCTGCGATGTTATCTGGATGGATATAGATTATATGGACGGCTTCAGGATTTTCACCTTCCATCCCACCCGATTTCCCGATCCCGACGGTCTGAACAGCTATCTTCACGATCTGGATTTTAAATCGATATGGATGATCGATCCGGGGGTTAAAGAAGAAACCGGCTATTTTGTTTATGACCAGGGAACTTCCGGTGATTATTGGGTACAAACCAACTCCGGAACCGAATATAATGGTAATGTCTGGCCGGGTTCCTGCGCATTTCCTGATTTTACTATGCCCGATGCACAGGACTGGTGGGCAGGCTTATATCCTGATTTCATCGGTACAGGAATTGACGGGGTATGGAATGATATGAACGAGCCCTCGGTATTTAGTGAATCGTCAGGAACAATGCCGGAAAATAATCATCACCGTGGAGGTGGTGAACTGCCTGAAGGATCACACCTGCGTTATCATAATGTATATGGGTATCTGATGGTACGTTCAACACGGGAAGGAATTATACTTTCGCAGCCAGATAAGCGCCCCTTTGTGCTCACACGTTCTAACTTTCTTGGCGGGCAGAGATATGCAGCTACATGGACTGGAGACAATGTATCTTCCTGGGAGCATATGCAGTTATCAGTGCCGATGTCATTAACACTTTCTCTGTCCGGTCAGCCTTTAAACGGACCGGATGTTGGTGGTTATGTCGGTAGTCCTGGAGCTGAATTACTGGGACACTGGATGGCTCTTGGAGCTTTTTATCCGTTTTACCGGAATCATACCGGCTCGGGAACAGCAAACCAGGAACCCTGGGCACAGGGAACAGAAACCGAAGAAATATCAAGAGTCGCACTTCAAAGACGTTATCGACTGATGCCTTACTTGTATACACAATTTTATAAAGCATCGACTTCGGGAATACCTGTTATGCAACCAGTTTTCTTTGCCGACACCGATGATGCTGACTTAAGAGATGAACAGGAAGTATTCCTTTTTGGAAGTGATTTACTTATTATACCCAAGTGGGCCGAAAGTCCTTCTCTTCCTAAATCAGATACATGGAGAAGTATATCAATTGTGGGGGAAGATAGTAAGAATGACCCCGTGCAACCTGATGTACGCTTAAAAAGCGGGGCAATAATACCCTTAGGGAATATTATTCAGAATACTGCAGAATTCTCAACCGATTCAGTTACATTACTTATTTCGCTCGATGAAAGTTATTCAGCTCAGGGAATTCTTTACGAAGACAGCGGTGATGGATATGAATACCAGTCGGGAAATTATCTTATCAGAAATTTTACTGCAGAAGATTATGGTATCGATTCAATACGCATTATATGCAGCAGGGAGGAAGGCAGTCTTGAACTTCCCGAAACAAATTATCATGCAGGAATAGTAACCAGCTATTCTACATTTTATTCAGAATGGACTACCGATACCGTAATTTATATGGAAAGACCGGTTGATGTGCAGGTTGAAATCACATCACCGTTGGCAAACTCAATATTCGAGACTGACTCCAATATCACTATTACGGCAACCGCTGCAAGTGATGCTGATATTGCGCAACTTGATTTTTATGCCAATGGAACAGAACTTATCGGTACTGTTAGCAGTGCACCGTATGCGATTGAGTGGATAAGCGTGCCTGCAGGACATTACAATCTTAAAGCTGTTGCGGTTATAGATGAAGAACTTCAGGTAGAATCCGATCCGGTACCAATAGTTGTAGGTACATTTGGAGAAGGCTCTGTTCTTTACCAGGTTTGGGATGACATACCAGGGCCATATATCAGTAACCTGACAAGTGATGAAAGATATCCCGACTCGCCAAGCTCAAGCAGTTTTCTTACATCGTTTGAAGCACCAATTGATGTAGCAGACAATTTTGGATCCAGAATTATTGGTTATGTTCATCCTCCTTCAAGCGGTTACTACACCTTCACAATTTCCGGAGATGACTATTGCGAGTTATGGTTAAGTTCATCAGAAGCGGCAGGTAATCTGGAAATGATCGCTGAAGTACCCGGGTGGACGAACCCGTATGAATGGGGAAAATATCCTGAACAGCAGTCAGATGAAATTTGGCTTGTATCCGGCAACAGGTATCTGATCCAGGCTTTACATAAAGAAGAACTATACGGTGATAATGTTGCAGTAGCCTGGGAATCTGATGTTATTCCATTTGAGATCATCCCGGGTGATTATTTGTCGCCATATGATGCAACAGTTGATTCACAAACCATAAGATACTATAACAGGGAAATGGAAATATCTCCAAATCCGGCATCAGATTATATTACAATTGAGATTACCAACGTTACCGGTACATATAATGCCGTAGTTTATGATATAATTGGTAAAAAAGTTATGCAGTTCAATCATGCGGCAGATGATGACTACCAGTTACCTGTATTCTCATTACCCAATGGCATGTATTATCTTGAGGTAAAAGCAAGAAATTTCTTATCGGTTAAGAGCTTTATTATAGTAAAGAAATAGACATTAAAAAAAAGAAGGTGCCCAAATAGTAAATTAAAGTTAACTTATACTCTCTGCGGCCCTCAGTTAATTCTCTTACAGCTCTGTGGTTCAATTATTAAAAACATACCGCAGTACTTTTGTCTGTCATAACAGACTATGTTCTGCAAGGGTAAAGTTTCACAGAGAAGAAAACGAGTTACACAGAGACTTTTAAGTTCGTATGTTTGAAAAATGAGCTTCGAAAAAAGTAAGTATATTACTTATGCACCAATTCTCGAAGCTCATGAAAAAGTATATAAAGGTATTAATTTTTGATGGACAAATAATCTATGTAGGCATAGACTGTCACCTAAAAAGCTGGAAAGATACAATACGTAGTGATGCGTTTGAAATTTCAACTTTTAGTCAAGACCCAAACACAGAGAAATTAGTTAAACATTTAAATAGCAATTATCCCGGAGCTAAATATAAATGTGTTTATGAAGCAGGATTTTCCGGGTTCTGGCTTCAGAGAGAATTAGAGCAATATGGAATAGAATGTATAATTGCTCATCCTGCTGATATTCCAACTATGGATAAAGAAAAAAAACAAAAGAGTGATAAAATTGATAGTAGGAAACTATCTCGATCTTTGAAAAATAATGAAATAGATGGTATTTATGTGCCTTCTGCTGAATTACAGGAAGCCAAGTCATTACTTCGCACTAGAGTAAAAATTGTAAATGATGTAACCAGGGTTAAAAGTCGGATAAAGTTTTTTTAATGTAATATGGTATTTCTTTGGATAATTATGCTGATATAAGCTGGAGCAAGAAGTTTATTAAAGAATTGCAATCTGTTGAACTTAAAACAGTTTCAGGCCAAGTTGCATTAGACACCTATTTGAAAGAGCTTGATTTTTTAACTCAACAGCGGAAACAGCTTGATAAGGCTATTATTGAGCTATCAGAATCAGAACAATTCAGGAATAATTTAAGGTTATTACTTAAAGTACCCTCTATAGGCATTACAACGACGATGACTCTTATATCAGAAATTGGATATATTAAACGCTTTAAAACGTTGGACCAATTATGCTGCTATTTTGGATTAATCCCCAATACCCATAGTAGTGGAGAAAATGATAAGATTGGTAGAAATACCAAACGAGGAAACAAATTTTTAAAACATGTAATCATAGAGTGTGCCTGGAAGGCTATTAGGAAGGATACAGGCTTGTATTTATACTATAAAAACCAAATAGCTCGAATGGAACCTAATAAAGCAATAATAAAAGTCGCAAAGAAATTATTAAACAGAATAAAACTTGTTTTAACTGAACAAACTGAATATTAAGTTGGAATAGCATAACTATAAAAATTAATTTGCAAGGTAAGCGCTAGGGGTTGTCTGCAGCAGGTATTATTTTACCAGGACTGCTATTTTTAGTATGCGTCTTGCCCTGTAAAATTTAAAAAGTGAACATACGGCTATAAAATTTGACCGTTAATAGAAGATTGGTTTTATAGGTTTTAATGAAATCATGGATAACTCATGCTGAGTTACCCACAATTCCAACAAAATATTATGATAATGTAATAAACTAAAAAAAATAAATTGAGGCTTGTTTTTCAACATAGAAGACAACTTCTATTATTAACATGATAAAACAGGATTGCCTTAAATCCTAAAACCTTATGAACCGATAAGTTCAATTTTCAGCTCAATTTCTTTTTTGAGTAACATATCTTTAGCAGGATAGTCCCATGAAACATTATATTTCTTACGATCAAAAACCATATCGCCGGATAATTTTACTTTGCCATCTAAATTTTCAACTTTAATATTTTCAACTGTTTCCTCGTTTGTAATTCCGCGTATGGTTAAATCGCCGGTAGCACTTGTACCTTCTGCGCTTTTAATAATAAATGTTGCTGTGGGATGGTTTTTAACATCGAAAAAATCGGGTGAAGAAAGATGACCGATAAGTCTTTCTTTAGTAGATCCTTCCTCCGGATTAAAATTATCATCGGTTGCCACCATTGTTGTCAGGTCAACCACAAAGCTGCCATCGGTTACTTCTCCCTTTTTTACCCCGAGATCGGCTTCGGTGAATTTCACTGTGCCTGTATGCGTGTATACCCCTAATAATGTTCCGGCCCATATAACCCGGCTTTCTGTCAAGTCAACTTTTATATTGTGAACAGTTAGTTTATCTCCCAAAGAAACATCTGCCTTTTTATTACTTCTCTGTGAACAGGATAATAAAATTACTGATACCAGCACTATACTTCCATAGATCAAAATTTTTCTTCTCATAGTATTAAGTTTTAAGTTATTTATTGGAATAATTGTCATATTATAATTCAAAGTTCTAATGGAATTTTCTATTTAATCCTTTTCAGTGTCTCGGTAAGAAAATCTCTTTCTTTTTCATTGATAATATCTTTGAAGTACCCGTTGAATCTTGATTCCAATTTTGGTAATATTTCCTGAATAAGATGTAATCCTTTTTGTGTTATTGATACATCTACTTTCCTTCTATTCTTCGGGCAAACCTCTCTATGAATCAGTTGACGCTTTACAAGCCGATCAAGAATCCGCGTAATATCGGAAGTTGGAAAGATCAGTTGATCTTTTATTTCACCTACTGATAAATTTCCGGGGCTGACTGTTTCCAGGCTACGTAATACATTAAACTGGATGTGAGTAATATCAAATTGCTTTAAAATAATGCTAACCTGCTTTTCAATGATCTGACCCACATGTAAAATTTCCACAAACATTCTCATATAGGGATTATTACGTGCCAGGTTTTTATCGAGCAATCTGTCCATTGATATTTGTTTAAAACATTATTCGTTCTAAACAAATATTTAAAAACAACAGTTCAAATTTATTTATGAAAACGATGTGAAAAATTTGTTAAAATTTTATTGACATTAAATTGTGGATGTTAAATTATCAAATCTAATAAACAACTTACCGAGCACTGCTCGATTTAAAGTACACTTAAAGTAAGTCCGTTTGAAAAACAATCTACTTAAATAAATAGGTAAAAACCAGGTACAATATTAAATGAATTAACTATTTAAAATGAATGGAATTCTGAATCTGAGGTTTTTTCATCCAGTTCAATATTAACTTCCTTTTCAGAGGATGCAGAAGATTTTAATGAAGAGGCATGAAGCGATTTTTTTATGTCCTTTATCCTGTAAAGTTTTTGGCTGTAATATCTGCACTTTTTCTAAATGAATTAACCATCTCCCCTAAAGCTTTCACAAGCAGTCCCACTTCATCGTTCTGAACCAGATCGAGTTTAACCGACAGATCTTCTTCAGCTCCTTTGTTTGCAAAATCTATGATTTAATAATTGGGACAGTTATGGCCCGCAAAATAATTATTGTAATAACAATGGCAATAAGAGTTCTTATAATCGTATGAATTAAAGCCTCAGTTTTTGAAGATTCCTGTATCTTATCAGAATGACTTACAGTAGATTTTTTATTGAATCGACTTTTAATTCCAGGTTTTCAGTTCTGATATGATATCAGAACCGGCATTATCCAGTTCCTCATCCATATCATGTAAACTACTCTTAATATTTTTCAGGTCTGCTGTCTCTGCATTTACAGATCTTGAATTGGTTAGCAATACTTTTTTCATATTATAAACCTTCTTCAGACCTGGTTCAAATTCCGAATTAAACCTCTGACCCAGTGATTCTCCAAAGTCAACAATTTCAGACTTTTTAAACGAATATTTGTCGCCCCAGCTTTCATCTTCTGAGGTATTCTTAAATTCATTTATGTTTTTGGTGAATTCTTCCATATGTTTCTGCGCACTGCCCCAGTTTTCTTCCAATTCTTCAATGACTTCTGAAGCAATTATTTCCATTAGCATTTGCATGCTTGACTTTAAACTGTATTTAGCCTCCATAAAATTGTCTGCCAGTTCCATACTTTTAACAAGGTTCTGTTTTTCATCACCAAGGCTATTCAGAACGACATATTCTCTGACAATCAGACTAACCAGGATTGTTGTTATTAAACTGAATCCCAGAAGCAGTTTATATTCTATTTTAAGGATTGTTTTTACGTTAATTATCTTGTGAAAACAGAAATTATTTTTAATTAATCAGTGATCCGTTACCCTATAAAAAATGGTCAGTTTTCTTACATAAACTTAGGTTTTGTTTAAGGCAGAAGTAATCGGATAAGATGATTTATATTATCATCGAAGAGTGATATTTATTTTAATTGGTTTGTAATAAAATGCACGACAATAATAAAATCCTTTTAAAAAGAACTTTTAAATAGTCCAATTGAATATAACGCAGGAGTATATTATACTAATTTTAAAAAATATTAATCTCTACTCATACAAATCCCCAACATCAGCCTTACACAGATCATATATAAACTCTCCGGTTTTTTGCGTAACAGCTTTAAAATAGCTTTCACCTTTTTCTTTTGTTGCCAGTTCAGGATTGCCGGCTCCCGTATCTTCAGTAATTTTTGACCATTTGCGTTCAGCCCATGCCCAACCTTCATTAAAGGCTTTTATTTTATTCCTTTTCTCTTTTCCTTTTCCCCATTTCTCCTTTGGTAAAACCAGTTCGGGCTTAAGATATAACAACAGGCTTGTTTCCATTTCCTCTGCATGGTCACCGGAATTCTCAAAATAATCGTACCGGTCAACCGACTGGTACCAGTTCAGCGTACAAATATACATTTCAGGAAACTTTAAGCCCAGTTCCCTGATCATGGGTTTAAAATCGTTACCGCCATGACTGTTAAATATCAGCAACTTATATAAACCCTGGCGGTTTAGCACTTCAACTATATCGTGAAGAATGGCAAACTGTGTACTTGGATTCAGGTTAATATCAAGAAATATATCCTTTTGACCGGTGTTTACACCAAATGGAACGGCAGGCAATACAATTACTTTACCCCCTTTATCCCATGCTATTCCGGCAGATTCGGCAGCAATGAGATCCGATTCAATAATATCGCTGGAATACGGAAGATGGTAATTATGAGCTTCCGTTGCCCCCCAGGGTAAAACTGCTAATTCGAATTCTGCTTCTTTTATATAATCCCAGTTTGATTCGGCCAGTATATAAGGTCTCATATTGCTTAGTTTATTTTGTTTTATTTCCACGGGCCCCAATCGCCCGTCATCATATTACGCTCACGTATTTTACCAGTTGTGTTGTTTCTTTGTAAGTAACCTACTCCGTCATCCTCGAACAGACAAGTAATAGTTTCAAACCTGTTACCCGATAATGTATCGGGGTAATAGTTAATGAGCAGGGTTTTATTCACTTTTCCGTTAACCTGGTAAACATATCTGCTTACATTTCCCTGAAGATTCGTTTCTACGAACGTAAGCCAGTTTTCGGAATTTTTAAGATTTTTAAATGCTATTTTCGTCATCCTTCCCTGTTGATCAAACTCATAGCTGTAAGTACCATCTGCATAATCATTCTCCGGTTCCTGCTTACGGTTGAGTGTATATCCGTTACCCTTTTTACTGATATTATAGGTCACAATATAGCATACCTTTTTTTCGTCTGTTGCTTTCCAGCGATCGCAGAAATTCACAATCTCGTACTTTAAAAGATCTCCGGCCGGTGTATAATCGTACTGCTTTACCTGGGAAAGATGTAAAAGGATTGGTGCACCACGCTGATAGCCGGCTGTTACCTGGAAAAGCTGAAGATAACGCTTTACTTTAACTACTCTTCCCCGTGCATCGAAAAATACTGAATCGATTGGGGATTTAAATATTTTTCCGGAACTTCTGTTTACTACAGAACTTTTTTCGTTAATTCTAAGAATATTCTTATTCCTTTCATACTGAAAGTACGACTCAAATTCCGGTGCCACTATTGAAGTAATTTTATGTTGATTTTTATTTACTTTTATCAGTACAGGTTTATCTGAGAGATTAATTGTTGTTTCCCATGGTGTATATGGTTTATCGATTGTAAATGGTAATTTACGAATGCTGTAATTGTTCAGAATCGAATCGCCGATGATATATACGTTCCCGGTAAATACAACCACATCATCTAAGAAATTTTTTAACGACGCATCGAGCAGAGCAGGTAAATTAGATTGTAAAAACCTGAGCGAATCCAGCATACGTTCTCGCCGTGCAATGGAATCTCTTACAAAAGCTTCACGTGCAGCTATTGAATCACGAACAAATACAGCCCGCTTTTCCAACGAATCCCTTACAAACTGAATCCTTGCTTCTAAAGAATCCTGCATAAACTGTCTCCGTGCCGCAATGGAATCAGCATTGTATCCTGCTTGTTCAGGAACAGAATCACTATTTGCCTGCTCTAACCTCTCTTGTTGTGGACGATACAAGTGTCTTGTACTCTGAGCCTCCGAATAATGAATCTGCAATATTAAAATCAAACTTGTCATTAAACATAGTTTCAATCCTTTAACGATCATGATGTATTGATTTGTATTTATATAACCAAGCTACTATAAATCGTGGAGAAATGGAAGAATTAAACATTGATTTTTCAAAGCATCTTCTTGCCGGTTTATTATATTCAGACTAATTCAGTTTATCAATTCAATAGTTAAACCTTCCACATTTAAACAAAAAAATAATCATTGCGCCTTAATTATGGAATTAAAAAAATGAAGCATTTCCCGCTTGATAAAAAACATATAAAAGAGATATTGAATACATTTCCAACTCCGTTCTATATTTACGATGAGGAGGCTGTACTTGCAAATGCCCGATCATTATCGGAGGTTTTTTCCTGGAACAAAGGTAGTAAAGAATTTTTTGCAGTAAAAGCAAATCCTAATCCATTCATTCTGAAAATCCTTAATAAACATGGATTCGGTGCCGATTGCAGCTCTATGGACGAACTGATACTGGTAGAAAAATGCGGCATTAATGGTGAAGAAGTTATGTTTACTTCGAATAACACCCCTGCGGAAGAATTTCAAAAGGCCGGAGAAATGGGGGCTATTATAAACCTTGACGATATAACCCATATCGAATTTCTTGATAAATGCTGTGGAATGCCATCACTTATATCTTTCAGGTATAATCCCGGCAATAAAAGAAAAGGCAATTTCATAATTGGTAACCCGGAAGATTCAAAGTATGGTTTAACATATGATCAGTTGTTTGAAGCATATGAGACAGCAAGACAAAAAGGAGCAACAAGATTCGGGTTACATACATTCATTGCATCTAATGAACTGGATCCTGATTACTTTATAGAAACAGCTTCCATGCTTTTCGATCTGGCCGTTGAATTAAAGAAAAGATTGAATATGGAACCTGAGTTCGTTAATCTCGGAGGAGGAATAGGTATACCTTACAAACCGGAAGAAAAGAGTGTGGATTTAAAATATGTCGGAAATAGAATTAAAATAGCATTCGAAAAGCTGCTGGTATCAAATGGTTTATCACAGCTAAAGATTTTTATGGAATATGGTCGTGTTGTAACAGGTCCGTGCGGATATCTTGTTACCCGTGTACGACATAAAAAGAACACATATAAAAACTTCGCTGGACTCGATGCAAGTATGTCCAACCTGATGAGGCCGGGTATGTACAATGCATATCATCATATTAGTGTCCTTGGTAAAGAAAATTCGGAGAGTAATGTTCTTTATGATGTTACAGGTTCGCTGTGTGAAAACAACGATAAATTTGCAATAGACAGAATATTACCGGAACTTGAAATTGGGGATATTATAATTAGCCCCAAAATTTAGACAACAAGTATAATTAGATTTTTAATAAACTTGTTGTTATGAAAAAAAGAAAAACTTACAGCGC
>JAFGIP010000088.1 GCA_016929525.1 Bacteroidales bacterium
ATTATATGTTCAGATATACAGAGTTGGTTGTTGGTTTATTTATTTTCTTAACAATGTTCTTTTTAATACCATTCACAATTCAAATAATCTGGAACAGGTTGATATGCAATATTTTTAGGATCAGGGAAATAACATATGCAGAAGCCTATACCATGTATCTATTGATAGGACTTATACAGTCTTAAACGATTAAACTAGATTCATGTAAAAAGGGACGCTGTGAAAGGGAACGGTGAAAAGCACCGGGGTCTGCCCTTGCGTGAAGAGGAACGTCCTTCAATAATCAAATAACTATAAAAACAGTATTGAATTTTTATTTATACTCGTAACCTAAAGCGTATAAAGGATAATGATGACTCGAAAGTCTATTCTTTTAATATCAATAACGATGTTTTTCATATTAGGGGGAATAACCTACTCACTTATCTGGAAGGAAGACATGAACATTATTAAAAATATATTTAAGAAAGAATCTAAACAACAAAGTGTTCAGAGTAAAACTACAGAAGAAATGCGTGCTGATCCAAATCTAATTCAGATATTCGATGAATATGGGCAAGAAATGTTCATTGACAAGGAAACCTGGCGTAAAGACGTTTTGCCCGGAAATATTAAAAATAATTGGGGTAATCCAGATGAACTTTATGGGACTATTATCACTGCATTAAATGATGGATTTTATCCCGATGTTCTCAAGGCAGCCCATCAGCTGTATAAAATAGATACATATCCAAACCGGGGAGCTTGTATGCTGGGCATAGTCTTGATGAAAAATGTAAAACTTGATGAAGCAGAAACAATCTTAAATAATTATAATAAGAAATATGGTGAGGAAGGAGTTATATTAACCAATATTGCCAAAGTTCAAGCTGAGCGTGGTCAGCATGATATTTCTGAGAAAACATTGTGGCATGCTTTAGAGGTTGACCCGAATCAGGATAACGCGGTTGAGTGGTGGGCTGCAATACATAACGATCGCAATGGTCAAGCAGGATACATTGAGGCACTTGAAAAAGTAGCTGCTCTTAATGGCAGTTGGAGAGCGCAACTCTGGCTTGCACGTACATCTTTAGAAAGACAGGAATATGAAAAAGCGCGTGAATACTATAATAACATTATCACCATATTAAAAGTCATGCCTTCTGATGTTATGATGCAAATTTCAGGCGATCTGGGAAATGCGGGTAGACTGCATGATATAGTTGAGTTATGTGGCCCCCGATTTGATCCTGAACTTCATGGGTTAATGCCAGGAAATAATCTAATGAAGGCATATATCGGGCTGAAAGATCCCGAAAACGCGCGTACAATCCTTAATAAGCTATACAAATTAAAAAGGCCTGACTGGAAAGAGCACCTTCAATTTTGGGAGAATGAAATAGATCAGGCTACAGGAAAATTTGGGCCAGTAGACAAGGATAATAAAATCACTATCACTACATTAAGCCTAAGTTGGCCCATTTGGGCACATAAACTTTCTTCATTCGAAAAACTGTTACCTGTAAAGAAAGACGATGCACCTACTGTAGCATTCATTGCGTCATCATGCGAATACGAAAAAATGTCTGATCAAATCAATAGACAAAAAACAGATAAAGAGGGGAGTCTAGGTAGGGCAATCCCTCTATATCTTGCAGAACAAATCCATATGGTTACAGATGCTAAAACTATAATGCTGGTTCCGGTAATTACGGGGGAAGGTAGTTTTGTTGTAATAGGGAAACCTTGGGAAAAAGATAAGTTGACTGAAATGGCATCTAGTTCGGAAACCGATTTCATTCTCGGTGGACATTTAATAGCAAAAGGTGCTGAATGGCAATTTCATGGAACATTTATCGATGTTTCTCATAATAATGTCCTTGAAGAATTCGTTGCAACAATTTCTGAGAAAGATCCGGGTAAAGATACGATTAAACTTTCCAAAATTGTAAGACATCTAATCTCTAAACATTGCAAATTAGAAAAGGAAGTCACACCTATTAAATATCAGCTTCCAAAACCTGAGCTGTTCAATTTTTATTTAGATGCTATTTCACAGTCTTTAGCTCTCTCAACCGCGACTACAGACGATTCCCATGGTAATTCGCTTTATGGTGAAAGATCAATCTTAGACTTTCTACTGGACTTAGCTCTTAAAGACACCAACAGTGATATTGCACGCCTTATGTTTGTTGGTGCATTAGCAAAAAATAAGGCATACGGATCTTCAATTTATACCGAGTATCAGAAAAAGGTTAAGAAACTTTTAAAGGATTACCCGTTATACGGAACAGCCGCAGAAGTGTGTAGTGATACTATTGAATCATTGTATCCTAATAATCTGGGAGCCAGATAGGTTGGGTTAAGTAATAGAAGGGGACGTCCTTCAATGAAAGCACCGGGGTCTGCCCCTGATTAAATAAATACAAAGCCTGTTTAACAGGGTAAACCTTGACTGTGACAAACCGATACTGAGAGTGGAGACATTTATAAACCTGAATAATAATCTTTCTGTATAGTATCCTGTTTGTAAAGATATA
>JAFGIP010000089.1 GCA_016929525.1 Bacteroidales bacterium
GCGCTGTAAGTTTTTCTTTTTTTCATAACAACAAGTTTATTAAAAATCTAATTATACTTGTTGTCTAAATTTTGGGGCTAATTATAAATAAACGCTGTCTGTAATTTGATAATTACTGTCAATAATTGATTCAACAATATCCAGCCCTCTGGTAAATCTTAATTTATAAGGATCGTTGGTACAAGTGATGGTTCCATTATTTATTCTGGATAACACGGTGGCTTCACAATCAAATTCTGAGGTTTCTTTATTGCAAGCAGATATAATAACTAATAAAACGGCAACTGGGATAATTTTTTTCATCCTGTGATTTTTTTACCAGATGATACAAGAGTATGTATGGTTGCGTAAGAAATATCTCTTTTTAACCCGGTTCCGGAGCTGTAATGAATTTTTCTGTCATATTCCTGAGGATTTCCAGTGTAATAGGTTTTGAAATAAAATCATCGCAACCAACCGAAAATGCTTTAGCCCTGTCTTCTAATGATGAGTATGCTGTTTGCGCTATTACAGGCAGTTCAGGTCTCAATTCTTTAATTAATCTGGTTGCCTCATGGCCATTCATTACAGGCATTTTAATATCCATAAATACCAGGCTGATATTTGAGTTTAATTTGCACATGGAGTATGCCTCCTGGCCGTTTTTGGCGTGAATTATACTGCAATTTGCATCAAACAATTCTTTCATAATTGTTTCGAGATACAGATAGTTCACTTCTTCATCTTCTACAATCAAAATATTCACATGATCCTTGTTTTCCTTTTCAGGTATTTTTATTCTTTTTGTAAGTTTTTTTGCGGGTACATACGGAATGGTAAGGTAAAAAGTTGAACCCACACCTTTTTTTGATTCCAGTGTTACGTTACCACCAATTAATTCTGCATTTTCTTTCGCTATGGATAATCCAAGACCCAGTCCTCCTGATTTTGAAGCATCGTCTTTCTCTTCCTGTGAAAACCTGTCAAAAATGATCTCAAAGCTTTCAGGGTTAATGCCTATACCAGTATCTTTTACATAAATTACCAGGTTATTTTCTTTTATATAGTATCCGAATTCAATGTACCCCTCATTGGTAAATTTTAATGCATTCTCAATAAGATTACTGATTATCTTAATCAGTTTTGATTCATCAGATAATATTGTACTCTCTTCATCGGACAGGACTCTTTTAAAATATAAAGGTGTTTTGTTTTCCTTGGCTTTAATATCGAAAACAGAAAATTGTTCTAAAAGGAGGTCATTTAAACAAACCTTCGTTTGATATGCCTTTATCTGTTTCGATCCGAGCTGTGAAATTTCAAGTATATCGTCAACAATACGCATCAATTGTGTACTGCTGTTCTGAATGATCTTAATATACTGATTTCTTGTTTTTTCTGTGATATCGGGTTGACTCAGAAATTTGGAGAATCCCAGGATACCATTCATTGGTGTTCTGATTTCGTGAGACATGTTATTCAGAAATTCAGTTTTTAAGCGGTTGCTCTCATCCGCTTTCCCTTTGGCAATGATCAGTTCTTTATTCTGCTTTTCATACTGTTCATTTAATGCAGCATATTCTTTATTCTGATCAATAAGTTCTTTGGTTCTTTTCTCAACTTCTTTATCCAGTTCTACATTCAGATTTTTCAACCTTGATTCGCTTTCTTCGATTTTTTCTTTAGCAGCCTTAAGTGCATCAAGCTGGTTTATGATTTTATGTTTGATAATAAAGAATGAAATGATCGATATGGTAGCAATTAATATTATTAACCCTATTATAAGGTACAGATAAAGGTTGCTTCTTGCGTTGTAATTTTTTACAATATTTTTAGTTCTTTGGTCGAGTAAATTAAAAAAAACATTAATAGGATTCATGATCTTTGCTTTATCGCTGTGGTATTTGTCATCGAACATAATGGTACGTGCCAGTTCGGAATCAGGATCTTTTTTGACAGTAAAGTTACCGGTACCATCATCAAAAAAACCTTTCATAGCATTGAAAGCAACTCTTTCAGTCCAAACCAGTTCGTTCGAGTTCTTTTCTGCTATTTTTAATTTATCGAATTCGGCTTTAGTGAATCCTAACTTTTTCATACTATCCTGCAAAGCAATAGTTTTGCCATCAGGACGTGGTAATAAACCATTCCTTATATCGAGTACTTCCCAGTATTTCTTTTCCCAGATACCGTCACCAGTTAAAACATATGTTCTACAGTAACGTGTAAGATCGTCTGAGCTGTGCCTGAGTTCGTCAGCAATAACAAACGACCTGTATCTTATTTCATGGCTTTGTACAAGTTTCTGTTGATTCTGAAATATGAGTAAAGCAACTACACCCATAATAATAAGAAGGATTATTAAAATAGAGTGAATTGTAATGAACAGTTCTTTTAATTTCATCTCATCACCAATAAAGAATCATTCTTTAAAACTCAATTGCAGCTGTTAATTGTTTATGTTGTGGAAGATTCTTATTACCCTATAACAGGTATGAATTAAACCTGCTTGAAATTGCTGCTAAACGTTCGCTGACTTATAATTTAAAGTTCAGGGTTGAGTGTATTTATCGATAGGGCCCCCGGTGTCATACCAACTCAGTTGCATATACACCTTAAACAAATTTAAATAAATATTGTCAGAAACCAGAAAATAATAGAGATAAACCTATTGAATTTGGTGAACCGTTAAAAAGGCTTTTATGTCTTTATTATGGATGAATTGCAGGTTGTTTAATGATGACTATAAAGTTTTCTTTCGGTATAAAATCTGTCATACTCCAGTAGTAATAATTGTTTTCTATTTTATCAGGTTTATATGAAACGCTTTCAATTATTACCGACTCATCAGGTGTAAGAGAATATTCAGCAAATTGTAAAGCATTTTTCCAGTACCTGGTAATAACAAGAATATATTCATTCTCGATTTCCGTCTTCTGAGAATATGAAATGTTCACTTTCAGTGTATCGAGTTGGGAAGCAAATATTTTAAAAGCGATTCCCTTTTCTTTTTGCTGGAAATTAATATTCTTATTATATGACAGGTTGAATACCCGTTTTACATATACAGAATCAGCACTTGGTGGAAAGGGAAAATAAATGGACTGGTTTATATCATGATCTGTATTATTCACAAATACATAAATACCATTTGTTGTAAACCTTGTGGGGTTGATAGTAAAATCGATATATTCACCTATAAATTCCAGCCTGCCGGTCTGTGAAAAAGCTGCAAGGGGTATTAATACCAAATCAATAACCTGCCACTTAATCATTTTTAATAATAATTCGGTTAACTGCAATTAATTGATTATCCATTCGAACAGCTACCAGCACTATTCCTCTTATGTCAGGCAATTCTATTACACCCGTTGCAGATGTAATTTTTTTCGCCAATAATATTTTACCATCAATGTTAAGTACTTCAAGTTGTAACTTTGAAGATCGAACAGGAAGATCAATTTCATAATATAAATTTTCGGAATGAGTCAAAGGATTTGGATATATTTTTACCGGATGATTATTTATAAGAGCTGGATTAAAACCTGTTGCCAGTGTATCGATAAGTTGCATGTCCAATGTTATTACAGAGTCTGGTTCCATAATATAGCTGATATTCTCGATATCAACGTACTCGGTACTATACGGAGTAATATAGTGATAAATATGATGAAATTCTGATGGTTTTGAAAACCCTCTTGTTGAGTACCTGCCATCTTCTGAAGTTGTAAACCTGTAATCCAGACTGAATTCAACGTTGCTTACAGGTTCAGAATATTTATCGTATATATAACCTGTAACAGTGCCGCATATCCCCGTCGAATCATTAAATTCTCCGATACTTGGAGATTTATCCTTATCAAAATAACCTAAATATCTGCTTATTGATTGTTCTTCTCTTGGATAACTGATCACAGCACCATCACAATTTCCGAATATTAAAACATCTTCGAAAGAATCATTAAAAACATAAAAAATTAATCTCAGGGTATCTCCTGATCTGTTAATTTCAAATTCAGAATCAAGACTATCATTACGGAGTATGATGATTCCCGATTCATCTTCAAATTCAAATTCGGGCAACTTTACCGAATCGGTCGACGAACAAAGAAAGATACTATCTATAATGGGGATTTCGGGATCGTCATAATAAAAATAAGCAAGTTCCAGGACCCATTCGTCCTGGGCTTCGAAGAATAACTCTGAGATTTCGATTGTTGGAAAGGGTAACGGATTTGCAATTGCTTTTAATCCGAAAAATATTGCCAGCAGCAGGATAAGGTATAATTTTTTCATAGCTCCAAAATTTGTTATATAGATGCTTTTCTGGTGTATAAGGTTGCTTTTAACTTATTTCTGAACATATTCCATTCATTAATAAAAAGAAGTTAGCTTCACTAAGCAGAATAAATCGTAAAAAAAAATTATTAATACCTGTTATTTTATAACAAGCTTTGCCATTTTTAACAGACGGGTACCAATTCTTCCGCCAACAAAATAAATTCCGGGGGTCATCAGGTTTGCTGGTATTTCAACAATACACGATCCTTCACAGCCGGTACTTTCAAAAACCAATTTCCCATATATATCGAATACATGAATAACAAAGTTATCTGTTGAAGAGGTATTCACCAATACATTGCAGTTATCATCGGCTGGATTTGGAAATAGAGATAAAATATCAACCTGATCCAATGAAGGATGAACAGCCACAATAGGTTCACTTCCAAACTGGATAGCTCCAACATCTGGTGGATCGTTCATAGGATTTCCGTAAAAATCGGTTGTTACCATGGGAATAACAACACCTGCTCCGCGTGCCGGGGATGTTTCCGTAATTCGATAATCGTGGCTTTCTCGATCTTCAAAATCATCATCGCTTGCCTGGTAATTTGTTTCACTAAGCAGTGCAGGTTCCTCAAGCACACCATAGAAAATGCAATTTCTCATATCGAATCCGCCTTCATTATAGCTGGTACGGCTGTCAAAGTAATCGTATCCATCCTGCTTATCGAATGTGCAATTATATATTTTTAATGAATCAATATCTGCTTCCGGCCACAGGGTTATTTGATTATCGTAAGCGATACAGTTAATCATTTTAGTATATGCGCCAATAAAATCCCTTTCGGGGTTTCCTTCATGATCGTTTCCCCTTATTCTGAAGGCTATCCAGTTATCATAAGCAACACAATTTTTTAATGTTACGTCTACAGTTCTTTTAATATTAAATGAAGAATAGTTCAATGCCCTGTTAAATCCATGAACTGTTACATTTTCCAGGTAACAGTAACCCCTGTAATTTTCCAGATCACCTGTCATAAATGAAATATCGATTGTCTTTGTGTCGAAAGCATTCTCACCTATGTATGTTCCTGCCGGAAGGCCGTTAATATCACTGTCCAGCGTTCCTGTGTGCAGGATGGTATTGTATACAAAAACAGAATCCCAGACTGGAGGTTCTTCGGGTGTGCCAATTTGAATGCAGTCACCTGTATGATGATGTATATCGCAGTTTTTTACTGTTAATGTACCCCCACGCCTGAACATAATGCCGTGGGCATCGACCTGGTTCCCATCTTCATACCGAATGGAGAAGAATATTTCACATCCATCAAAAAGAATCTTATCACCATTTTCTATACTTACTGCATCCACACGATTTTCTTTAAGGATACAATTATTAAACCGGATGTTGCTTGCATTGTTCCTGATAATAACAAGTTGATCTCCATGAAAATCGCCATCGAGTATAAGATTTTCGAACTTATAGTAATGGTCATTGTCTAGCAATATCAGTCTTGTATCGCTTGTTTTCTGCAGAACAGGTTTGTTACCGGGGTCATGTGCCTTAATGGTGAACCAGTTATCAGCATCGCCTGAATTATCAAAAGATAAAGCACCTGTCATGAGATAGGTACCGGGTAATACATTCAGAAAGTCTCCCGGTTCCATATTATCTATGGCAGTACTCCAGTCGTTGAAAGGATCTTCCAGACTTCCGTCACCATTATTATCTTCGTTATCGATATACCAATTTGTTTGCGGAAGAGTAACTGAACACAAAAAAATAAAAACTGTAAAAAAGATGTAGTTTTTCATTGTTAGTATGTTTTGGTAGCTATGTCAATAGTGATGATTGTAACCTTGATATCATTGAATAATAAATTTATCAGTATTTGAATTTATGCCATCGTATATACAGATAAAATATATTCCTGGAATAAGCAAATTTGTTTCTATTGTAATATTATCTGATCCTGATTGTAATATATTTTTAAATATTCTTGCCCCTTGTGAGTTAAAAATCTGAACCGAATAAAATTCGGACGGTGAATCAGGAACAGAAACAGTTATGAAATCATTTGCCGGGTTAGGATAAATTATATATCGCAATACAGATGCTTCTGTATCAATCAACCCTGCAACACTGCCGTATTGAATTGCGCCAATATCTGGCGGATTGTTCAAAGAATTTCCATAATAATCGGTTGTGAAGAAACCGGGAATTACAGCATTGCCTATTGCAGGAGAACCTTCGCTAAGTCCAAAATCATTTGGAGCATCTATAAAGAGCGGATCGGCAGGAGGAGGACTTTCCACATCAAAACCGGTATTGGTTGTGTACGCTTCCCATTCATCAGCTGCATATGATATACCTTCATCTACCCAGTGAATCCGGGTTCCCGGATCTGTGTGATAGTACAGGTTATTTTGTATGTCGAACATCTCCTGGTAACCATTTTCTATTTCCACGTCTCCCCAATGATTGTCTGCGGCGTTATTATAAAAAATGTTATTCTTTATTTCAACAGGTGCAGGTGTAGCTGACATGAAACAATGAGCCTGCCAGTTGGCCAATGTTGGATTGAAATTGTAAAATGTATTATTGTAAATGAATACATTACCTGCATCGCCTATTTTAATAGAGCTTCCGTGTGCATAGGTGAAGATGTTGTTATAAAAATATAGATTTTGAACCGTGCCGGAACCATCGGACTGATCATCACAAAAAATATGGTTTGAATTAGGATTTACTCCATCGAGTTGAACAGTGGGATCGCCTTCTACAAGATTATTTCTGAAATAAATATTTTCAATTGTATGTCCGCCTGTTGTACTGCAGTCGAGAGAAGTGGTATGCCAGCCATGATGAAAATGATTGTGCTCAATGACAATATTCGACTGTGTAATTGGTGTGGTTTCGTAAATTGTTAAAGAGATACCACGTCTTCCGCAGTTATGAATTTCATTGTAAGCATAATAAGCATCAGACTGATGCACAGACATTCCATACGCTGCACTGCCGTCTTTTTTTCCGATATATGCTATTTCGCAGTTTGTAACTCTTAAACCGTGAAGTACTATCGTTGCATACTGGTCGTAAATGCCCTGATCAGCATAATATTTAATAGCCAAACCATCTACTGTTATATAATTGTTATCCAGTAACATTATCCCTCGTTCCTGCTGCGGAACTTCAACAGCACTATATCTCGACCCGGGATCAGAAGAGGAGTAAACATAAATAGTATTATTATTCCATGTCCAGTGATACTCACTGGTTAAGGCTGAAAATACTGCATCGTAACTTTGGTGAATGCCCCATGATACGGATCCATCATTTTCTTCGAAAAATATTTCCGGTCCGTCATAACCAATTTCCCATGGATCGGAAAGTACTGTTACATCTGATGCCCAGATATTTCCCAATAGGTTTGTCCAGCCGGTGACTTCTATTGAACCAAGTATTTCAGGCCTCTCACCGGAGCCATAAGCACCAAATACAATCTGGTTACCATTAGTTCCTGACGATGGTATTCTAAGCGGTGTATCTCTCCAGGTGTCTCCCCTGCGAAAAAGAATTTGGTCGCCCGGCACAAAGGATTGCTCGTTAACATGACCAATAGTTTGCCATGCTGTTTCAGGACTGGTACCGTTGGCATCGTCATTTCCCGAGTTGCTAACATAGTACGTTGCAGCCATTTTCTTTATATTCAAAATGACCATCAGCACTGCTAAAAATGTAAAAATGAAATTTTCTTTTCGGATTTTAGTTAGTTTCATGAAATATAGTTATGTGTTTATGTTTGGTTTATTTTGCCCTTCTTCTATATATACCCAAACTTTGACAGAAAATTGAACTCAGAACAAATTATTTAATTGTTCACTCATATTAAAATCTCCTATCCACAGCCAATATATACGAATTTTTCGGCAAGAAGTTGTTTTAAACATTACCCGAAAAAAATAAGTAATAAATTATGATCTGACTACTGAAAGTAATCCTGCTTTTTGGATTTTATAAACAATATCTAAAATGAAAACTTTTTACCCTTCGACAATCTTTCCAAAACGGTTTCCCAGTTGACAATGTTCCAGAATGCCTCAACATATTCTGCCCTTCGATTCTGGTATTTCAGGTAATATGCATGCTCCCAGACATCAATCCCCAACAGAGGAAATCCTCTTTCTTTTGATGGCAGGGTATCCATAAACGGACTATCCTGATTTAGGGTAGTGGTAATTTGCAGTTTATTTTTTTGCAATATCAACCAGGCCCAACCTGAGCCAAAATGTGTTTTAGCGGCTGTTGATAGTTTATCTTTAAAATTTCCGAATGATCCAAAATCCCGAACAATAATATCTTTTAAGTCGCCTTGTGGTTCTCCTCCTCCGTTTGGTGATAAGAATTTCCAGAAAAGTTTATGATTAAAATATCCACCACCATTGTTTACCAATGCACTATCATATAGTGATGCATTAATAAGAACATCACGGGCAGTTTTTATATCCAGCCCCTGTTTCTGCAACGCATCATTAAATTTTCTTGTATATCCTGCATGATGCATGGAGTGGTGTATTTCCATTGTTTCTTTATCGATATACGGCTCTAGTGCATCGTAATCGTATGGTAATGATGGTATTTCAAATGTGCGAATATTCGAAAAGAGATTTACTTTACTTCCTTTTGCCATCGATACCGATGCTATTCCGGCCGCACCAATAAATCCTGTTTTAAGAAATTCTCTTTTATTCATAATAATGATATATTACTTCAATTCCTGATAATGATTTTCGCTAAATAAACAATCTCTAATACACTTATATAACAAACTTAACAAAATATTGTTGAACAAAAAATGTTCTAACTCAATGTCTTTACAAGTTCATCCTCTGAAACTTGTTTCTGATCTCCGGTTAACATGTTTTTAAGCGAATATTGTCCGGTTTTAATTTCTTCTTCCCCAATAATAACAACATACGGAATATTTTTTATATTGGCATAACTCATTTTCTTTTTAAGCTTTGCATCGTCGGGGTATATTTCTGCACTGATGTTATTTTTCCTGAGTTTTTTTAATAGCTTCAGAGCGAATAATTCTTCTTTTTCACCAAAATTAATCAGCAGTACTTTTGTTGCCGACTGTAACTCCGCAGGATAAAGTTTCAGCTGATTCATCACATCATATATTCTGTCGGCACCGAAAGATATACCAACTCCCGATACACCGGGCAGACCAAAAATACCGGTAAGGTCATCGTATCTTCCCCCTCCGCATATACTGCCTATCTGAACTTTGTTTGCTTTAACTTCAATAATAGTTCCTGTGTAATAATTCAGTCCACGTGCCAGAGTAAGATCTACATCTATATTCACTGTGTTTTTAGTTTCATTTAATAATGACAGAATTTCCTCAATTTCTAAGATTCCTTTATTTCCAATTTCAGAATCAATTAACCACTTTCTCAAGAAATTAATTTTATCATCATTTGAATAGTCCTTACTGAATACACTAACATTTTCAACAAAAATATAGCTGCAAAGTTCCTCAATAGAAGAGTCTCTAATGTTCTTTTTTTGAAGCTCTTTAATAAAGCCATCCTTCCCAATCTTTTCAATTTTATCCATCGCAACGGTTATATCAATCAACTTTTCAGGTTCTTCTACAACTTCAGCAATACCTGCCAATATCTTCCTGTTATTTAGTTTTACAGTTACATTAATTCTAAGTTTGCCAAAAACCTCTTCAATAATCTGAATTAATTCCAATTCGTTTAGTAATGAATTGCTTCCGATAACGTCAGCATCGCACTGATAAAATTCACGATATCTTCCTTTTTGTGGGCGATCAGCTCTCCAGACAGGTTGTATCTGGTAACGCTTAAAAGGGAAAGTGATCTCATTTCGGTTTTGTACAACAAAGCGTGCAAATGGCACAGTCAGGTCGTAGCGTAATCCTTTTTCACTAATATCCAGTGAAAGTTTATTTGAATCTTTTGCTTCCAGGGCCTTTTCATCGGCTTTCGATAAATAATCACCGGAATTTAAAATTCTGAAAAGCAGTTTATCACCCTCTTCACCATATTTCCCCAGAAGCGATGAAAGATTTTCCATCGCAGGTGTTTCAATCGGGGCATAGCCATACTTCTTAAAAACACTTTTTATGGTTTCAAAAATGTATTCCCTGCGTATCATTTCATCAGGAGTGAAATCGCGCGTACCCTTTGGTATTGAAGGTTTTTGCATCGTAAGAATTTAAATTTGATGGCACAAAGGTAGCATATTCACCTGAGGTCGCAAATTTGGAATTTTGATTTGCAAAATATCAGTATCCAATTTTCTTCAATGTTGTTTGCAGGTATTCCCTGCAACCCGGTTCATTTTCTTTTGGCGCCCATGGTGCAAAATGTTTGTCATCCTCGGGTGAATATGGTCCGTCTTTTACTTCGTACAAAACACAGTTATCTTCCAGTGCTATAAGTGAATGCCATGTTTTTTCCGGTATCTCAATTCCGAAATTACCTTTACTGTGATCGAGAATGAAATGATTAATAACCTGACCGTAGTCGTTATACTCAACAGCAGCTACTTTCCCTTTTAAAACAATAAATACCTCACGCTTATCGGGGTCTTCATGTTTGTGTGGTTGTATATATGTACCGGCATTCAGAATATGCAGCATCCTTTGCAACAGATCATCAGGGTTTTTATGAAAATTATAATTCAACCTTTTTCGGGGAGAATATTTGCTTTCGGATTCCAGTTTCTTTAAATCTTCGTTGTTAATGGTTATGAACATTATTTGGGGTTATTTTCTTAAATACACTAATGGTAATGAAATTATCAGTGAACCTGAAATAACAGCTATGCCAAAACCGGCACCATAATTATCAGCCAGCATTCCTAATAAAAGACTAAAAAGTGCGCCGGTTACAGAACTAAATTGCGATTCGAATGAAAGTACCGAGGCGTGCACTTTTGGATTAAATGAATCGGAAATTACTGCAACACATGCCGGACGACGAAGATTCTGTATTACCAGCACTGCAATAAAAAGAAATACGGCAATCAGCATCAATTCTTCACGATAGAATATACCTGAAATTACACCTCCGGCTGCACCCACTATATATAAAATATTCAGATATCCCCGGACAGTGGTGAAGCGAGAGCTTAAATTCCCGGCATTTCTTGCAGCTGCTGCAGTTAAGAAATACATCGCAAAATATACCAATCCGATAATAATAATCTCTCTGTTACTCTGCACATTTACGAAATCGTAATCAAGTTTGAAAACACTTGCCGACTTACTGAGAATAATTTGAAGATAGTCCTTAATAGCCAAGTAGAATCCGCTAAAAAATGCTACATTAAGTAATAATTTGATACTGGAAGAATGCTTCATGGAATTAAACGAAATTTTTATTACGTCAAGGGATTCTTTTATTCCTATAGTTTTCAGGGAGAATCTTTTAATGTTGCCATTTAAATACCGGGGGTAAGTAGCCAGCATAATAAAACCTATCGAGTAAGGGATAATTGAATAGAGGAATACATTATTATAATTGTTCTCTATCAGAAGAAGCCCGGCAGCAATTATCGCAGACAGTGCAGATCCTAACTGCGACCATGAACGTGTGTGTCCATAATAATCTACTTTGAAATCGCTCATCTTGTTTTGCTTCAGATACTCAAATATCATTGCTTTATGTGTACCGGTTCTGAAGGCGTCACCTGATGCAAACAATACTGTGGAAATAATCAGGGGCAGGAAGGAATCGGAATAAAAATAACCTGCAAATGAAAGGATATAGAATGCATAGGAGAACAGCATCGTTCCTTTTCGGCCCATAGCATCGGCCATAATACCGCTGGGGATCTCAAGCAAAGATCTGACAATGAATCTTACCGAGTATAACACTCCTATTTGGGTATAACTAAGTTCTTTTACATAAAGAAAAATAAGTAACAGGAAAGGTTCAAAAAATCTGAGGTTCTTTAAAAAGCCATACAAACAAAATTTAAAATACTGTATGTCTTTTTTAAATCCACTCATTATCAATTATACTAAAAAAGCCAGTTGAGATTAATATAAAATCCTTGCTTGCCGTCACGTTTATCTGCTGCAAGTCCGTAATTAAATGCAACAATAAAATTTTGGTTCAGGGCAACATGAAATCCTGTTCCATAACTGATATGTAATTTTTCTTTATCATCGGGGAACATATCCTGATATTCCTGGTCCGGCGGAACACTGGAAGTGTCGATCTTATATTTTTGTGTAACCATACCCATATCAGAAAAGAAATTCAATGCCAGGTAAATATTCTGGTTAAAAACAACTGCTTTAAAAAATTTCCACCTGAACTCAAAATTTCCAAAAAGATAATCTTCACCAACAATCCTGTTTCTTAATATTCCCCGAAGTGTCTTTGCACCACCGAGGCCGTCTCGATCGAGGGAGTTACCCCCGTTAAAAATGAAGGGCAGCATGTAATATGGCATTTTGCCGGTTAGTTTATCCTGGTATGCTATCCTGTATACAAATGATAACCTGTCGGGAAATATGGTAAAATATTGTCTGTGGACTATAGATAACTTGGTGAATGAATAACTATTGCTTCCAAGGAACCCCGGTGATACAAATAAAATGATTTCACTCCACACACCACGCATTGGGTTGGGTTCATTGTCACGAGTATCATATACAAGTCCAATTTTAATAAGAGTGCTGCTGCCACCATAAATCTGGTCTTCCGGTATAACATTCCAGCCGACATATTGTCCATATAAGCCACCACCTGCAGGCGGCAATTTTTCATCTTCAGGTGTCCCGCGGTTTAATAATTTAATATCAATCGTATCTGTTTTAATATTGTAGTGTGTAACACCGGCAAGCCATCGGAATTTATCGTTAAAGAACCTGCCCTGGAAATCGGCTCTCAGCCGCAACATTTTACGCTCCTGCCTGTAGTAAAGTCTTGATATGTAATTCGCCGTATCCGAATCATCTTCAAATGCCGCATTGTAGTATGATTCATAACCGTTAAAGCCATAAAAATCAAGAGCCCGTTCGGTTAAATAACTTGCTTCGGCAGTTATCCTTATTCCGGGTATTAGATACTCCGAATCGTACATAAACTGGTTAATACCGCTTCCTTTAGTTGTGCGAGACCACTCAAAAAATAATGAATGTTTATATTCGGGATATATTGTCCCATCGCCATAATCGTAAAAATTGACAACACCTCCGTATTTAAATCCGATATCTGTATCATATGCAATTGCAGGCACAGCTCCAAATGACCAGCCTTTTCTTACACGCTCTTTCTTTTTTGAAAGTGTGTCAGCAGTCTGTGCTTGTATATTTTGAGATATAACAAAGAAAAGGATAGTAATAAAAAGCAGAACTCTTTTCATAGATGCAGGTATAAGTTCGGATTTGAAATTTATAATAATTTTAGCAACAAACCATAAATTTAATTGTACAGCTTGGTAACCCGTTTTATTAATAATAGGCTTTATATAGAAAAAAATGATACATTCTCAGTTTATTTGATTTCAATTTTACTGTTTACGGATATTGCATTAACACAGGATATATATATACACTGTAATATCAAACGAGCTATTGCAAAAGAAACACATGCAGATGAGGGCATTCCGGGGCCAAAGTATTTTCAGAATAGCACTTTTTATTCCATGAAGGTTAAGTTTGATCCTGATTCAGAAAAACTATATGGAGAAACAGCGCATCATAAATTTTTACCGGATATTTGGGAAAACAACAATGTTTATATTTTTAAACTTCGAGTTGGAGACGGTGTATCGAAAATAGATCCGGGCAATACTGATATTACTGATAAAAATAAATCTGACAAATTTTATACATTCGAATAAAACCTTTAATCATATCCAACATGAAAATCCTTAAAAAGATTCTGATCGTTTTTCTGCTAGTAATTGCAGCAGTGTTAATAATAGCTTTTATTATTACAAATAAAATATCAAAAAGAGGATTACCCGATTATTCATCCGATATTCAGATAGAAAACCTTAATGACACAGTGTTTGTTTATCGCGACTCATACGGGATACCTCATATTTATGCTACCAATGAGCAAGATCTTTATAAAGCAACCGGTTATATATTAGCTCAGGACAGAATGTGGCAAATGGACCTTCTTCGCAGGGTCACGTTAGGCAGGTTATCAGAAATATTTGGAGATGATTATATTGAGATCGATGTCTTGCTGCGCTCTTTACGTTACAGCGAAAAATCATATCAGATATTGAAGGATTCAGAGCAGGAGATAGTAGAATCACTTATTGCTTTTTCGGAAGGTATTAACCAATATATCAGGAATTACAAAGGCAATTATCCTCTGGAGTTTAAGATTTTAGGCTATGAACCGGAATTATGGGAACCGTATCAGTCTCTTAATCTGATAGGATACATGGCTTGGGATCTAAAAGCAGGCTGGAATGAAATTTTTCTTGAGGAAATTAAAAAGAAGGTTGATTCGGCACGTTTTATTGAACTTCTACCAAATATGGATTTTCATAAGTCAGTGGTATATCATCAGGATAGTCATGGTTTGATGCAATACTGCAAATTAAAAGAGCTGTCAAAGCTGGGATCATTAGGAGTTGATATATTGTTCGGAAGCAACAACTGGGCAATTTCGCCGGTAAAAAGTAAAACAGGGGCTGCTTTACTGGCCAATGATATGCACCTTGAATTAAACATTCCCGGAATCTGGTATCAGATACACCAGGTTATTGAAGGCAAGTTAAATGTTAGCGGATTGATCTTACCGGGACAGCCTCTTGTAATTGTCGGTCACAATGATTCCATTGCCTGGGGAATGACCAACACTTATGCAGATAATCTGGACTTTTATGAAGAAAAAATAAACCCGAAAAATGCTAAGCAGTATTATTTGGATGGTAAATGGGAAACCTTTAAAACGCATAATGTTACTATTGTAAGTAAAGGTAAAGAGCATAAAAAGGAGTTTCTGACAAATCATCGTGGCCCGGTTGTATCTTCTGCAAAGAAAATTACTGATCGGGTGCTTACCATTCACTGGCTGGGCGATGAAAAAAGTAATGAAATAAGAAGTATCTATAAAGTGAACAGGGCGAATAACTGGGATGATTTTATAGATGCTTTCGCCGATTTCAAATCAATAAGCCAGAATATAGTATATGCTGACAGGTCTGGTAATATAGGCATGAAAACCTGTGCAGGAGTTCCTATACGAAAAAGGGACCTGCCTTTTGGCCCTTTGCCCGGTGAAACCGGCGAATACGAATGGCAGGGGCTGGTTCCCTATAAAGAACTACCATGTGAATTTAATCCTGAAAGGGGTTATGTGTCTTCGGCAAATAACCGGACAGTGGATTTTGCTTATCCATACCATATAGGAACGTGGTATTCCATGCCTTACAGGATTGATCGTATCAGAGAGATGCTCAATTCCGAAGATAAAACAGATGTGGATTATTTCATGAAAATGCAAAATGATTTTCATTCTGAATTTTCGAAACTGTTTTTACAAAAAGCGTTACCTGAACTTGATACTACTGTTGACTGGAATAAAGCAGAAAGTAAGGCAATCGGGTTGTTAAAAAAGTGGGATTATGAGATGTCAACTTCAAGTGTTGCCGCAACAATTTGCGAGGCCTGGGCATATTATTGTATAATGAATCTGTTTAAGGATGAAATGGGTGAGGATTTGTTTTTTAATTTCATGAAAATATCAAAGCTTGCCAAGATCGGATTATTTAACGTACTGAATTCAAATAGTTCTGTATGGGTTGATGATATTACAACTGAAAAAAAGGAAACCTTTAAGGAAATTGCTATTACTGCTTTTAAGCAAACAATTGAAAATATATCAAAGAATAACGGGGATGATCCTGAGAACTGGCAATGGGGTAATATACATAAAATCACTCTGAAACATCCGATTGGCAAAGTAGATGCATTAAATAAGATTTTTAAACTGAATAGGGGACCATATAGTGTTGGAGGAAGTTATCATACAGTTTCCCCATACTCTTTCCCGTTTTTCAAACCCGATGAGGTTCATCATGGTGCGTCGCACAGGAGTATTTACGATCTGAGTAACTGGAACAACTGTGTGTCGGTAATACCAACAGGCATCTCAGGAGTTCCTTCAAGCAATTATTATTGTAATCAGACGAAGATGTATATTTCGGGGCTTTACCACATCGATTTATTTTCTAAGGATCTTGTTATTCAGGAAGCTAAAACCGAAATGAAATTTATTCCATAATCAATCGTTGAGTAACTGGTTTAACTGAATGATCAGAAGTTGAATATTTACAGGAGCTGTATAAACCAGCTTGCATCCGGCCTTAATAATTTTAATTTTTTCCTCGTTATCTTCAACAGCTGCAATGATTATGGATTTGCTGAAGTGATTAACTGTATTACCGATTAAATTACGGAGACCCTTATGACCCGGAAGATCGAATAGAATAATTCTGGGGTTAAAATCAAGGCTCTCTGGAGAAAAAGTGTCAACCGCCAGAAGTCTTATATCCGGTTTATAATATCTTATGATATCTGTGATAATACTATCCGGGGCATCTTCACTTCCGGTAATTATGACATCATGGTTATTTAAAATGTCAAAACTGTTCTTTGTTATCTGCTTAATTAATGGCAGGTGAAAATTCTCTGTGGGTAATGAAAAGCAGAATCTTGCACCTTTTTTATAAGTCAGGTCAACCCATATATGACCGTTGAGCAATTCAATCATTCCTTTTGAAATAGAGAGGCCGATACCTGTTCCTCCGTAACTTCTCGAGATCGATTCCTCACCCTGTCGAAAACGTTCAAAGATCATCTCACTTTGTTCAGGTGCAATACCTATTCCTGTGTCTTCAACATAAATCATTGCCAATCCATCATCAACTTTTCCTCCGAATCTGATATTGCCTTGCCTGGTAAATTTTGTTGCATTGCTTAGTAAATTATATAATACCTGTTGTATCCTTAATGGATCGGAGTTTACCCTGTCACTGGAGTTTTCCGGGAATCCATCATTAATTACCCGGATATTACTTTTATCAGATTTTTGGAGTTCGTTTAAGAAAAAAACTTGTGCATCAGGGAGGATATGATTCAGTCTGAAACTTACCAAATTGACTTTTAACTGGTTCGATTCGATCATCGAAATATCCATGATGTCATCAATAATCTTGAGAAGCTGTTGCCCGTTTGCATTTATTATTTCAAGGTATCTTGATCTTTTCTGATTGGATAATTCATTATTTAATAAAAGCTCTCCAAAACCAAGGATTCCGTTAAGAGGTGTCCGGATTTCGTGGCTCATATTGGCAAGAAATACCGATTTTAGTCTGTCTGCTTCCTGTGCCTTTTTCTTTTCTGTCTGAAGGCCTTTTTCATATTGTTTTCTTTCCTTGATTTCTTCCACAAGCTTGATATTGGCTTTTCTTAATTCTTCGGTACGTTCCTTAACTTTTACATCAAGACTATACTTAGCCAGTTCAACATCCTTTTTAGCTTTGAAGGATTTCATTCTTGTATTGAATAACACGGCAGATGTTATCCATGCCAGAAATACAAGTATTACATTGGCCATATACTGGGTGACAATCTCCTGGAATGATATGCCAATATAAAACAGGCCCGAATATAAACATATCAGGCTTATTGTTAATAAAATGAGAAATTTCCAATCACGCAATATATATATTGTTGCTGCCGAGTATACTCCAACCAGATATGTAGGTACACCATTTGCATTGACCGATTCAATAATTGATATGGCTGTTGACCATATTAAATGAAACATAACAACTACCAATGTGAATATACCATGCCATGGTCTGATATTTTCGGATTTTTCAGGATTAAATATATGAGTGATTATGATGATAGTAATACCAACAAAAAATAACGCTGTATCAAGTAACATGAAATTGCTAACCTGATATGTTTCCCAAAAACCTCCCAGTGAAAAGTCGAAATAGAGTGAATAGGCGGCAAGAACCAACATAAAATAACCTATAACCCTTACCCTGTTAAGATTGA
This sequence comes from Bacteroidales bacterium, assembly GCA_016929525.1. Lineage (GTDB taxonomy): Bacteria > Bacteroidota > Bacteroidia > Bacteroidales > UBA10428 > UBA10428. Next base: position 18,357 of record JAFGIP010000089.1, read on the forward strand.
TATAGCTAACTTCCTGATAAAATTCTTTCCGGGACACCGGATCGGATAGAACTGTCCTGTAACGGAACGGATTAATAATCCGAAAAACGTTTTTTATTTTAGATAACCCTCTCACTTTTATTAAAAATACAAATTAAAAACCGTATTTCAATAAGTGAGATGAGAAAAACTATCCGGCGGTTTTAATTATCTAATCAACTGCTTTAATCCAGGCTTCGGGATTTTGCTCTGCCTGTATTTTTCTCATCATCCGGTCGGCTTCATTTTTACTTGAAAAAACATCATAACTTACGGCGTGCAGCTTTCCTATTTTGCCGAATTTTTCAGCCTTGTAACCTTTCGATCTCAGATCAATGACAAGATTATCGGCATTTGTTTCATTACTAAATACGCCGGCAACAACGTAATATTTAGTGCCTTGAATTACAGGAGCAGGTTCTTTAGTTACGGGCTTCTGTGATACTTCTTGAATTGCTTCTGGTTTGTCAATATCTGATTCAATATCCTGTTCTGGTAATTCTTGTTCATCATGTAACGGTTCGGGACTAAGAATTTCTGTCTCATTTCGGTTCTTTTTAAATATTCCGGCAAGTTCTTCACTTTTAATAAAATAGGTTACAATCAATCCATTTACTACAATAATGACAATTAACCAGATTATAATATTTCTTTTTCGGTTTGACCGTGTTGGTTCTGTATATCTAAACTGTGAGTCTGTAGATGTAATTTCACTCACTGGTTTATTAACTGTTTCTTCTTTCTTTGGTTGTTCTTCAGCTAACGGTTGAGTAACAGGTTCTTTTTTTTCTTCAGCAGGTTTTTCATTAGGTCTTATCTCTTCTTTTTCTTTTGTTTCAGGAACAACAGGCTCTCTCCTTCCGGTTTCTTCAAAATCTTTACTTAGTTCAATTTCTTTAGATTTGCCAACAACTTCTTTGCTTTTTGCAGCTTTTTCATTCACAGTGATAACCTTTTTTTCTTCTTTTTTAATTTCAGGTGCGGAAGTTTCTTTTTCAGGTTCCGACTTTTTAATTTTCTGATCAGTTTTCTTTGTTTCCTGTGTAGTTTTTTTCTGCTGAGGTTCAGATTTAGGTTGAACAGCTTCGGTACTTGATTCCAGAGAAATCTTTCCGGTTGAACTTTTTACCAGGGTTCCCAAGCCACTGAGAACATACTTTTCACCCTTATTCAGTGTTTCTTTAACAACTGTAACAAAATCATCCAGCTCTTTTTTTGCTGCATCGCGGTTAATTTCATTCTTCTTTGAAATGGCACCAACAAGCATACCATCGTTATATTGAAGGAATTCATTAAAAACAACAGTAAACGGTTTTCTTTGTTTAACAATCAAAGCGCCGAATTCGGGAATAATTACCCGATTGTTTTTTTCCAGAATATCAAGAATATATTCTTCCATAACGAAATATTTTGACTTAATTTTATACTGTTGGCTAAGTTAATAAAAACCTATTCTATCGTCCATTGAAATTTTAACAATTAATTGTCAAGTACTTTTTTATAAAAACGTTTGGTTTTTTAATGAAATTACTTTCTTTGTCATTTTATTTCAGAAAATTGTATTAAAATGAAGTTTAGGTATATTCTGGGGATTGATTTTGGGGGTTCGGGAATAAAAGGAGCTCCTGTTGATACAAAAAACGGGAAATTAATAGAAGCGCGATTCAGAATACCAACTCCTATTCCGGCAGCGCCAGATGATGTTTCAGAAGTCATAAGACAAATAGTTAAACATTTTAAGTGGGAAGGTCCTTTAGGTGTTACTTTTCCTGCGGTGGTTCAGAATGGTGTTGTTAAAACTGCATCGAATATCGATAAGAGTTGGATCGGTAAAAATGCCGCCAATCTGATAGGTAATGTTACCGGGTTGCCGGTATTTATTGTCAACGATGCCGATGCAGCAGGTTTGGCCGAAATGAAGTTTGGAGCGGGGAAGAAGTCGAAAGGTTCTGTGATACTTATTACGGTCGGTACAGGTTTAGGCACAGTGTTGTTTACACGTGGGAAACTTGTTCCAAATACTGAATTAGGGCATATTTATTTGAAGAATGGTTTGGAAGCGGAGTCTTTTACTTCAGATGCCATAAGAAAAAAAGAAGGATTGGAATGGGATGAATGGGCAAGAAGATTCAATATGTACCTTCAGGAAATAGAAAAATTATTGTGGCCCGAAAAGATAATAATTGGTGGGGGAATAAGTAAAAAACAGGAAAAGTTTATTGACTTTATAACAATTGAATCGGAGATTGTAATGGCTAAAACCCGCAATGAAGCCGGAATTATTGGAGCAGCATTAGCTGCACGTTATAACCGTAATTTACTTAAGGAAATGATTTAGATGGTTTTTATTTGCTTTCGAAGGGAGTCCTATTAATGATTGAACGACCCAGAGTTACCTCATCAGTATATTCAAGCTCGTCACCAAAAGATACACCACGGGCAATAACTGATAACTTTATATTAAAATCTTTCAACTTTTTATATAAATAGAAATTAGTTGTATCTCCCTCCATTGTTGCACTTAATGCCAGAATGATTTCTTTCACCGAACCTACCTTAACTCGCTTTATTAAGGAGCCTATTTCCAAATCGATTGGACTAATACCTTCCATTGGTGAGATAATTCCACCCAGTACATGAAACAGACCTTTATACTGGTGAGTTTGCTCAATGGCCATTACATCCTTAACATTCTCAACAACACATATTATTGATTTATCACGGTTTTTAGAAGCACAAATGTCACATGTTTTACTATCGGAAATATTATGACAGGTTTGGCAAAACTGAATGTTTTCAATAAAGTCATTAATAATTGTTCCGAAACTTAAGGCTTCTTCCTTTTTTAATCGTAACAGGAATAATGCTAATCGAAGAGCTGTGCGCTCACCGATACCCGGCAGTTTAGCAAACTGCTCAACTGCATCTGACAGATATTTTGAAGGGTACTTATCTTTAAGCATAGATACAAACTTAAGAAAATATGAATTAGACACATTTTTATTATGAGATCATATTTTTTAATAATACACGAAAAGGAACTATCCTTGTATTTGTTTCAGTTAAAGTTATGAATCCGTATAAAATTCTTTTAGTAATTCTGGCCTATTTTTCAGTTTTACTGCTGATCAGTATTATTACATCACGTAAGGCAGACAGCCGCAGTTTTTTCATAGGAAACCGGCAATCGGAGTGGTATCTTGTTGCCATTGGAATGATAGGTGCTTCGTTATCAGGTATAACTTTTATTTCAGTTCCCGGATGGGTAATTACCAGTAAGTTCTACTACATGCAGATGGTGCTTGGATATTTGCTGGGTTACGCAGCTATCGTTTATATATTGCTGCCATTATATTACAGACTTAATTTAACTTCAATCTATACATATCTTAACGACAGATTTGGGAGAATATCCTATAAAACCGGAGCGGTATTTTTTCTGATTTCAAGAATTATAGGGGCATCATTCCGATTATACATTGTGGCTAGTGTATTACAGGTTTCTGTATTTGATAAATTACAGGTCCCTTTCGTTTTGACTATTTGTTTAACCCTGGCATTTATTTATGTATACACATTTAGGGGCGGTATAAAAACCATTGTGTGGACTGATACCCTGCAGACTCTGTTTATGCTTGCTGCAGTTACCGGAACAATAATTTTCATAGCCAGGTCTTTAGATTTCAATTTTAGTGCTATGGTATCGGCTATTTCAAGTGATGAGCATAGTGCAATATTTAATTTTACTGAATGGAAAAAAGCAAACTTTTTCGTAAAACAATTCTTAAGCGGGGCTTTTATTACGATCGTCATGACCGGCTTAGATCAGGATATGATGCAAAAAAACCTTAGCTGCCGGAGTTTAGAAGATGCTCAGAAAAATATGAGATGGTATAGTTTGATGCTGGTGCCCGTTAATCTGTTATTTCTTTCACTGGGGATATTGCTCATTATTTATGCCTCAGTCAATGCAGTTCCGATTCCTGAAAAATCAGACGATCTTTACCCTGTGCTTGCAACAGGCGGATATTTACCAATATGGGTTGGCTTGATTTTTATATTAGGGCTTATTGCTGCAGCTTATTCAAGTGCAGATTCGGCGTTGACTGCCCTTACAACTTCAGTGACCATCGATATTTTTGAAGCCACAGATTTACCGGAAAAAAAAATTAAAAAACTTCGATGGAAAGTACACATTACAATGTCTCTGATATTGGGGTTAGTGATTTTTATCTTCAGACTGGTTAGCAATGAGGCAGTAATAAGTTCTCTTTTTAAGGCTGCAGGATATACTTATGGGCCATTATTAGGGCTTTTTGCATTTGGTCTTTTTACACGATGGAGTATTAAAGATAAGTGGGTTCCGTTAGTTGCAATTCTGGCACCACTGTTTTCATATCTTATAAAAATATTTCTTGAAACAAATATCAATACTTATAAAGCCGGTTATGAAATTCTTGTGGTAAACGGATTTATTACTTTTATTGGTTTACTTATTTTAATTAATGAAAAAAAATTAAGTAAAACTGATGGTTTAAAAAAAGGATAAATTGTGCAACCTTCACATTATTTTGAATAAAATTGTGTGATTAAATTTTCTTATCTTGGCGTTCATTCATTTATAATTGAATTACATAACTACTATGGATAATTTAAATGTTGCAATACTGGGTTGCGGAACTGTTGGTGGCGGAGTAGCCAGAATTCTGTTGGATATGCAGGATGAGTTAACCACCAGAGCAGGAAAACATATCAGATTAGTAAAAATCGTTGAGTTATCCCCGGAAATTTCTGCAAAACGATTTAATATTCCGCTAGACCTTTTTTGCGGAAAAGGAAGTGAATTATCTAAAGAAGAAAGTAATAATTACATAAGAGAAATTATACAATCAGATGAAATTGATCTGATTGTTGAAACCATTGGCGGGAGTAATGATTTCGTTGAACAACTTGCAATTGATATTTGTAAATCAGGTAAACACCTGATAACGGCAAATAAAGCATTATTAGCTGAAAGGGGAGATAAAATTTTTGGAGCTGCAAAGGAATCAGGTTCATTTATTGGTTATGAGGCAGCGGTCTGTGGTGCAATACCTGTTATCAAAACCATTAAAGAAAGTTTTACCGGCGATCGTATCAGAACTATATCCGGAATTATGAACGGAACCAGTAATTATATCCTGTCAATGATGCATAATGAGCGTATGGAATTTAAAGATGCACTCAAACTTGCTCAGGAAAATGGTTATGCCGAATCGGACCCGACACTCGATATTAATGGATATGATGCAGGACATAAACTTGTAATATTAATTCGTCTGGCATTTGGAGTTAACCTGCCGATGTATAAAATACCGATTCAGGGCATAGAAAATATTCAGAAAGAAGATATTGAATTTGCGGAAGAGATAGGTGCGAAAATCAAACTCATCTGTTTCGCCCATAAGATTGACGGTAAGATATATGCAACAGTTTGTCCCATGATGGTTAAGAACAGTAATTTTCTTGCTGAAGTCAACGGTGCAACAAATGCAGTAAAATTTATCAATGAATATTCGGGTAAGCACATTTTGGTTGGAGCCGGAGCAGGATCATCAGAAACAGCAAGTTCTATAGTTGCAGATATAGTATTTGGGGCTAAACATCAGGGAAAATTAGAAAGTGAGATTAACAGCAACGAAATAGAATTTACAGACGCAAAACATTACCAGTTACCCTATATCATTACCTTTGAAACGGGTGACATACCTGGCATAACCGGCCTGGTTACCACATCGATAGGACATCAAAATATTAATATTGATACAGTAAGCCATAACAGGCATAAAAGAAACTGTGCAACATTCTTTATTGCAACTATGCCCTGCACCTTGCAGCAAGTTGAAGATGCAATTCAGGAAATAAGGAAATCAAATCCTGAAATTCTCCTGAGTATACCTAAGATTATTCCTATACTGAACTAGGTGACAAATAAATTCCGAACAGTATACTATTCTGATCAGAATTTATTAAATAACATTTTAAATTTTCAATCGCAAAAGTATGTTTCAGATGCGATTGAACTATATAACTGCTGTACTGTAAATTATAACCACAGAATTATTTAACTCCGTTTAATTGTTTTTCGGCTTCCAGCCAGTCTGATAATTCATCTCCGTGCTTTCCTGAGTTTAGTCTTTCCAGATAGATTTCTTCAGCTTTACGTCTAATAGTTTCAGCACTGATTTTTGCTTTTTTTGCAACTGGTTTTTTTGCACTTGCCGAAGCACTTTTTGCAGTTGTCTTTTTTGTCGATGCTTTTGTTGCCATCTAAATTTAATTAATAGGTTGAATTTTAGTTATTCTTCGTAATACTCATCTTCTTCAATGAGCCCGGATTTTGCTTTGCTCCTGAAAGAGCCCTTAGCCTTTTTATTATCCGTTTTAACTCTGCGTATTTTATCTTCCTTAGTGTGTTTTTTAAATGTTCGTCCCATCATTAATAAAACATGTTGGTAAAACAATATTTAAGTTAATACATTTAGTACAAAAATGTAAATGATTTATTGTATTTTCTCTAATAGATATCAACTTTTTTGGTAATAATTAATAAAAATTTTCATGATAAAATATCCTGCCATTATGTTATATATAATAACTGATATTGGCGTGATTTGTTTTATACTTTTTTGTTTAAGATATCGATACTCTTGAGTTTATTGTAAGATTCAAATATTCAGTTGCTGGCGTGTTTGCCCTTTCTTGGTAAGCTAAAAGTAAAAATACTCCCTATATTTATTTTACTTGTAACCCAAATTCTTCCTTTGTGATCTTCGATGAATTCTTTGCATAAGACCAGTCCGAAACCTGTACTTGTTTCATAATTGGTACCCTGCCTGGTGTACTTGTTGTCAATATCAAATAACTTTGGAATTGCTTCTGCATCTATGCCAATTCCTTCATCTTTAACTGAGACTTCAATATTATCACCTTTATCAACAAGAATAAGTTCTATATGTTTATTTTGTTCAGTAAATTTTACTGCATTTGAAAGTAAATTACGGACTACCGTTTCAATCATTTTCATATCGGCACTTACTATGATATTATCTTTATCAGGTTGAAATGCTATTTCGATTTTCTTTGATGTAGCCTGTGGTTCAATGTGTGAGATAACCTGTTTAATTAAATCATTTAAATTGAAATCATTGTAGTTTAGTTCAAGTACTCCGCGCTGTGAACGTGACCACTGCAACAAGTTTTCAAGCAATGAATATACATTTTGAGATGATTCTCTGATTAACTTTATAATATTTATCTTTTTTTCGTCAGGCCACTGCTTAAATTTAATTTCAAGGAGTTCAATAAAGCCGAGGACTGAGTTAAATGGATTTTTCAGATCATGGGCAATAATGGAGAAAAACTTATCTTTCATTGCATTGGCTTCAGCCAGGCTTTCATTACTGCTTTTCAACTCTTCAGACTGTTCCTCAATTCGTTGTTGTCTTTCTTCCAGTAAAGAATTTACTTCATTCAGATTATCTGTTTGAGTCTTAAGCAAATCATTCTTATTACTTAATTCTTCGGTTCGGCTTTGAACTTGTCTTTCCAGTTCTTCATTTTGCAGGCGGATGCTTCTTGTTCTTAGATAAAAAATCAGGACAATTATTAATATTAGTATTATTACGGTAATGGCTTTGAACAAAAATGTCTTCCAAAATGGTGGTAAGATGGTCAATTTGATGAAGTCACCATCATTATTCCATATTCCATCACTGTTTGAAGCAATTACTCTGAATACGTATTCACCTCCCGGTAAATTTGTATATGTTGCCGACCGTGATTTACCATTTGTAAAAAACCAATCTTTATCAAAGTTTTCTAACTTGTAACGATATTGGTTTTTAATCGGGTCGTTATATGAAAAGGCCGAGAATTCAAATGAAATAGTATTTTCCCGGTAACTTAGGGTAATATGATCTGTATTGAATATTGGCTGATCGAGTATTTTTTTTTCATTTACAATGTCTCCGGGGTGTATTTCCTTATTAAGAATTTTAAGTTTGGTAATTGCTACCTTAGGTTTTTGCAGATTTGGCTTTAGTTCAGCAGGATCAAATAAATTGAATCCATTATTTCCTCCAAAAGCAAGCATTCCGTTTTTTAGCTTAATACACGAGTTAAAAATAAACTCATTAGCCTGCAAACCATCTTTACGGGTATAGTTGGTAAATATTGATTTTTCTTGATCAAATCTGGCCAACCCTCCTTCTGTGCCAATCCAAATGTTATTTTGGTTATCTTCAACAATACCTACAACAGTATTGTTGGGTATGCCGTTCAGAATGGTATATGTTTCAGTTTCTTTGGTGTAGGGATTGATTTTTATTAATCCGGACCCTCCTGTTCCAAGCCAGAAGGTGCCATTATTATTAATATAGAAGCATAATAAATTATAGTTTACTTCATTTATAAACGTGTCTTTTTCTGCAATATATTTTAATAAACCTTCTGCTGACGCCAGCCAAATATTGTTTTCCTTATCTGTTCTAATAGTATTGATAGAACTAAGTGCCGCATTTTTACCTGGCAAATATTTTTTAAATACTGCATTTCTCGAATCTGATTTTAAACTTTCATTATATTCCAGAACATTTACGCAATTCCCAAAAATTGAGATCCACATATTACCATCGTTGTCTTCATGAAGAGCATATACAGACCTATAGCCAATGCTGTTCTCATTTGAAGGATCATTTTGGTATAATATATAGTTACCGTTGTCAGGATTATATTTAATTAATCCATCTGCAGTCCCGATCCAAATCCTTCCGGCTTTGTCCTGTAGTATTGATGCAACGTTATTTGTCAATCCTTTTTCTTGAAATTTAATGTATCTGAATTTGTCCGTATCCAGATCAAGAACATTAACTCCACCGCCAACTGTGCCTATCCATAGTTTATTATCGATTTCACAGAAAGAAGAAACTTCATTACTATTTAGATTATTAGTTGACTTACCTGTTTTATTATAGTGTCTAAATTTTTGTTTGTTAATATCAAAAAAACTTACACCATTGCCATAGGTCCCCAGCCAAAGTACATCAGAATTGTCAATATTAACGCACCATATTTTATTGTTGCTGATACTGTAATAGTCAGAAGGATCATGCTCATAACGTGTTATTTTATTCTTCTGTACGTTTAATTTATTCAACCCACCTCCATAAGCTGCAATCCAAAGAATGCCATCCTTGTCCTGTATTATATCCCGGATTGTGTTGTGTGAAAGACTATTAATATTGTTAGGATCATTTTTAAAATCAATGACTTCGTTGGTCTCAGTATTGTAACATAATAGTCCCTGAAACCAACTGCAAAACCATATTCTACCGTTACTGTCTTCAAAAATGTTATTAATTATATAAGCTGTACTTAACAGACCAAGGTCTTTTGTTTTATACAGATTATTGAATTCTTCTTTTTCACGGTTAAAAATTGAGATACCCCCACCTTCTGATCCTACCCAAAAAGTATTTTTACTATCAATAAAAATCGTGTTAACTCTGTCACTTGTAAGGCTACCGGGATCTTCCCTATCTGATTTAAAACAATGAAATTCCCCAGTTTTTTTATTAAAACTGTTAATTCCGCCACCATACGTTGCAATCCAGAGTAAGCTATCATTATCTTCAATTATTTTGCGGACATTATTATTACTTATGCTATTAGCATTGGGATTATGAATAAACCTTACGAAAGAATGCGTTGCCCCATTATATTTATTTAATCCGCTTAACGTTCCAACCCAAATATCTCCACCGCTATCCTCAAAAACACAGAATATGGCTGAATGGCTAAGAGATGTACTATCATTTTCAATGTAAATAAATTTTTCGAATTCATATCCGTCATATCTATTTAAACCCATATAAGTTGCAATCCATAAGAATCCTTTACTATCCTGAAATATTGCATTAACATGACTATTTGATAGCCCCTGCTCAATAGAGAGGTTTTGGAAATTTATGTTACCATTAAATTGACCATAACAAATACAACATGATATAATCAAAGTTATTACCATGCTGCACTTTTTGTAAATAGATAAATGTATTGAGATTTCCTGTTTCGAAAACATTGATCATTTAATATGAACCTAAAAAATCAGAATAACTTTTTCTATCTACAATTTAATCATTTTATTGTTAAGATTATCTTTATTAAAATAAAATACTAAATGTTTTAAAGTGGATATTTTAAAGATGATGCAGGGTGCGAAAGGCAGAAATCAGATATTATGCAACAAGAAAATTTTGATTTCTGGCTTCTGATAAGCAGACGTATATGAATTTAGTCCTCTCAAGTTTTTCTTCAAAAAATTGGCCGGTTTCGTAATGATCTTCATCATCTTCTTCAAAGTACCAAATCACCTCAAGATTTTTAATTTTAGAATTTTCATCTAGTATCTTAAGCATAACAAACATTTGCATAGAAGCACTTGTATTCAGATATTCCAGGTTAATTTCAACCTTTACTTTTGGGCATGATATATTAGAAATTCACTCTATTAAAGGTCTGAAAGTAACAACGGCATTATCAGGAAATGCACGTCCTTCAATTTTAAGAAGCCCTTTTGTACTAAACATTATGGCAGGAGAAGTTATAGTCCCTTCAATATTTAAATACCCCATTGTTTTTATATTCTCTGCACTTTTAGTGTTATTCGTTTAATTTGTCTGATTATATTTACGCTTTGAAATTAATAATGATTCGGACTATTGATTAATAGTTATAAAGTGGCGACAGAAATACTGAAGCAATAAATAAAAGACTTTAATGTCTTAAATGCAAAATAATTAAATCATAATTGACTGACTAATTTATATGTTAACCAAAAATTATTAGTTGTGAGTAAAGTTGTAATAAGCGGATACAATGAGCTTGAAGCATTTCTTGGGAAGGAGATTGGTGTCTCTGAGTACCACACGATAACACAGGAACAAATTAATCAGTTCGCCGATGCTACTTCAGATCATCAGTGGATTCATGTAAATGTTGAGCGGGCAAAAAAAGAATCACCGTTTAAATCAACAATAGCTCATGGTTATCTTACTCTTTCGCTATTAACTTATTTATGGCTGCAAATTGTTGAAGTACGCAATGTAAAGCTTATGGTAAATTATGGAATTGAAAACCTGAAATTTAACCAAAGTGTAACTGTTAACAGCCGTGTAAGGTTAAGGGCACAATTGGAATCGATCAAAGACCTGCGGGGTGTTACCAGAGCGCACATGAAAGCTACTTTGGAAGTTGAAGGAAGTGAGAAACCAGCTTATACAGCCATAATAGTATTTTTATATCATTTTATATAAAACTATAAGTGGTTTTTTGAGTGAATTGACGGTTCTTACATTTCCAGGGTGTTTTATCAGGAGTGGTTATTAATTTATCAGATTAATTTTCAGAAATTGAATACATTTATATAGACATTCTATTATAATACATTTATTTATGAATTCAGTTTTCCGGAGCAGAAACAGAAGGTTGCCCAACTTATTTTTAATACACATGATATTTATGCTTGGAGCCTGCGCTCCGGCATATATTCCAAATACTGTAAATACACCTCTTTTTAGTAATAAAGGTGAATTTCAGATATCTGTATATAAAGGTCTTGCCGGCACAGATCCCCAGTTTGCATGTGCGATAACCGATAATATAGGGCTGATGTTAAACGGAAGTTTTGCCAACAGAACCAATGATACTACCAACAATTATCATAAACATCAGTTTTTGGAACTCGGTATTGGTTATTATAGTGGCATAGGAGAGAAAGGAAGGTTTGAAGTATATACAGGTTACGGTTTTGGTAAGTTAAGTGCAAATTATGAAAGCGGAATTTTTTCTGACAGGGCCAATGTGAATACATCACGCATTTTCCTACAACCTGCAATCGGAGTGAGTTCTGATGTTTATGACGGGAGTTTTGCAACACGTTTTGTAGCAGTAAACTTAACCGGCGAAACAGAAAACAGTCTTGGTTTTTTTGTTGAACCGGTATTTACTTCTAAAATTGGTTACAGGTATGTTAAGGGGGTTATACAATTTGGAATGTCATTTCCTTTCGAAGAAGATCAAATTGAATTTAACTATCAGCCATTCATTTTTTCAATTGGAGTGCAGGCAAATATTGGAAGAATTTATGATGAATAATCTACAATAAACTTATGGGTTTAGAATATAATTCTCACAGGGATTTTTAATTCTTTCTGAATTTAGTTTTCAGGCAGTAAAATCATTTATAAAGATATCTGCACTGTATTCAAATACAAAAAACACACAAAACCTTTTGAATTCATTAAAAGACTATTATATTTGCACCGCTTTTTAAGGGCGCTTAGCTCAGCTGGTTCAGAGCACCTGCCTTACAAGCAGGGGGTCACTGGTTCGAATCCAGTAGTGCCCACGCAACTGGTTCGTTCCGATAGTTATTGGAACCAGTAATGCCCAAAAAAACAGTATGAGTGTCAGAGCATGAGTAATGACAGTCACACTGTTTTTTTCTCAATACTCGTTCACAAACTCATACTTGAAGTTCCTGAAGGAAAAGTATACGCTTAAGAGTTTATTAAAGATTATAACACAGATTATTTAGATCCTTTCAATCAGGCAACAGTTTTAAGTATTCTTGACCGAATGCAGTTTGCAATTATCATTTAGTCAGTAACCCTCAAAAAGTGTCGGAATTTTTATACCTGTAAAAAGGCATTTGTCATTTATATCTGCTTATATCACCTGACAATATGCCTCTTGGTTTGGTACCGGCATTTCCTCTTATTTTTAACATTTCACCCGAACTTAAGTTTTTTACAATAATATTTTTCTTTTCCATAATTATTGATCTTAAAACAATTTTAGCATATTATGTTTATTTGGGTCATAAATTACACATATTTTTTGCAATAATTAATGCTTTTTTATTTTATTTTAAATCGGAGAAAATCAGCCACAACAAAGGTACTTCCGCCAATATATATCAGATCTTCTTTTACAGCCTCCGACTGAGCTTTAATAAAAGCAGGATTAACCTTTTCAAAGGTGGTATAATTAAGGTTAAATTTCATTGCAGCCTTTTCTATATCTTCCAAACGAGCCGCTCTTGGAATATCAGGTTTGCAAAAATAGTATGAGGCATTTGCAGGGAAAAGACTAAATATTTCATCAAGGTTTTTATCATTAACAAATCCCAGCACTAAATGCAGATCTTTATGCGCGGTATTTTGAATTTGAGCAAGGGTCTCTTTTAAACCATCAGCATTATGGGCAATATCACAAACTATCAGCGGATTAAACGAAATTACCTGCCAACGACCCATCAGACCGGTAGTTTTTATCACAGATCCAATTCCATTTCGTATGGAATCGTGCGTAATTTTTAATCCCTGGCTCTTTAGAATTCTCAGGGCTCCGATTGCAGTAACTATATTTTTTTTCTGATACATTCCACGTAAATCAGTAATGAGCTTATGAAAGCCCGGATTCATGTCATCAGGAAAATAATGTGAGATGGTCCCGTCGGTATTCTGAAGTGAATTCACTATTTTAAAAATCTGGTCTGCATAATAGATGGAACTTCCTTTCTGAAAAGCTGTTTTTTCAAAGATCTTTTTTATCTCTGAAGATGCGTCTCCTATTATCACTGGTGTATTTGCTTTAATTATACCCGCCTTTTCAGCGGCTATTTTTTCAGTAGTATCTCCCAGTAACTGCATGTGGTCCATCCCTATGTTTGTAATTACACTCAGTTCCGGCGAGATAATGTTTGTAGTATCAAGCCTGCCGCCCAGTCCTGTTTCAATAACAGCAATATCAACGTTTTCGTGCGCAAAATATTCAAAAGCCATAAAAACTGTCATTTCAAAAAAGGAAGGTTTTATCCTTTTAAAAAAATTCATGTTTTGATTCGTAAATTGTGTTACGAACTTTTTAGATACAGGAATTCCGTTTACTTTGATTCTTTCCCTGAAATCCAGCAGATGAGGTGAAGTATAAAGGCCTGTTTTATACCCGCTGGCCTGTAAAACGGAGGCTAAAATATGACTGACTGACCCTTTCCCGTTTGTACCTGCAATATGGATTGCTTTATAATTTCTATGAGGTTTGTTGAAATGAGCATCCATTAAATATGCATTCTCCAGATCGGCTTTATATGCGGCTATGCCGATTCGTTGATAAAACGGAAGAGAATTATAAAGGAAATCGATAGCCTGGTTATAATCCATGAGTCAGATTTTCATTACCAGTTTTCATAGTGAATACGATCTTCTTTATAGCGATCGGGAGTTACTTTTTGCTCTGCCGGATAACCTAAAGACACTATAGCAAGCGGAATAATATTATAGGGCAGATTAAAAATTTCAGACATACTTTTCATTCGGTTTTCTCTTGGGAATATGCCTATCCAGCAACTGCCAATTCCCAGATTGTGTGCCATGAGCAGCATATTCTGCGTTGCGGCAGAGCAGTCGAGTAATCCGTAACCGTCGTCATGCTGCAGATTTTCGTCAAAACATACCAATATTGCTACCGATGCATTCTCGAGCATAGAAGCATTTTTATGCACTTCTATAATTTTTCGGAATGTACCGGAATCTTTAAAAATAATGAAATGCCAGGGTTGTTTATTTACTGCTGACGGGGCATACATCCCTGCCTTTATAATTTTATCAACTTTTTCATTTTCTACATTTTTATTCGAATATCTTCTGATACTGCGTCTTGTGAAGATTGCTTCGGAAACTTCCATGGCTTGTAGTGAATTAGTTCATGAATACCGGACAAAATTATAAGAATAAATTTCTAATTTTAGTGTTGTACATTAAATGAGGGTCAGATAAATGGCAAAAAAGCAAAGTAAGATTTTTGTACTCGACACCAACGTTCTTTTACACGATTACAAATGTATTTACAACTTTCAGGAGAACAATGTTGTGATTCCCATCACTGTGCTCGAGGAGCTTGATAAGTTTAAAAAAGGGAATGATCTGATCAATTATCATGCACGTGAATTTACACGTGAACTGGATAAACTATCAGGCGATGGTCTGTTTAACGGAGGTGTACCGCTGGGTAAAAAACTTGGCAATCTTTCTATTGAAACCGGAAAACCTCTTTCGCAACAAATGATTGAGTCATTTCCTGAGAATACTCCCGATCATCGTATATTGGCTATTGCCGAATATGTTACTTTGAATAATAAAAACAAGCAGGTTATACTTATTACTAAAGATATTAATCTGCGAATGAAGGCAAAATCGATTGGTGTCATGGCAGGTGACTATGAGAGTGATAAAGTGCAGAATATCGATGAGATATATAAAGAAATTTATACACTGGATAATTTTGACGATGAACAAATTGCCAAAGTTTATAACGAAACAGAAGGTATACCGGTTGATCAGGTAAAGATCGATCCGCCTCCAACACCAAATCAGTATTTCATTCTAAAAGGTAATCGGTCAAGTGCTCTTGTGCATTTCGATCTTGCAAATAATGTACTGGGACGCGTTCTAAAACAAAAGGTTTATGGCATTGAACCCCGGAACGCAGAACAGACATTTGCTATTGATGCACTGCTTCGCGATGAAATACCACTTGTAAGCATAACGGGTAAAGCAGGAACAGGTAAAACTTTACTTGCACTTGCCACTGCAATACAGCAAAGACAAAAATTCACGCAAATATTCCTGGCAAGGCCAATTGTTCCTTTGTCAAACAGAGATATTGGTTTCCTTCCAGGTGATGTAAAAGAAAAAATAGGTCCTTATATGCAACCCCTTTTCGATAACCTTGATGTGATTAAAAACAAGTTCAGTGCAACCAGCAAAGAATATCAAAAGATCGAGGAAATGCAAAAGGCTGAAAAACTAATTATAACTCCCCTTGCATACATTCGAGGCAGAAGTCTGTCGAGAGTGTTTTTTATTGTTGATGAGGCTCAGAATCTAACTCCTCACGAAATAAAGACTATTATTACAAGGGCCGGTGAAGGTACAAAAATGGTTTTTACAGGGGATATTGAACAGATTGATACTCCATATCTCGATAGTAAATCGAATGGTTTGTCGTATCTTACAGACAAAATGATCGGACAGGAAGTTTTTGCACATATCAACCTTGTAAGGGGAGAGAGAAGTTATCTTGCCGAACTGGCTAGTAATCTTTTATAATGAAGAAATATGTCTAATAAAAAAACATTATTCATTGTCAGACATGCTAAATCAAGTTGGGATTATGAAGGAATTGCTGATGTCGACCGGCCGTTAAAAATCAGAGGAATTAGTAATGCTTATGAAATGGCAAGAAGGCTTAAAATTGCCAGAAACATTCCGGATACTTTTATAAGTAGTCCTGCAAATCGTGCATTACATACAGCAATGATTTTTATTAAAGTATTTGAGTTGAAATATGAGAGGCTTAAGATTGATAAACGGCTCTATTCACATGGCATTGATGATATTCTGCAACTTATTAAATTGCAGCCCGATAGCGTTAAAAAGTTGATGATATTTGGTCATAATCCTGATTTTTCAGATTTAGCTAGTATTTTTACAAAACAAAATTTTATCGATTTGCCAACTTGCGGTATGGTGATTTTTAGTTTTGATACCGCAAAGTGGGAAAATGTTAACAGGGAAAACGTTATTTCTGAAAATCTTGATTTCCCTAAAAAAGAATAAATGGATTTCATTTATGGCAAAACGTCAACAAAAAACTATTAACAGGGAATTAAGCTGGCTTTCATTTAACGACAGAGTACTTCAGGAAGCACAGGACAAAGCAAATGTTCCTCTTATTGAACGTATTCATTTTCTGGGTATCTTTTCTAATAATCTTGATGAATTTTTTAAAGTACGTGTGGCTAGTGTAAAGCGCATGATCGATATTCAGGAAGGTAAGAAAAGGGTTGAAGGTGAGAAACCCAACCGCTTGATGAATAAGATTCAAAAAAAGGTTATTAAACTTCAGAATAAGTTTGAAACAACATTTCATAACATAGTTGGTGAACTTGAAGCTCATAATATTTTTATAATAAACGAAAAGGAGCTGAACCCGGAACAGGAAACATACGCACGTAAGTATTTTAAGGAAAAGGTACTTCCGGTGATATCACCAATTATGCTTCAGAATGTATATTCGTTTCCTTACATGAAAGACAAATCGATCTACCTGGCTATGAAACTTACCAGTGCCGATAAAAGCATACGAAATGAATATGCTTTACTGGAAATACCAACCGACACAGTTCCAAGGTTCATTAACCTTCCGTCCGATTCCGACAGAAAATTTATCATTCTGCTTGAGGATCTGATTCGATTTGCCGCCGATGATATTTTTGCAATTTTTCAGTTCGATAACTGTGAAGCATGGACTATAAAACTTACACGTGATGCTGAACTGGATATGGACAACGATGTTTCGCAAAGTTTTTTGGAGATGATCTCAAAGGGAGTGATGGGAAGAAGAACAGGACAGCCTGTTCGTTTTGTTTTTGATAATAGTATTGCCATAGATCTGCTGGAATATATTATTGATCAGCTGGGGCTTGATGAGGCAAGCAATAAAATACCCGGAGGGCGATATCATAATTTCAAAGATTTTATAAAATTTCCCGATTTAGGCGGTTCAGAATTGGTCTATGAAAAAATATCTCCAGTTACCCATAAGATGATCAGGAACAATGAAAGTATAATAGATGTGATGAAACGGAAGGACTTCATGCTTCATGTGCCGTACCAGGATTTCAATATCTTTATAAGGTTACTTCAGGAAGCCGCAATCGATCCTAAGGTTACCGAAATTTCTCTTACAGTATATCGTGTAGCAAATAATTCAAAGGTAATTAACGCACTTATGAATGCATGCAGGAATGGAAAGCAGGTTAATGTGGTTATAGAACTGCAGGCAAGATTTGATGAAGAAGCTAATATATACTGGTCGAGAAGACTTGAAGAAGTCGGAGCAAATATTTTCTTTGGAATACCCCGTTTGAAGGTACATGCAAAACTTGTAAATATTACACGAACTGAAAACCGAAGAGAAGTTCTCTATTCATGTGTTAGTACCGGTAATTTCCATGAAGGAAATGCAGCAGTCTATTCTGATCTGATATTATTTACTGCTGATACCAGAATTACATATGAGGTAAAAAAGGTCTTTGAATTTTTTGCTCACACGTATAGAAATCAGTCTTATAAACATTTAATTGCTTCTCCTTTATACATGCGGAGGAAATTTTACAGACTTATTGAGAATGAAATAAGAAATGCCAATGCCGGTAAGAAAGCGAAAATAATTCTGAAAATAAACAACCTTGTCGATAATGAAATTATTTACAAACTTTATAAGGCAAATAATGCAGGTGTAGAGATAATTCTAATTATCAGAGGAATTTGTTCGCTGATCCCGGGTATTGAAGGTATGAGTGAGAACATAAAAGCAATCAGTATTGTCGATAAATTTCTGGAGCATGCCCGTTTTATGATATTCCATAATAATGGAAATGAATTGTACTTTATTTCATCAGCCGACTGGATGGGAAGAAATTTAGACAGACGTATAGAAATTGCATGTCCGATATATGATAAAGACATACAAAAGGAAATAAAAGATATGGTCAATATCCAACTGCAGGATAATGTTAAAGCAAGAATCATAAATGAAGAGCAGGACAATACATATGTTGCCAGCAGCAGTAAGGAAAAAATAAGGTCGCAGTTTGTATTGCATGATTATTACAGAAGGAAACTTTTCGAGTAGATACCCCGGCTTCACACATTTTTATTATCATAATTATCACATTATCTTTGCGCCCGTTGAATTAAATCTGATGAATTTAGAAACGATTTGTATAAAAGTTATTGAACTAACAAAGCAGGTAGCTTCATATATTAATGAAGAACGAAATAGATTTTCTGGTTTTAAGGTAGAAGCAAAAGGGAAACACAATTTTGTAACATATGTTGATAAGTGTGCTGAAGAAAGAATTGTAAAAGGACTAAAAAAAATAATTCCGGATTCAGGCTTCATCGCAGAGGAAGGAACGATAAGCAATGATGAGAAAAAATATACCTGGATTATTGATCCCCTGGACGGAACAACGAACTATATCCATGGTGTTCCACCTTACGCGATTAGTATAGCACTGGTAAAAGAAAATGAAATAATTCTCGGAGTAGTATATGAGATGGTTATGGATGAATGTTTTTATAGCTATGAAGGAGCTGCAGCATTCATGAACCAAATACCGATTAGAGTATCAGATATTGAAACCGTTTCTGAATCACTTATAGCAACCGGATTTCCTTATGAGAATTATGACAGGATGAGTTCATTTATGAAAACTCTTGATCATTTTTTTAACCACTCGCATGGGGTCAGAAGGTTAGGTTCAGCAGCTACTGATCTTGCATATGTTGCCTGTGGTCGCTATGATGCATTTTATGAATATAATTTAAATTCATGGGATGTTGCCGCAGGAGCATTTATAGTGCAGCAGGCAGGGGGGAAGGTTTCTGATTTTTCGGGAGGCGACAATTTTATTTTTGGAAAAGAAATAATAGCTTCAAATAATTTTATTTTTCATGAGTTCCGGAACCTGATCAGTCAATTTATGAATTAAACTTATTGCATGAAAGGAATACTAACCTTTAAAGATAAAATAGTACTGGCTCCGCTATGGGCTCTCACACTGCTTCCGTTAAAAGTGCTCTACCCGATTTCAGATATTCTTTACTTTATAACTTATTACATTATTGGTTACAGGAAGAATGTAGTCTTTAGAAATCTGGTAAACTCATTTCCAGATAAAGATGCATATGAGATTGAAAGAATTGCAAAAAATTTCTACCATCACCTGTGCGATTATTTCCTTGAAAGCATCTACCTTATAAATATCAGTCTGGAAGAATGTAATCGCAGATATACCTTTTCGAATCTTGAAGTTCTCGAACGATTGAAAGACGAAGGTAAAAGGGTGTTTTATTTAACGAGTCATTATGGCAACTGGGAATGGGCAATCAACCTTGACGTAAAAACGCCATACCATACCATTGGCATATACAAACACATACATAATGATACATTTGACAGGCTTTTCCAGTATCTTCGTTCAAAATTCGGATGTGGTACTGTTTTAATGAACAAAACTCTCAAAACAATAATTGAGCTTAAAAGAAGAAATGTACTATTTGCACTTTACAGTGTGGCAGATCAACGGCCAGGCAGGGAAGATCTCAATTTCTGGACTATATTTTTAAACCAGGATACACCTGTTATAACAGGAACAGAAAAACTTGCCAGAAAATACGATATGCCGGTCGTATTTATGAACGTTAAAAGAATTAAGAGAGGCTATTATAATGCTACTTTCGAATTAATTTCAGATAATCCTAAACAAACGAAAGGGCATGAGATAGCTGAAAAATATATACGTAAAGTAGAACAATTAATAATTAAAGAACCTGCCTATTGGTTATGGTCTCATAAGCGCTGGAGATATGGTGCTGAAGAATTTAAACCAAAGGCTTCAAAATAAATGAAAACCAAAGTTGCAGTTGTTATATTAAATTGGAACGGAAGAAACTATCTACAACAGTTTCTTCCAAAAGTTATTGGATGCAGCGACAAGCCGGAGTATAAAATTGTTATTGTCGATAACTGTTCAGCCGACGATTCAGTTGAATATGTAATAAAAAATTTTCCTGAAGTATCTGTCATTAACTTTTCTGTTAATCATGGTTTTGCAAGAGGTTATGCTTTGTCTTTACCACAGATTGAAGCTGAATATTATGTTTTGTTGAATTCTGATGTTGAAGTATCGGAAAACTGGTTGGATCCGATTGTTCAGTTACTCGATAACAATCCTGATATAGCTGCTGTAATGCCGAAAATAAAATCTCAGTTAGCAAAGGAATATTTTGAATATGCAGGAGCAGGTGGAGGATTTATCGACAAATTCGGGTACCCCTTTTGTCAGGGTAGAATACTTACCAGTATTGAAAAAGATACGGGACAATATGATGAACAGCGGGAAGTATTTTGGGCTTCGGGTGCCTGTATGGTTCTGAGATCTTCAGCTTATTCTAAAACAGGTGGGCTGGATGGCGAATTTTTTGCCCATATGGAGGAAATTGATCTTTGCTGGCGTCTTAAACGACTTGGATATAAAATATACTATTGTCCTAAATCGGTTGTATATCATGTCGGTGGAGGTACATTACCTAACGATAATCCAAGAAAATTGTATTATAATTACCGAAACAGCCTGTTTTTACTTTTTAAGAATCTGAACAGGGGTCAGTTTATTACTATTTTTATTCCCCGGGTATTACTCGATATTATTTCATCGATACTTTATCTTTTACAGGGGAAATTTATATTCTGCATGTCTGTATTGAGGGCTCATATTCGTTTTTATTTAAGTCTGGGGATTCTGATCAACAAAAGAAGAATTTTTAATAAGATCATTGCCAAGAATTCTGTTGGTCAGATATACAATGGAAGTATAGTATATGATTTCTTTATCAGAAAAGTCAGAAAATTCAGCGATCTGAAATTTTAGTTATCAGATTTTATTTTCTTTGAACCATTCAATGTTGAGTAAATTGTAAACAACTGGCTTACATCAAGCTTGTCTTCCAGGAAATGAATAGTAAACTGTACTTTACCTCTGATATTTTTATTATTAAAAATGTACCAGACTAAATCGGTTCTGTTATAATAGTGAGCCCTGTAGAAATGATCACCTACAAATTGTTCCTGGCCCTGTCCCAAATAAAAAACAGAACGTACTCCTATCATTTTATACCTGGCATATATTTCCGATATGCTTCCATGTTTAAAATGAAAATCATAAACAGTTCGCAAATGATCGTATGACATTGTATAACCAGCACTTATAATAACAGAATCGAGTGGGAGTAATGTGGAAAGGTTTAATCCGACAGCTGCACAGAGGCCAATATTATCATGTATATGATCACCCGGTATATCAATTGCCGGCCCTGCAAAATGCGATATGATAAAATCATGGCGATAAAAAAAACTGCCGGCTTTTAATCTTCCTGTACCTCCAACCAAAAATGATTCCCGATTCACATCGGTTTGTCTCGATGTCCAGTCGAGCCATATATTTTGTGATCCCCATGGTTTTGTGAATTCAAGATAAATACCTTCAACTTGTGGTCTGTAATATTGAAATGTATCTGTCTGTAAAACATTTGGAAGGTTTATGATATCTTTTCGCGGGAATGTACCAAAATACAGATTGGTTGTATTTTTATTATGATGGTAGTACAGAACTGGTTTTAAATTTTTCGCCTGAATCGTTCCTCCAAATTCATAGAGTAGGTCGGCCCCCGCTAAAATATCGTTGTGTTTATTGATAGCAAATCCAATTGTGCCGAATGTTCTTACCCCGAACATAGTTTGCGGTGCGACAAATTCGTTAAAGTATTCTCTGTTATCAAAAAATGTATAATTACCCGCCTGCCAGATTAATGACTGTCCTAATATTGAAAATTTATTTCCAAGGATTAAGATAAGAATGAGAAATAAATATTTTTGTCCCTTCATACTAATTATTACCGGTTTTGAAATCAGATGATATCAATATTTTTAAATATATTATTTTTGGGTCAAAATATATTCAGCTGGACTGTTTTTATTACAAACACATGTTGCCGAATTTCATTAAAAATCTTAAACTTCAACTGGTTCATAATCGGAATTTATATTTTTTTTTAATAGTATGGTTTGTAATAAATCTTATTCAATCTGCATTTACAGAGCTTGCTCACGATGAAGCATATTATTGGATGTACTCAAGGTATTTAGACTGGGGATACTTCGATCACCCGCCAATGATAGCAGTTTTGATCAAGTTTGGTTATTCTTTATTTAAAAATGAACTTGGAGTTAGGTTGTTAACCTCAGTAATGGGCACATTTACATTATTTATGCTATATCAGTTGATTGAAGTGAATCGAAATCTGAAGGTATTTATTATGTTATGTGTTTCCATTGTTTTAATGCATAGTCATATTGCAGGTTTCCTGGCAATACCTGATCTACCGGTGATATTTTT
The DNA here is from genome assembly GCA_016929525.1 of Bacteroidales bacterium. Classification (GTDB taxonomy): domain Bacteria; phylum Bacteroidota; class Bacteroidia; order Bacteroidales; family UBA10428; genus UBA10428. Next base: position 41,503 of record JAFGIP010000089.1, read on the forward strand.
TGCTACATTATTTTTTATTCTGATAAAAAAGTACATTGAAAAAGATAATATGATAACTGCATTATTGATTGGTATAACCTCTGCTTTAATGCTTTACAGTAAGTATCACGGAATTTTAATATTAACATTTACATTTAGCGCACATATTAAATTTATCAAGCGTAAGTCTTTCTGGATCATTCCTCTGGTGCTAATAGTTTTAATGATACCTCACTTGTCATGGCAAATTGAAAATCATTTTCCTTCATTTCAATATCATTTATATACACGTTCATCAATATATAAAATAGGGTATACCTGGAATTATATATACAGTCAGTTATTAATTGCCGGGCCATTAGTTTCGATTCTGATTTTCTATAATGCATTTACAGTAAAGGCTGAAAATATATTTAATAGAATATTAAAATTTAATCTGACAGGAATTTACTTGTTCTTTTTACTGATGAGCTTTAAAGGTCGGGTTGAAGCTCACTGGACAGCAATTGCATTTATTCCGCTAATTGTACTTTCTTATAAGAAGATTATTGAATCAAAACAATCAATTTTTTGGCTAAAGGCACTTTTTATACCAAGTATTATTGGATTTATTTTTATCAGAATCTGGATGGTTTATGAAATAATACCAGCGAAAATAAATCCTGCCAAAGAGTTGCACAACTGGGATAAATGGGCGTATGAGATCGATTCACTTTCAAATGACAGAAAAGTAGTATTTGTAAATTCATTTCAAAGACCTTCTAAGTTCTGTTTTTACACAGGAGCAGAATTCAGTCATTCTTTAAATAACATTTATTATCGCAAGAACCAATATGATATTTGGAATTTTGAAAATATTCTTCAACATGATAGTGTTTTTCTGGTTTCTAGTCGAACACCTGATGATTCAATTATCACAGTAGTTGGCGAGAAATATCGATTCGAATATATCGACAATTTCAAATCATACTGTAATCTTATTATAGAAATACCCGGTATTAAAAGTATTCGCGCAAAGCCCGGGGAGAAAAAAATACTTCATTTAAATATTATTAATCCCAGAAATCAGGATATAAGTTTTAGTAATGGAGATAAAATTGTAGCCACATTTCATGATGGTAAAAAATACCTCAAACGGGGCACACTAATGCAATTAAACGACATATTTATACCCGCGATGGGTTCAAAAAAATTTATGGTCGATTTGGAAATGCCACTAAAATCAGATGAATATAGCTTGTATATCTCCATAATGACAAGAAACCAATCTCCTGCTCTAAATGCCAATCTTATTGGGGTTTCTGTGGAATAGTCATTTCTCGTAAAAAAGAATATGCTTCCCGGAGGGTTACTATTGGCTTATTTCTTGTATTAACGCATAAAGCCAAACTTTTTCAACCATGTTTAAAGCATCACCTGTAGGAGCTGCGTTTAATTACAAAGAAGCATACAGAAATTTACCCAAGTCAAGTCTTAAAGGGATAAAGTTACTTTTTATTGACGATGATTATGTTAATTACATTTATTTCCATGAGATGCTCAAACCCTCGGGAGTAATTGTTGAACGTGCAATAAGTTTACCGGAGGCAGTATACAAACTAAAAACCAGTTTTGATATTAGGATAGCGATTATTTCATTAACAGATATCAATAATTCAAATCAGGATATTATAAGGTCTGTTAAGGGTATGTTTCCTGAACTTCCTATACTGACAATAACTGACAGGCAATATACTTTAAAACAAGATTATTTTACTGCCGGGTGCGACTCATATATTAATCGTCACACTGATTTTGATCAACTTGTCAATACCATTGAAGACTTATTGGAAGAGAAATCGATTGCAGGGTAATCAAATATCAAATATTGTGAAAAGACCAGAACACAATTGGAAAAACGAAAAGATACTTATTGCCGACGATGATATTTATAGTTATCTGTTGCTGGAAAAAGTATTAAAAAAAACCCACGCTAAAGTTATTTATGCAGCTAATGGTAAAGAGGCATTAGATTTTATCGATTCCGATTATTCTATAACTGTGGCAATTCTTGATATTATTATGCCAAAGCTGTCAGGGTTAGAAGTACTGGAGTTTGGGAAAAAGATCAGGCCGGATATAATATATATTGCTTATACTGCTGATGCAATTGGTCAGGATAAAGCTGATTGCATAGCGAAAGGTTTTTTCAGATGTATAGTAAAACCAGCATTACCAGTTAAAATGCTAAAAATAATTAGTGATGCCGTTAGTATCCGTAAAGAAATATTAAACACTAATTCCTGAAAATGTTAATCACTTCTTCTAACCTGTTCGCGCGGGAACCTTTAATCAATATTAAGGAATCCTTTATATCCAGTTCTTTCAATTGACGTATTAAACTTTCGGTGTCTTCCATATTTATTGAATTAGCGATATTTACTGATTTAAATTCATCACCTACAAGAAAAGTCTGTGTTGCATTTGATTTCCGGGCAATCTCTCCAATAGCAAGGTGTTCATTATGTGAGTAAGGTCCCAACTCCTTCATACTCCCAAGGATTAGAATTTTATTCTTACCAGGTATTGAAGAAAAATTTTCTATCGCAACTTTCATACTTGTTGGATTAGCATTATAACAATCAAGTATTATCGTATTCGTCCCGATTCTGACAATTTGAGATCTTTGGTTTGACGGATTATAATTCTCTATTCCTTTTTTTATGTTTGACAGTGAAATTCCAAGATCGATTCCAATACATGATGCTGCTAATATATTATCCAGGTTATAATTCCCAAACAAATTTGTTTTGACCTGGATTCTATTTTGATAAAAATCTTTAATCTCAACGCTTAATTCCTCTGTGTCATTTAATATCTTACCCTGACATAAGCCATCTGGAATATTATATGCAACCAAATTCTTATATCCAAAAATTAAATCTTTTAGAATTTTATCATCACCATTGTAAATTATTTTTCCTTTCTTTTTCTTAAGATATTCGTACAATTCAGATTTGGCCTTAATAACGTTTTCAAAGTTTCCAAATCCTTCAAGATGAGCTTTCCCGATATTGGTTATCAATCCAATGTCGGGATCACTTATTTTACACAGATTATCGATTTCACCGAGATGGTTTGCACCCATTTCAATAATAGCAATTTCAGTATTGAGAGGTACATTAAGCAAAGTCAGCGGTACGCCAATATGATTATTTAAATTTCCTTTTGTTGCGTCACATTTGTACTGGCTATCCAGGATAGCTTTTATAAGTTCTCTTGTTGTTGTTTTTCCATTTGACCCAGTCAAGCCAATCACTTTAAATTGTAAACTTTTTTTATGGTGTAAAGCGAGATTTTGTAAAAATCTCAAACAGTTATCGATAAGAATAATTGAACTATCGCCGGCAAAATTTTCATCATCAATAACTGCAAGTTTTGCCCCTGCTATTAATGCGTCAGCTGCAAATTCATTACCGTTAAACCGTTCTCCTTTAATTGCAAAGAATATATCGTCTTTTTTAATCGATCTTGAATCGATACAAGCTGATCCGGGAGTAAAATATTCCTGATAGAATTCTTTAACTGAAATCATAAAGCAATAATACAAAAACTGCCTCTTGAAATTCATCAAGAGGCAGTAAATATCTGTTATTTAATAATTCTTTATTTGCCTGCAGGGCTTCCGACCCTGATCATTGCACATCGAAACCCGATATCATCTCTTGACGAGGCTTCATCAAGGTATCTTCTTGCACCGGGAGTCATCCAGTATGCCCGGTCTCTCCATGATCCGCCTTTATAAACTCTTGTATTATCTGATATCAATGAGCTTTCATCTCCAACATCTTTTTTATACATCCTATCAGAACCTCTTTCCTGTGTGCGTGCTCCGGCATTCCAGTCACCACCTTCAACAATGCTGGACTCATAGTCTCCGTCATTATAGTTCCTGTAATCGGCTTTTTTATAGTTCCAACGATTAATGGCTTCGTCAACACTAATTTCAACATATCTAAGTCTTCCTAAACTATCTTTTTCTGCAACATTTCCTTCTTCGTCAGTAGCAAGTTTTTTAAATATATTACCTCTGAACGGATTAAATTCATCAAAATCTTCAAAAGTCAGGGGGCGATATACATCCTGCACCCATTCGTTAACATTACCAGCCATACAATAAAGACCATAGTCGTTTGGCCAGTAAGAATCAACAGGAGCCGGTACAGAAGCGTTGTCGTTTAAGTCGCCTGCAACACCCATCATATCACCACGACCTCTTACAAAGTTGGCCCTCATAGAACCTCTGTCTGATTTTTCATCCTGACGTACATTGTGTCCGTCCCAGGGATAGATTCTACGCTCATAAACCCTTTCCTCATATGAATTTCCGATGAGAGCAAGTGCGGCATATTCCCATTCTGCTTCTGTTGGAAGTCGATATCTTGGTAAAAGAATACCATCTTCTAAACGAACTCTTCTTGTATCTTTATTTGGATCAAGATCTGGTAGATTTTCACGTACCAAACCTTCATATTGACCAGCGAGATATGCTTCGGTATTGAAGTTTTCTTCATTAACCTGGTTGGGATCAGGATTTAGTATTCCTTCTTCAATAAGAACACCCTCATTAACCCTGTCAGTCCTCCAGGCACAATAATCTGTAGCTTGTAACCAGTTTACGCCGACTACAGGATACTCATTGTACGAAGGATGGCGGAAATAGTATTGTACATAAGGTTCATTGTAAGCCATTGGCCTTCTCCACACCAAAGTGTCCGGTAAAGCATTACGGTATACTTCAGGATAATCAATAAATACACGACTTATCCAATGTAAATATTCCCTGTAATCGACATTCCGAATTTCGGTTTCATCCATGTAGAACGAGCTTACAGTAACACGACGGGGAATGTTATTCCAGTCGTATAATACATCTTGTTCAACTCGGCCCATAGTAAAAGTACCACCTTCGATTAATACTAATCCGGGACCAGTTTCCTGTTCATAACCATATTTTACTTCAAAACCTCCGTTATCAGGGTCGTTATACTTCCAACCCGTAGTAGATGAGGCAGTTTTACCACCACCACCACAAGAAGCCAATATGAATGCTAAAATGACTAATTGTGCAATTGCAGACAGCTTAAAATTCATGGTAACACGGTTTTATTAATTGATAATATAACTAATATACGATTTTCAAATGTAATAAACTATATATCGGGGCATTTTATTGCCCCTTTTTTAATACTTTTCTTTTTATACTTAAAATTATATAAAAAAGTTACTTCATGGGCAGCTAATTTTGTAAACCTTGCATTAGCAGAAGACAAATTTATATCATAAGTATAAAAAAATGATATATTCCCAAAGTGAGTTCCTAACAAAATAATTAATGCATCGAACTGAAATCTCAGATTTTGTCTTAAATACAGGCCTCCAATAATAAGGTTAAAATTAATTCGTCCGCCATAAATAAGCTCTGAATATGGATTCTGATAACTAAAAAGAATTAACGGTTCAGCTTCTAAACTGTTTCGATAGAACTGACTGCCAAGTTTGTATTTACCTATGTAAGATATATTGTATTTTCGCTCCTTCAGTCCGTTTGGTCTTGTTATGTGCTCTACTGAAACGCCAAATTTACCGGATTCGTCGATATCCAATTCAACACCGATTGAAAAATCGAAATACCTCGCCCCATCTATACTGGCCGGAACTGTTCCATCTTCCAGTGTGAGTTGCGAGAAATTGGAATTCAAAATATTATATGCTCCGCTTAAACCTGCAGAAATACTGGTAAATTTGCCGATTCTTGTTTTGTATCCATACATTAGCGAGAAAGATGTATTCGTGAAAATTCCTCCTGCCTGATTATCCTGAAAAATTATTGCTCCCAATGAACTATTAAGCCTCTCAGATGTATATATAAAGGCACCATTGTATGTTATAAAGTCGCTGCTGCCAGGCCATTGATTACGATAGCTAAGTTGAAATGCCAGTCTATCAATGTTGGTTATAAAGGCTGGATTAATGTTAATCTGGTTTTCATGCATATTGGAATAATGAAAATCCTGGGCTAATACTGTAAGAATTTTACAGATTGCCGCGACAAAGTAAATGAATGAACGTATAAACTTATTTCTTAGCATTGTAATAAAAACGTCACTTTAATAAATTAATTATCCCTATTTTAGGAGCAATAATAGATAATTCAACTCGTTTTTACATACTGTAATTTTGAATTAAAGAAATGAGAGTCTCAAAAATGATGATAAAGATTGTCTCTTCATTAACATTCATTTTGTTAATAATAAATGCCAGGGCACAGGAAGGGGTTTATAAAATTCGCTGGACAGAGAACGGAAGCAAAACATTCAGGGTTGATAAAGAAGTTATAAGAAAAAATTATTTAAAGTTTGAAGGTGCATTTTATGATAATACGGACTTTATTCCTAAATATATTCATTCGGAAAAACTCCCGGGTGATAACCATAAGATATTTAGAATTAAAGAGATGGTTTTCGAACCGATACCGGATAGTTTGCTTGCAGAAGTAGAATTACCGGATGATCTGGAATTTAAACAACCGGTGGTTGATATCTATAAATCGGGAGAAACTAAATTTCTGGATATTACAATAAATACAATTCGTAAAAATCCGGAAAGTGGTAAAATCGAAAGACTTGTGCAATTCAATTTAGTTGCAGATCAAAATGATGTACAGCAGATAATTAAAAAAAATAATTACAAGGCTGCAGATCACTCTCTTCTTTCATCCGGGTATTGGTATAAGATAAAAGTCAAAAAGACAGGTATATATAAATTAACATACTCCGACCTTGTATCAATGGGTTTCTCAAATATATCAAACATCAGAGTTTTCGGTTATGGAGGGAAGCAACTTAGTTATTACAACAGAGATCCCAGACCGGTAGATATGGCTGAATGCCCGATATATATGAATAAAGGTTCTGATGGTACTTTTAACTCAGGTGACTATATATTATTTTATGCAGAAGGTCCGTTGACATGGTCGTATGACAACGTTGAGGAAGCTTTCAATCAAAATCTTCATGGCTACTCAGGATCAATATATTATTTTTTAACAACCGATCATGGGGAAGCGTCACAAATAACAACGCAAAGCTGGCAGAATGAAGATCATGATCTGGTAATAAATACATATAACGACAGGGCATATTATGAAAAGAATCTGATGAACCTTATAAGATCCGGAAGGACCTGGTTCTCAAGAAACTATGATGTTCAGCCATACGATACAACGTTTACCTTTTCAAATATTAAATCAAATGCTGAAGTAAAAGTGAAAGCCAAGGTTGCCGGACGAAGCAGTACCGGAAGATATACATATCTTAAAGTAAACGGAACAACCGGAGACTCTCAGTTTATATCTTATGTTAGCTTTGCTGCAGATTATTTTCCTTTTGCCAATAATGCAATTTTAGATTACGACTTTAATACCAGCAATAGTAACATAAGAGTTGAGCTTGAATATGAAAAGGTTGTTTTAAGTGATGAAGCTTTTCTGGATTATGTAACAGTAAATGCTCAGTGTAATTTAAACGCAAACAGTACTCCTTTCTTTTTCAGAAACGCTGAAGCAGTTCATGAAGGTCAGGTAGCACGCTATGATATCAGCAATGTTTCAGGTAATATAAAAGTATGGGACATCAGTGATATTAACAACGTTCATGCTTTGGGTGGGGAACTTAACGGATCTACATATTCATTTAAAGCACTGGTTGAGGATTTGAGAGAATATGTACTCGTCGATCTTAACTATGGATATCCTAAACCCATCATAAATGATTCAGATGGAGATGTTGGAGAAGTACCTAACCAGAATATCCGAAATTATTCGACACACAACTATATTATAATAGCTCCCGAAGTTTTTATTCCTGAAGCAGAAAGACTGGCAGAATTCTACAGATTCAGAAGTGATTTAAGTGTCTTGGTTGTAACACCTGAGGAGATCTATAATGAATTTTCATCCGGCACACCTGATGTATCGGCTATCAGAGATTTTGTAAGGAATCAGTACATTAATGGAAGCGGATCACAAACACTAAAATACCTGTTGCTGTTTGGTGATGGCTCTTATAATAACCATATGAATAAAAGTGGGAATACTAACTACATCCTTACTTATCAGTCAGAAAATTCGACACAACCTACTTATTCGCATGTCTCAGATGATTTTTTCGGGTTTCTTGATGAAAATGAAGGAGCTACAACAGGTTACCTGGATATTGGTATAGGAAGATTCACGGTAAAAGCAACAAGCGGTGATATAGCTGAAGCCCGGCAGGTTGTAGACAAAGTAATTTCTTATTATGATTCTGAATTAGGTAGCTGGAGAAGGCAGTTATGTTTTATGGGTGATGACGGATACGACGGTTACGGTTCAGGTGAAGGCGTAACACATATGGATCATGCCAATCAGCTGGCAGAATATGTTAAAAACAACTATCCCGGGTTTAACATTAAAAAAATCTTTTTAGATGCATATCCGCAGGTAACATCGTCAACCGGCCCTTCTTACCCTGAGGCCAAGGAAGACCTGTTAAATTCTATTAATAAAGGCACTTTACTGCTGAGTTATAATGGCCATGGTGGAGAAAACGGGATAACAGCTGAAAAAACCTTACAGACTCAGGATATTCTTGCAATGGATAATTCCGATATGCTTCCTCTGTTTATAACTGCTACCTGTGAATTTAGCAGGTTTGATGATGTTATGATGGAAGGAAATTCTATTGATGCGGTTACCTCAGCAGGTGAATATGTTCTGTTAAATCCAGATGGTGGAGGTATTGGTTTGCTATCAACTACCCGTGTTGTTTATGCCGATTCAAATCTTCAGTTGGCTAAGGAAGTATTTAGCCAAATATTCAGTAAAGATGAAAACGGTGAAAAGCAAAGAATGGGTGATATTGTTAGAAAAGCTAAGAATGCTTTACCAGCATCAAATACAAATAAATTAAATTTCTCACTTTTGGGTGACCCGGCTTTAATGCTCGCTTTTCCTGAATACAAAGTCTTTACTGATAGTATTAATAATCATTCGGTATTGGAAGTTCAGGATACTCTTAAAGCTTTCAGCGAAGTTAAAGTTTCAGGATATGTAGCTTATGATGGCGGAAATGTGATCGAGAATTTTAACGGCTATATCTATCCAAATGTGTTTGATAAACCAGTTGAAGTAACAACACTTGGGAACGACGATGTTACACCATATCAGTATACCGACCAGACAAACCTTATTTATAAAGGGAAAGCCACGGTCCGTAACGGTCGGTTTACATTCAATTTTATTGTACCTAAGGATATTTCATACAGCTATGGTCTGGGCATGATTAATTATTATGCTGAAAATTCAAAGATAGATGCAAAAGGTGAATTTAGAGATGTTTACATAGGCGGGACCAATAATAATGCTGAATTTGATTATTCCGGACCTGATATTAAATTATTTATGAATAATGAACAATTTGTGGATGGTGGTATTACAAATATGAACCCTTACATCTGCGCGGAATTATCAGACGAAAGCGGAATTAACACCACAGGAATTGGTATCGGACATGATATCGTTGCTGTTTTGGATTACGATGATATAAATCCCTATGTGCTGAATGATTATTACGAAACTGAAATTAATGATTATACAAGTGGAATAGTAAATTATCAGTTAAGGGATCTGGAAGATGGAGAACATTATCTTATGCTGAAAGCATGGGATGTTTACAATAATTCATCGGAAGCGAATTTAAGCTTCGTTGTAAAAAGCTCCGACGGAATTATAGTTCAGGAACTGATTAATTATCCAAATCCTGTCACACATGAAACTTCTTTTACTACAACTTTTCAATATTCACACAACCAGCCGGGAGAACAACACGAGGTGATACTTGAAATATTTGATCTTTCCGGAAGGCTGGTTTATCTGAAAAAATATTCTCACATGGAATCAGGTTTTGTTTCAACTCCCATAACATGGGATTTAAGGTCGAATTCGGGCAACCCGCTCCAGTCAGGCATATACCCTTACCGATTAAAAGTTACTACTTCAGAAGGATTTGAATTCATGAATCAGAGATTAATAATAATAAGGTAAATGCTTCGTTATACAATTAATTTTTATATTTGCGGACTAATAAATTTTTCATAGGATGATAAAAAAGGCAATTTTATTTCTATTCGCTATAAATCTTGTTTATATATCCGTTGCACAGGATGGTGATGAGCTAAGTGAAGCTCTTAACCCTATTAATATTACTGTACCTTTCCTGACTATTGCTTCCGATTCACGCGCAGGTGCCATGGGCGATGCTGGTGTTGCCACATCACCCGATCTGAGTTCTCAGCACTGGAATCCTGCCAAATATGTGTTTATGGAAGAAAGAATGGGAGGGGCTGTTTCGTATACACCCTGGTTAAAAAACCTGGGAGTTACAGATCTGCATTTACTATATGGAACTTTTTACTATAAGTTTGATGACAGACAGGCAGTAAGTGCAGGATTGCGATACTTTAACCTGGGCAGTATAACTTTTACTAACTATTCCGGAGGATATGTCAGAACGGCGAATCCACAGGAATGGGCTATTGATGCTGCCTATTCTAGATTGTTTTCTGAATATTTCAGTGCAGCGCTTGCATTCCGTTTCATATTCTCGAATATTGCAGATGGGTATAATTCAACAGGTTTTGATTATGCTCCAGGAAAATCATATGCGGCTGATCTGGCAGTATACTACCAGAGACCTTTAACTGTTGATAAAAAGGATGCAGAGATGGCACTGGGATTAAACATCAGTAACATTGGTACCAAAATGGCTTATTCAAATAGTGAGGAAAAAGAATTTATACCTGCTAATCTGAGGCTGGGAGGAAGATTTACAATTGATCTTGATGAATACAATTCATTAAGTTTTGCAGTTGACCTTAACAAATTACTGGTACCAACACCGGACTCTGCAGATATTCTGGATTCAGTTGCAGCACCCGGAGTAATCCCCGGAATGATCCAGTCATTTTATGATGCACCGGGTGGTGGTAAAGAAGAATTACATGAGATCATGTATTCGGTTGGAGTTGAATACTGGTATCGTAATCAGTTTGCTATCAGAGCGGGATATTTCCATGAGCATGAAAGTAAGGGAAACAGGAAATATGCAACCCTTGGTATTGGTTTAAAGCTTAATATATTTTCAATAGACTACTCTTATCTGATCCCGACTTCCGGAGGCAGAAACAGTCCTTTGGCTAATACAATGAGATTTACACTGGGCTTTACGTTTGAATAAAGAAATTTAAAATGGAATCCTTGCGTGTTGGTCTGGGCTATGATGTCCATCAGCTTGAAACGGGCCGAAGATTTACACTTGGAGGTATCCATATTCCTTTTGATAAAGGACCTGTGGCGCATTCTGACGGGGATGTCCTTATTCATGCTATTTGCGATGCATTACTGGGAGCGGCAAATTTAGGCGATATTGGTGTGCATTTTCCTGATACTTCTGATGAATTCAAAGGTGTAGACAGCAAAGTACTTCTTAGAATTGTTGTTGAGAAACTGGAAGAAATTAACTATTCAGTCGTAAATCTTGATACAATGGTTTCACTTCAAAGCCCGAAATTGAAAGAATACATACCCAGTATGAAAGATGTTCTTTCAAGGATAATGAAAATATCCACCAACGATGTAAGTATTAAAGCAACTACTACAGAACATCTTGGATATATAGGCAGGGGTGAAGGAATAGCTGCACAGGCAGTGGTTCTAATAGGTAAAGAATAGTATTTCAGCACATTCTTCATTTAAATATTCTAACATTATTTCAGGTTTATTCCAAAAAAACCTGATGTACCGGGGTATTTTTTCTAAATTTAAGGAAAAGTAAAATTTCATGGAAAATATCCTCGTGATAGGTGCAAGTCCAAATCCGTTACGATATTCTTATCAGGCAGTAAAGGCTCTGCTTAACAGAAATTTCAATGTTATTCCTCTGGGGATTAGAAAAGGAAATATTGTTAATACGAAAATAATATCGGGTAAACCCCAACTGAATAATATTAACACAATTGTATTGTACATTAATAAACAGACACAGAACAGTTATAATGATTATATGCTTGATCTGTCACCAAAGCGAATTGTTTTTAATCCGGGTACAGAAAACCCTGAACTAATGAAGAAAGCAAAAGAGAAGGGTATAGATGTGGTTTATGATTGTGCATTAATATTAATACATTCCGAAAGATTTTAAAATAAAACCATAGATGAGAAAAGCAAAAATTCAATATATTATCAGAAATATATTAAAGGGACTGGCCTGGCTGGGACTTTTTGTAATATTATATATTTTAAGTAAAAAATACATTGATTTCAATTTTATAAAATGGCTTGAACCAATATATGCCAATACAATACTGATGTATACAATCTTTCTTGTTTCAGAGATTATTGTAGGTATTATTCCTCCTGAGGTTTTTATTATTTGGGCATTGCGAAGTGAGGATATTCAAACCTTTGCTATTATGGTCTCTATTTTGGCTGTAATATCTTATTTAACAGGACTTCTGGGCTATTTGATAGGACATTATTTAAGCAGATCTTTATTTTACAGGTTCATGAAAAGAAAATTCTTAAAAAAGCTCGATTCAAGGTTACAGATATTCGGTATGTATTTGATCTTAATAGCAGCTTTGACTCCTGTCCCGTTTTCCGGAACAAGTATGCTTATAGGTTCAGTTAATTATCCTTTTAAACGATTTTCTTTTTTGGCATTAACACGTTTTTTACGTTTCGTAATTTATGCATTGGTATTTTGGGAACTTGGATTCATAAGTTAATTATGAAAAACAAAAAGAGGAATGTTCAAATTATGAAAAAGTCGTTTGGTTAAACTGGGACTGAATAATTTTTCCAGAGCATTTCTCTTTCTTGATGTTAATGATAAAATGTTAATCGATTTCTTTTTTAGATATTGTTCCACGGAATGAACCAGATCACCTTCTTTATCAATAACTTCGTATTCAATTTTGGAGAGAGGGTATGCGTAGGAGAAATAATTTTTTAATCCTTCCATCTTAGCTTTCTCAGATTTATCGGCTGTATCTCCTATGTGAAGGCAATGTATTGAAGGTTCTAAATCTATAAAGTAACTCATTAACCTTTTTATGCTTACAAAATCAGATTCATCGAAATCAGTAAGATATACAACCTCAGTACCAACTTCGCCTAATTTTGTATGATGCTCTTCAGGAACGGTTAGTAATGGGTATCTTAATTTCATTAAAGCATATTCAGTAACACTTCCCAAAATAGACTGATCTCGCTTATCAGTTCCTCTGGTTCCCATCACAACCAGGTTAGGTTTATAGACTGTACAGTATAAACTTATCTGGTCTTTTGCCAAACCGGGCTGAACCTCATAATGGATTTCTTCAATGTTATATTTTTCGCTTTGGCGAATTTTTTGGACAGTCTGAGCAAATTCATCCATCTTAACTTTTTCTTCGAGAAGCAATTTGTTTGTAAGTTCTTCTCGAAGTTTTTCCTGGGTTTCTTTATTCCCGGTAAGTTCAATCAAGTCGTATGCAGGGGAATAAAATGAATGAAAAAGCATAATCTCAGCTCCGGCTTTATGCGCTATTCGTAAAGCATATTTTGCCGCCTGCAGGCTATATTCTGAATAGTCTACTGGAACCAGGATCTTTTTTAATACTTTACTTTCCATTAGGCAAAATTAAACTGCTTTTTTTGTTAATTTACAATTTTAAAATACCCTTGTCAAGTAGATTAATAAAAGGCATTATTTGAATAACTTCAATTAAATTTTTATAAACACTGTCAATCCTTATTTTAATTATCTGCAGTAATTCCATTTGCTACTTTAATAATGGATATCAAATGAAAGATTATTAGCGAAATCATTAGATCAAAGGCCTGTTATTTTATGGTTGTTATTATTCTTTTTTCTGAAATTATTCCAGTCAAAGCATGGATATATACAGGAACTTAATTCTTATATCTTTGTTAATAATCCATATTCTGTAATATATTCGAAGTTAAAACCTAAATAGGATGAATAAAAGTTATCTGTCAAGAATTTTTATTGCGTCTGTCTTCTTTATAATTAATAATACTCTAATTGCACAGGATAGTCTTCAAATAAGTGACACAAATCAGATTACAGTTATTTTTGCAGGAGATATTATGGGGCACGATGCACAAATTGAAGGGGCATATAATGAACAAAGCAAAAAATATGATTATGAACCTACTTTCAGATATATAAAAGAATACATACAAAATGCAGGAATTGCTGTTGGAAATCTCGAGGTTACTCTTGCCGGGCCACCATTTAAAGGTTACCCACAGTTTTCGAGTCCCGATGAACTGTTATTTTATGCACAGTCAGCAGGATTCGATGTATTACTAACTGCTAATAATCATGCATTGGACAGAGGAGACAAGGGATTTATACGGACTCTTGATATGCTGGATAGTCTTGGTTTATATAGGGCAGGAACATATCGCGATTCAATTGAAAGGATGAAGTCTTATCCGCTTATCATTGAAAGAAATAATATTCTTATTGCTTTACTTAATTATACGTATGGAACAAACGGACTTAATATTCAACCACCCCTTATTATTAACCGGATTGACACAGCACAAATTGACGTAGATATTGAAAAGGCTAAACTTATTGATCCGGATTTTATTATTGCCTGTATGCACTGGGGTATAGAGTATGAACGCATTGAGAATGAATCACAGAAGGAACTTGCAGAATTTCTTATTGAGAAAGGGGTTGATATCATAATAGGATCGCATCCGCATGTTGTACAGCCTGTCAGGTATTTAACTAATGACTCCGATACCACATCCGGATATCCGGTGTTTTATTCCCTCGGTAATTTTGTATCGAATCAGCGTGCACAGTACAAAGACGGAGGAATAATTGCTGAAATTAAGCTTACCAAAATAGCAGATAGCACATCTGTTAGTCAGATAGCATATTTACCTTATTGGGTTTGGAGAGAGGAGAGAAGCAAAGAAAAATTCAATTTTTATGTTTTGCCTGTTTCACTTTATGAGACACAGGCTGACAGTATTAATTTATCGCCTGGCGATGAGTACAGGTTAAATAGATTTTCTGCAGATACGAGAAAGCACCTGGAAGACATTAAAGAGTCTGATTTTTATAAATAAAAAAAGCTGCTGTAAATTTCACACAGCAGCCTTTTATATATTAATTCTTCAATTTATTTCTCATTTTTCTTTACCTCGAGGATATCACTATCTACCAGTATACGACCACAGTATTCACATACGATGATCTTTTTTCTTGATTTAATATCAAGCTGGCGTTGTGGTGGGATCTTATTAAAACAGCCACCGCATGCATCGCGTTCAACCGTTACAACAGATAAACCGTTTCGGGCGTTCTTTCTTATCTTTTTGTACGCAGTGAGCAATCTTTCTTCAATTTTTGCCTCCAGTGAAGTAACTTGTTTTAGATAATCCTCTTCTTCTTTCCTGGTATCGCCAATTATTTCTTCCAGTTCTGATTTTTTGGCTTCAAGGTCACTTTTACGTTCTTCCAGGACATTAGTTGATTCTTCAATTATTACATTCTTATCCTTGATTTGAGCACCAAACTCCTTAATCCGTTTTTCACAAAGTTCAATCTCAAGGGTTTGATACTCGATTTCTTTTGATAAAGAATCGAACTCCCGGTTATTTCTGACATTGTTTTGCTGATCTTTATACTTTGTAATCAGTCCTTCTGCCTGAACAATTTCATTCTTTTTTCCTGAGATGTTATGTTCAAGACTTTTGACTTCTTCTTTATATTTATCAACTCGGGTTTCCAGCCCTGCTATTTCATCTTCCAAATCTTGCACCTCCAAAGGGAGTTCACCCCTTAGTGTTCGGATCTTATCTATATCGGAATTAACTTTCTGTAACTGAAATAATGTACGTAATTTTTCTTCAACTGAAATATCAACTGTCTCTGCAGATTTTGTACTTGCTGTTGCCATTATATGTGATATTTTATCGGATTTGTAACTACTCGAGATAAATGAACGGCAAATTTACTACTTTTTTTTGTAAGTAGATTATAAAATATGTTACTCGTAAATTGTTCACTCTCATAGTGTCCAATATCGCATAACAGCAGTTTATTTTCTGCTTCGAAAAATTGATGATACTTGATATCTCCGGTTATAAAAGCATCTGCATTTTCATTAATGGCTCTGTCGATTAAAAAGCTGCCGGCACCTCCGCATACTGCTATCACCTGAATTTCTTTTTCAGAATTACCAGCGTATTTTATGACAGGAGTTCCGAATGATTCTTTTAATAGACCAAGCAAGGTTTTCGATGAAACAGGTTTATAAAGTCTGCCAATCATTCCTGAACCTGCAATCTGGAATTCATTTTCAAGAGGATAAATATCATAAGCAACTTCCTCATAAGGATGCGCTTTAATCATTTCTTTCACTACAGAAGTTAAGTCACTTTTTGTAACAATCGATTCTATACGAACTTCCTTTTCGAAATGAAGTTTTTCCTTTTCACCCGCATAAGGGTTTGAACTTTCATTACCCCGAAAAGTACCATCTCCCAAGACGTTATAACTACAACTATCGTAATTACCAATATTTCCGGCACCTGCACCAAACAATGCTTCTCTTACTTTCTGAGCTTTTTTTTCAGGTACAAATGTTACAATTTTAAACAGATAGTTTTTTTTTGGGCTAAGAATCTTGCAATTTTTAAGTCCGAGTTTATCGCAAATTGCTCTGTTAACTCCCTGTAGGATATTATCAAAATTAGTATGTCCGGCGTATATTGCAATGTCTTTTTTTATAGCCAGAACAATAGTCCGCTCGATTGAATTTTTTCCTGTTAAAGATTTAATACCATTAAAAATAATCGGATGGTGCGAAACAATAAGGTTTGCGTCAAGTTTCTCTGCTTCTTCAATAATTTCTTCTGTAGTGTCTATTGTACAAAGCACCCCTTTAACATTATTCTCTTTATTGCCAACGATAAGTCCGGAATTATCGTAAGTTTCCTGCAAGCTTGCCGGTGCAAATTCTTCTAACAATCTAATAACATCTTTGATCTTCATGAACGAGAAAATTTATTAAGGCTGAAATTTATTAAATTAAAGATTCTATACTAATTTAGGTTTTCCTTAATTTCAAGCAGCAGATTTTTGATTTCAGTTAACGATTTGATTATTTCGAAATTATTTGTTGTATCGTCCTTGTTTTCTTTAAGCTTCTTTTTAGCACCGTTAAGGGTCATACCTTTTTCTTTAACCAGGTGGTATATCAGGTGTAGGTTGTTGATGTCCTGTTTAGTAAAAAATCGATTCCCCTTTTTGTTTTTTTTAGGTTTAATAATGTCGAATTCCTTTTCCCAAAATCTGATTAGTGAAGTATTTACATTGAACATAGAAGCTACTTCACCAATGGAGTAATATAGTTTTTCAACTCGCTTTTCTTTATAAGGCATACCTTGAATGTTTCACTCAAACAAAGATATTCTTTTCTAATTTATGAAATAAAAGTAAATAAACCAATACTTTACAATTTCTTACCTAAACAATAAAAATAACCATCTCTTGATGCAATGTATATTTTACCATTGTGTACTATTGGTGTTGATTCGAATGGAGCCCTTAATCTGGCTATTTTTCTGAATTCCATATCCTTATTGTATCCAAACAGATAAATACCACCATAACCTGCTGCAATAATTTTATTTTCAAGTATCAAGGGTGTTGAAACAGATGCTCCGGTTTTATATTTAAAAAGAAGTTGTGGGGTCGGAAGAACGCTGATACTATCTGGTCCGAGCACAGTTTTGGAAGAATCGATTTTTGTATGATCAACAACATACAGGTAACCGTCAATTGCATTGAAAGCCGCCATGTATGGTGTATTACCCTTATTATATCTATCGTTTATTCCAATGGTTCCTATTATTCCACCTTCCCAGCTCGCATATTCTGTATTTTCAGTGGGGAAATACCATATCACTGCATTTTCAGGGGCTTTTGCAGGATTTAATTTAAATGCACCTCCCTGGCCTTTAATATATTGTTTTTCAACACTAACAAGCAGACAATTATCGCTGGTTACGACAACAGATCCATCCATATCTGAACCGATAAAGAAATCCCATACCAATTTTTTCTCTTTTAAGCTATAACCATATATATGCCCTGCTCCCGATGCGATATAAATTATACTATCAAGCAAGCTGGGAGAAGATTCTGTCACACAGTTTAGTTTATGGTCGATGGCATCTTGCTTTGTAAACAGGGGAGTTTCCTGTATTATCTCAGGCTGGAGCATTCCGTTTTTTACCGATGCTTTAGAGGGAGAAGGATTCAATACTGTAAACAAGGAGTTTTCAAGGCCTATATAAACAGTATCATTTAGGATCAGTGCACTACCATCGGCATCACGGCTATAACTTTCTTTCATCCATTTAACATCAAGTCGCCAAAGCTCTTTGCCTGAAAAATATGAAATAGCACGATAACTGGGAATATATTTTGTGTCGAGATAATTGCCCACACCCAGTCTGCTTCCCTGTAAGATTATAAGTCTGTTTTCGGGAGGGAAAGTGTCAGGAGTTGTCCAAATAGTTCCGGTGCCTTTTACTACATCATCAAACTTGTATTGCCATACAAGTTCTCCGGTACGCGCATTAAGTTTTTTCAGGTGATGATCATAAGACCCCTGTATTAGATATAGCATACTATCTTCCCTTACCAGAAGGGGTTGTCCTGTCCATCCGGCTCCGGCCCATATCCTTGAACCCAGTTTTCTTGAAATTATCGTCTCTCCTTTTCCAAGATAATGTTTCCAAATCACCTCAAGGGTGTCCGGGGCATAATTTCCGTAGTAATTACGTTGTTCGTTACCAAGAAAGGTTGGAATAATAACTTCAAATTCTTTCGGAGATGATTTTAAAGAATCAGGAATTAAGTTTTGTCCGGATACAAAAAAAGTCACCAAAGTGTAATAAAACAGAAAAACACATCCGGTGACTTTCATATTATTTTATTGTGAAATTTTAATCGAATGTCTGACCTGATTTCAAAGATATTTCAATCATTCTTTCATATTCTTCAGGAGACAGGTCGTTGAAATAATAATTTACAGGATTAACTTTTTTATTGTTAAGATGTACTTCATAATGTAAGTGAGGTGCAGTTGATAAACCGCTGTTCCCTACAAATCCGATAACATCGCCACGTTTAACCTTTTGTCCCTGCGCAACATTAAAGCCATTTAAATGGGCATATAAGGTTTTATAACCGAAGCCGTGATTTATTACTATTTTATTTCCATATCCTCTTTTTGAACTTTCTATAATTTCAACGGTACCATCACCTGTAGCATATATATCTGTTTCCATCGGAGCCGTAAAATCCATTCCATAATGAAATTTCCTGATTTTATATATCGGATGTATTCTGTATCCCCAACCACTTGCTGTACGCTTTAGATCTTTATTGGAAATTGGTTGTATGGCCGGAATTGAAGCAAGCATTTCCTCTTTTCTGGTAGCCAGTTCAATTACCTCGTCATATGATGTAGACTGAACATACATTTTCTTTAGTATCTGATCGAGTCTTGATTTAACCCCGATTACCAGTTCAGAATTTTCGATATTTTCCAGTTCACGATAACTGATGTGTCCGCCTGTTCCTGCCTTACGTACAGAAGAATGTACAGGTTCGGCTTCAAAAATTGTTCTGTAAATATTATCATCTCTCAGCTGCAGATCGGCCAAAATAGTCTCTATGCGATTAAGTTCATCATTAACTATTTCATAGTTAGCTTTTAGCTCGCTGATCTGCCGCTTAAGACCTTTATTCTTTGGTGAGTCAAAAAATATTGAGAATACAAAAAAATATAGTATTGAAAGAATAATACTGGCTAGAAAATAAGTAAAAAAGGCTAATACTTTCTGCTGGGTAGTTTTAGTTACTTTCGTGTAACTTAGTGAGTCGTTGTCAAACTTATACCTATGCTTTGCCATTGTTGTATCCAATTAATTGGACTTTTTAGTTAGTTTTTCAAATTCTGCCGGAGACAAATCATCAGCGAAAAAATGAATCGGATTAACAGGGGTGTTATCTATTCTCACTTCATAATGCAAGTGTGTTCCGGTAGATCTTCCTGTATTTCCCATCAGACCAATCTTTTGTCCCCTCTTTACATCCTGGCCTTCATCAACCAGGATTTTATTCAAATGTGCATATCTGGTGCTATATCCGTAACCATGATCTATAACAACCTCGTTCCCATAGCCTTTACGTGAATGTTTAACTAAGGTTACAGTTCCTTCTGCAGTAGCATAAATATTTGTATTACTCGGACCAACAAAGTCAATTCCCTTGTGTGTTCTCTTAATGAAAGTAAAAGGATCTTGACGACTACCGTAATATGAGCTGATCCATATGTATTTATCATAGTTTATAGGCGTTATAGCAGGGAAATGGCTAAGTAATTCTTTTTTTGATATGGCTGTTTTTAATATTTCATTATAAGAATCATTCTGTATTTTGAGCTGTATTTTAAGCATGTCTACTTTTTGTAAAAGTTTAGAAAAAATTTCTGAGCCCATGCTTGAACTAAAGTTTAATAATGGTTCCGAACCACCCCTACCTGCATATCGAATATTACCTGGAAGGCTATCCATTTCCAGAATATTCCTAAATAATTGGTCATCGGTAAAATGAACTTTATGAAGAATACCTGCTATACTGTCGGCCCTTTCTACAAGTAAAACGAAATCCTTATCATACTTATTGATCCTTGATGCGTGAAATTTTTCTACGGGTAAACTTGGAACACATATAAATATATATAAAAACAGAATCGCTATTAAATTAGCGCATATAAAATGAACCAGGTATTGGAGGAATCTTTTTCCCGGTGAGATTTTAACTTCGACAAAATCAAGTGTCTCAGTATTGAACTTATATTGGCTTCGATGTGAAATCAACTGATATATAGACTGTTTATAATATTTGATGCGAGTGTCAACAAATCTATAAGAAAAAAATTAGTTTTACAAACCCTTTCTAGAAGGAATGTTGATAACTTCACGGATATTTTAATCAAATAAATGAAATATTTTAAATGGATTCTAAATTAGTTCGTCAAAAATTCTTTCAATTCTTTGAAGCTCATAGTCACAGAATTGTTAATTCTGCCCCTATGGTTGTAAAGGATGATCCGACCCTGATGTTTACTAATGCCGGCATGAATCAGTTTAAGGATATTTTCCTGGGAAATGCAACTATTAATGATTTAAGGGTAGCAAATACACAAAAATGTTTAAGGGTATCAGGAAAACATAACGACCTTGAAGAAGTAGGTCATGACACTTACCATCATACAATGTTTGAAATGTTAGGCAACTGGAGTTTCGGGGATTATTTTAAAGATGAAGCTGTTTCGTTGGCATGGGAATTTTTAACCGAAGTTGTTAATATCGATAAAGACAGAATATACGCTACCGTATTTGAAGGTGATAAAAAAGATAATATTGAAGAAGATAGTGAAGCCTATTCATTTTGGAAAAGGTATTTAACGGAAGACAGAATATTAAAGTTTTCAAAAAAGGATAATTTCTGGGAAATGGGCGATACAGGGCCATGTGGACCTTGTTCGGAAATACATTACGACCTCCGTCCTGAATCGGAGCGTGATCGAAAATCCGGGCGTGAACTTGTAAATAAAGGTCATCCAATGGTAATTGAAATATGGAATCTTGTTTTCATTCAATATAATCGTAAATCGAATGGTAAACTGGTTGCATTACCAAAAAAACATATAGACACAGGAATGGGGTTTGAGAGATTGTGTATGGTAGTACAGGGGAAGACCTCTAATTATGATACGGATATTTTTCAGTCAATCATTTCTGAGATATCAAAAATATCAGGACAGAATTACGGTGATGCTGAGAATACGGATGTAGCCATGAGAGTGATATCCGATCATTTAAGAGCAGTTTCTTTTGCAGTTGCAGACGGTCAGCTGCCTTCAAATATTAAAGCTGGGTATGTTATCAGAAGAATATTACGTCGTGCAATTCGATACGGTTATACTTTTTTAGATAAGAAAGAACCATTTATTTATCAACTGGTGCAACCGCTTGTTGAAAATATGGGCGATACTTTTCCTGAACTTAAAAAGCAACAGAAATTAATTGTTAGTGTGTTGCTTGATGAAGAGAAGGCATTTCTGCGAACTCTCGATTCAGGGATCAGGTTACTCGATGGGTTAATATCATCTGCAAAATCTGAAAACAAAAAGAGTATATCAGGTCGTAAAGCTTTTGAACTATATGATACATTCGGGTTTCCTCTCGATCTTACCCAGCTTATATTACGCGAGAACGGTCTGGGACTTAATATTGAAGAGTTTGAGGGTGAAATGCAGGCACAGAAAGATCGCTCACGCAAAGCATCGGAAAGCGACGCGTCAGACTGGGTTACTTTACTTTCAAATGATGGTCAGGAATTTATTGGGTATGAAATGCTGGAAGCTGAGGTTAAGCTGGTTAAATACCGCAAAGTTAGTTTTAAAGGAAAGGATTTTTATCACCTGGTCTTCGATCGTACTCCGTTTTATGGTGAGAGTGGTGGCCAGGTTGGTGATTCAGGTATAATCGCAAGTAATGGTGAAAAAATTAAGATTCTTGATACTATCAAAGAGAACAGCCTTAGCATTCATATAACCGATAAGTTGCCAAATGATCTTGAAAGTCCGCTCAAAGCTACCGTCGATGTTGAAGCAAGACAGGCAACCGCCAACAATCATACTGCTACGCATTTATTGCACTATGCACTGAGAAAAGTATTGGGCAAGCATGTTGAGCAAAAAGGATCATTAGTTCATCCCGATTATTTGCGTTTCGACTTTTCACATTTTCAAAAGATAACCGATGAGCAGCTGGAAGAGGTGGAGCATATCGCTAATGAGATGGTTCGTCAAAATTTTAGCCTTGAAGAATTTCGTGAAATGCCTGTTCATGTTGCCCGCGAATTAGGTGCAGTTGCTTTATTTGGGGAAAAATATGGTGATTATGTCCGTGTCATTAAGTTTGGTGATTCAGTTGAATTTTGCGGGGGGACACATGTTTCCGCTACAGGCAACATTGGCATTATTAAAATTATTTCTGAGACCTCAATAGCAGCGGGTATTCGTAGAATTCAGGCTTATACGGCCCGTGCCGCAGAAGAATATATCAATAATTTACTGGGAATTCTTAAGGATATAACAAAAATCCTTGATGGTCCGAACGACCTGAAGCAATCGATTATCTCAATGACTGAACAGAACGCAGAACTAAAAAAGAAAATTGAAGAATTTAATAAACATGAAGTAAAAAGAATTAAGAATAATCTTAAAGATAAAGTAGTATATAAATCGGGGATAAATATTATTATCCAGAAGATATCAGCTGAATCGCAGGGTGTAATTAAAGATCTGGCTTTTCAGCTTAGAAATGAGATCGATAATCTCTTTCTTGTTTTAGGTGCTGAGATCATGGGTAAAGCACATTTGTCTGTTATGATCTCTGATAATCTTGTAAAAGAAAAAGGATTTCATGCAGGTAAAATTGTGGATTTACTAGCTAAGGAAATAGACGGAGGCGGAGGCGGTCAACCATTCTTTGCTACAGCAGGAGGGTCAAATACCGAAGGCATAAATAAAGCGCTGGAATTAGCAGAAGAACAAATATCCTGATTTTTATTTATAATTATAAAAAATTCGTCTCTGGTACCTTTGAATCTTTTCCCCCGATTACTAATCAGCCCAATATTTAGAATGCAGGTTTCTAAATTATACTGACATGGAACTAACACGTATCTTTGATATTCTTGACAGTATTAAGATTAAATTTCCTCATAAATCAAATGCACTCGTAGATAAAATAAACGGTGAATGGGTAAACTGTTCTATTGAGGAGTATTTTAACCATGTGCAGTACCTGAGTTACGGATTGTTATCTCTGGGTATGAAAAAAGGTGATATGGTTGTTACCATTTCTAATAATCGTCAGGAATGGAATTTCATGGATATGGCAATCTGTCAGACAGGACTCGTTCATGTTCCGATATATCCTACAATCAGTGATTCCGACTACGAGTATATTTTAAAACATTGTGAACCTAAACTACTTATTGTTTCTGATAAAGCATTGTTTGAGCGTTTAAGACTCATAACCGGAGGTGTCGGATTAAAAAAAGGAATATATACTTTTAATGAAGTTTCCGATGCTAAAAATTGGAAAGAAATATATAAACTGGGTAAAGAATACTCAGAACAAGGAAAAGAAAGTCTGATCAATATAAAAAATAGTATAAAACCTGATGACCTTGCAACATTGATTTACACTTCCGGAACAACCGGAAAACCAAAAGGGGTTATGCTCTCACATAGAAATATTCTTAGTAATATCAAAGGGATAAGCCAGGTATTTCATTTTAATGAAAATGACAGAATATTAAGTTTCCTTCCTGTAAGTCATGTTTTTGAAAGGACCATAAATTATTATTTTCAGAAACAGGGAGTAGGAATTTATTATGCTGAAAATATGGGAACCATATCAGATAACCTGAAGGAAGTGAAACCTACTGTATTTATAGCTGTTCCGAGGGTTCTTGAGCGTATTTACGATAAGATTATAAGTGTTGGTAAAGAATTAAAGGGATTTAAAAAAATAATCTTCTTCTGGGCTGTTAATCTGGGATTGAAATATGAGTTTCATAACAGAAACGGACGGTTGTACGACTTTAATTTATCAGTAGCAAATAAACTGGTTTTTACAAAGTGGCGTAAGGCAGTTGGAGCCAGCCTTAAGTTAATTGTTGCCGGGGGTGCTGCATTACAGCCTCGATTAATAAGAATATTTAATGCAGCTGGAATTCCTTTGGTGGAGGGATATGGTATGTCTGAAACTTCACCTGTAATTGCGGTGAATGATTTTGATGCAGGGAAAGTGGTGATAGGAACTGTAGGGCCTGTATTACCAGGTGTTAAAGTAAAAATATCAGAAGATGGTGAAATATTGGTTTCAGGTAGTTCGATAATGATGGGGTATTATAAAGATGCGGAACAGACAAAGCAGGTTATAGATGAAGATGGATGGCTTCATACAGGTGATATAGGAGAGTGGGTTGAAGGGGAATACCTGAAAATAACCGACCGGAAAAAGGAAATTTTTAAACTATCGAGTGGTAAGTATGTTTCACCACAGGTGATTGAAAATAAATTCAAAGAATCAATTCTGATTGAACAGGTAATGGTTATTGGTGAAAACGAAAAATTCGCCAGTGCTTTAATTGTACCTAATTTCACGTATCTTCAAAAGTGGGGTTCACACCATGGAATAAAAATCCGCGAAAATAAGGAAATAATTGCTCATCATAGGGTTATTTCTGCCTATCAGAAAGAAATCAATGATTTAAACAAACATCTTGGCAAAACGGAACATATTAAACGTTTCAGACTTGTTCCGGATGAGTGGACAGTCCAGTCAGGAGAACTTTCACCTACACTGAAACTTAAACGGCGCTATGTATTTAAAAAATATGAAAAAATTATAAATGAAATATATTCTGTACAGAAACAGGAATAATAAAAGAATTCAGTAACAATTCAATATATCATAAAAAATACCTGTCAATAAAAAATTACACTGCATGTGCCGAAATGAAAGAAAAATTTACAGTCAGGAAGAAATAGATGAAATTCTGAAAAATGCCGAAATATGCCGTGTTGCTTTGTATGATGGAAATGTTCCTTATCTGGTGCCATTTAATTTTGGCATTGATCTCAACAATTCGAATATAATATATTTCCATTGTGCAAATGAGGGTAAAAAACTTGATATAATCAATAAGAATCCAAATGCATGTTTCCAGGTCGAAACGGAAGTACTTCTTAAGCCATCGGAGAAGCCATGTGGATGGGCCCTTAATTATAAAAGTGTGATGGCTTTAGGACAGATTAAAATTGTGCGGGATCTGGATGAGAAGATACACAGATTGAATTGTATCATGTCACATTATTACAATCAGAATGAATTCAGGTATAACGAAAACTCTTTATTTGATACAACCATCTTAAAATTCAAAGTTGCTGTTTATACAGGTAAGAAATTGATCAGTAAAAATTCATGATTGACTGCAGTCAGTAATTCGTTATTCCGAAATAATACTTGTAATATTGCCCTGTTGAATTAATGCCATGTATAAACTTGCATTAAGCATATTGATAATACCAATTTTTATCAGCTGTATATCAGATAATAAAAATCTGAATTCTGATGCACATCTGTTAGCGGGGGAAAGTACGGTGCGTTATGCAAAAGGATTTGATATAATTGATTATGGTAAATTTAAATATGTTGTAGTAAAGGATCCATGGAAGAAAGCAGAAAATCTTTTCAGCTATATCATTTCTGATCATCTTCAGTCGGATGAAGAAATACCCGATACTGCTGATTTTTTTGTAAATCTGCCTGTAGAAGATGTCGCCGTGATGTCATCATCGGGTATTGGAATGTTATG
Organism: Bacteroidales bacterium; assembly: GCA_016929525.1. Taxonomy (GTDB): domain Bacteria; phylum Bacteroidota; class Bacteroidia; order Bacteroidales; family UBA10428; genus UBA10428. The sequence goes on from JAFGIP010000089.1 coordinate 68,130, forward strand.
CATACTTGATGAACGGGACCTTATTGGTTCAGCGACAAATCCTGAATTAATTTATGATTCAGTATTATATCAAAGACATAAAAGAGGCAATATTATTGACCTGGGAGAGACTAATCAGTTCAATATAGAATATATCATTGATAATTCGCCTGATCTTGTTTTTAAATATATATATGGCTCGGTTGAAGCTAAAGACATTATTATAAAAAATGCCGGTATACCTGTTGCTTACAACCTGGAATATATGGAAACACATCCATTGGGCAGAGCCGAATGGTTGAAGTATACAGCAGCTTTTTTTAACAAACTTGATTTGGCAGATTCAATTTTCAGACAGATTGAAGAGAACTATAAACAAATATCGGAACCGGCAAAAAATAAAAAGGTTAAACCATCTGTTCTGGATGGATCGATATATAATGGTGTTTGGTATGCTGCAGGTGGTAAAAGCTATCAGGCAATTTTATATGAAGATGCAGGTGCAGATTATTACTGGAAGGATAATAATGAAACCGGCAGCAATGCAATTAGTTTTGAATATGTTATTGAGAACCAGCTCGAAGCCGATTACTGGATTGGTGCCTCAACAGGTAATATGGCTGAACTGCTGAATATTGAAAGCAGATATAAGTTCCTTAAATCCTTCCGTAATAATAACGTTTTTCATTATGGAGAGAGGATTAATCCTTCAGGTGGACTGGATTATTTTGAAAGTGGTGTTGTACGTCCGGACATTGTTTTAAAAGATTTAATATCAATTTTTCATCCGGATCTTGTTGATCCGGGCTATAAGCCCATATATATTTGTCGGATTAAATAATGCAGATTTATGAGCAAGAAGTATCATACAACTCTTATTTCTCTACTCATTGTTGCTGTTATATGCTTGTTTTTCCTCGATATCATTTTAGGAAGTGTTACAATACCTATGAGACATATAATAAATATTCTATTTAGCAGGACTGATAATAAGGGATGGGAATATATCATCATGCAGCTAAGACTTCCCAGGGCTCTTGTAGCTTTGTTTGCCGGTGCAGGATTGTCGGTTGCCGGTCTTATGATGCAGACACTTTTCAGGAACCCTTTGGCAGGTCCCTATGTTCTTGGAATCAGTTCCGGAGCAGGGTTGGGAGTTGCTATATATACCATGTTGTCCGGAATAATTGGCACAGGTGCCGGTTTTATTATTTCGAAGCTTAATTATTTAGGTCAGGTTACCTCAGCGATATTTGGTGCAGTTGTCATATTGATTATTGTTATCTCGATTGTACCAAAAGTCAAGGATTCGGTTTCATTGCTTATTGTAGGTATAATGTTCGGAAGTCTTGCTACTGCAGTTATTAGTGTTTTACAGTTTTTCAGTACACCGCAACTGGTACAAAAATTTGCACTCTGGACTATGGGAAGCTTAGGCGATGTTAACTGGGATCAGCACATGATTTTATCGATAATTGTTATCACAGGTTTTGCAGTGGCCATATTTCTGATCAAACCTATGAATGCTCTTTTACTGGGCGAAAGCAACGCAGTTACCACCGGCATTGAAATTAAGAAAACAAGATATCTGATAATAATATCATCAAGCCTTATTGCAGGAGGTTTAACGGCTTTTACAGGACCCGTAGCATTTATTGGAATTGCAATTCCTCATATAGTTCGCATGTTGTTTAATAGTTCAAATCATAAAATAACGATACCTATGTCAGCTATCTGCGGAGCCGCATTGTTACTTATTTGTGATATTATTTCGCAGGTGCCGGGGAGGAGCATTGTTTTACCAATCAATGTGCTAACAGCACTTTTTGGTGCTCCTGTAGTAATATGGATCATTATTGGTAAAAAAAATCTTAGAACATCTTTCTGATGACTGTAAAGGCAGGATTAAAAAATATGGTACTTAAAGGTGTAAATCTGTCCATAGGTTATAAGCTTCACGGAGGGAAAGTACTGCATCTTCAGAAAGAATTAAATATGGAATTACGGGCTGGTGAGCTTGTATGTCTTGTTGGTCCAAATGGTTCGGGAAAATCTACGTTAATCAGAACACTGGCAGGATTGCAAAAACCTTTATCAGGCAGTGTAATTTTAGATGGTTACGATATTTCTGCCATGAAAGTTCCAGAAAAAAGCCAGCTTCTGGGGATTATTCTGACCGAAAGAAATACAGTTGATAATATTACTGTTTTTGAGATAGTATCGATGGGTAGATATAACTATACAAACTGGTTGGGGACTATCCGGGAACAGGATAGAAAAAAAATCAGTAAGGCTATATATCTTGTTGGATTACATGGTTTTGAAAATCGATTTTTCGGATCATTAAGCGATGGAGAAAAACAACGGACTTTCATAGCCAAGACTCTGGCTTCAGAAGCTTCAATTTTATTGTTGGATGAACCAATTGCTCAACTCGATATTCCCAACCGGGTTGAAATAATGACATTTTTGAAAAAATTAACTCATATTTCAGATTATTCTGTTCTTGTGTCGACACATGAACTTGACATTGCATTAAAGATCGCAGATAAGATCTGGTTGATAATACCGGGAGACAAAATGTTAATTGGTACTCCGGATGAAGTTATTAAATCGGGTTATCTTGATGAACTCTTTGGGAATGAACTAATTTCTTTTAAATGATTCAGTTTAATATTTGATGGGACATAATCTTCCTTTGCATAAATATTATTCTAAAATTTACCGTAAATATGATCTGGTAAACCGGTTATTTACCTTTGGAAAAGATAATACCTGGCGAAAGGAAACTGTCCGGTATTGTCTGAAACAAAAACCGGAGAAGGTTCTTGATGTTTGCTGCGGTACCGGTGATCTGGCCATCGAGCTGAAGTTGCAGTCGAATAATGATCTTTATGTAACCGGCTACGATTTTAATGAGAATATGTTAAGTATCGCTAAAAAAAAAGCTGACAGAAGTTGGTTGAGTATTGAGTTTATTCAGGGCGATGTTGCGCACATGAATTTTTCCGACAGCACTTTTGATGCTATTACAATTGGTTTTGGTTTTCGTAATCTGACCTATAAAAATTCAAACTCAGATAAACATTTAAATGAACTGAACAGGGTTGTAAAATCAGGGGGACATATTTATATCCTTGAGACTAGTAAACCTGCTAATTCAATAATCAGCTTTGCATTTAATATTTATCTTAAGCTTTTCTTAATTCCTGTTGGTGGAATAGTATCCGGCAGTTGGACAGCTTATAGATATTTGGCCAAATCGACATCAGAATTTTTTAATCCGGAAGAAATAAAGAAGATGTTACTTAAATCTGGGTTTAAAGTTTTATTTTCAAAAAAGTATTTCTTTGGTGCTGCAAATCTTGTTATTGCGGAAAAAGTATGAGTTCAGTCAATGTATTACGAATCTCATCTTTTTTTAACACTTGTTTTCTTATATTTGACAACTAACTCAGGTAATATTATGACAGTGAAAGAAATCAATCAGTTTTGCAGAAATTCATTCATTGATTTTCTTAATATTGATTTTCTCGATTTCGGTGAAAACTTTATAGAAGCAAAAATGCCGGTGAAAAAAAACAAATTACAACCAATGGGTGTGCTGCATGGGGGTGTATCACTTGCATTAGCAGAAACAGTCGCCAGTGCAGGATCATTTCTTTTAATTGATAATGAGAGATATGATGTACTTGGTCTGCAGGTAACTGGTAATCATGTTGCAACTGTAAATTCCGGGGAAATTATTGGCAGGGCTGAGATTGTGCACAAAGGAAGTTCAACACATATATGGGATGTTAAAATTTCAACACCCGATAATAAACTTATTTCTGTTGCCAGGGTTACTAATATAATAATTGAAAAAAAAGAAGAGGGGTAGAGACTCATGCAAAGAACATTGAATAAAACATATGCATTTGAGGAAGTTCTTTCGTTATGTCTTGAGAATAAAATACCATTCGCTTCGTACCGTTTACCTGGTAATAATTCTGTAAATACAATCATTCAAAAGGATTGCAAACTTACCGAGTTGAATGGATTATCGGGTATACCGGAAAGGGGAGGTTTTATAATTGCTCCGTTCACTGCACAAGACGGCATAAAAACATATATTATCAGACCGGATATTGTTTTAAATGACTTGAATTACGAATCGCTTATCGGACATGTGAGATCGATTCAAACTGGAGAATTAAATGGTATTAACCGTCTCGCACCAAAAAATACCAACAAAAGAGATTTCATTCAACAGGTCAGGAATACAATTGATAAAATTCGTTCCGGAGAGTTTGATAAAGTTGTATTATCGAGAGTGAAAATTGTTGAGGGCGAATTTACTTCAAGGTTAATTGAAATATTTAAAGTATTATCAGATTCATATACCAACGCATTTGTTTATCTCTTTCAGGTTAAGGGTCACTGCTGGATAGGTGCAACTCCCGAACCACTTATTTGTTTCGAAAATAATGAACTGACAACAGTTTCATTAGCGGGAACACGTACTTTTACAGATGAAAATCTCAAAGTTGAAAATTGGAATAAGAAAGAGTTAAAAGAACAGGAATATGTTACACAGTTCATTGAAAATGCATTATCAGATTATAATATAATAAATTATCAAAAGACAGGGCCATATACAAAAAAAGCAGGACGACTATTGCACCTTCGTACCGATTTCAATTTTGATATCAGGGAGATTGGAGATAAATTACATGATCTGATCAATGCTCTTCATCCAACATCGGCAGTGTGTGGAATGCCTATGGAAAGAACAAGGGAATATATTATCGGAACTGAAAAGCATGAAAGGGAATATTATTCAGGTTTTTTAGGTCCCGTTGGTATCAAAGATAAATTACAGTTATTTGTAAATTTAAGGTGCATGAAAGTTTTTCCTGATCATCTGGCACTTTACGTTGGAGGAGGTATAACTTCTGATAGTATTGCCGAAGATGAATGGGAGGAAACTGAAATTAAAGCCGAAACCTTGCTTTCCGTCGTAAATCAGATAAAATAATAAATGTTGCATCACCGACAACATATTGCTGATCTGGCAGAAATATGCCATTTATATGACATTGCATATGTTGTCATCTCTCCGGGATCAAGAAATGCTCCTGTTGTGGAAGCATTTTATACAAAATTTGGTGAGAAATGTTTAAGTGTTGTCGATGAGCGAAGTGCTGGTTATGTTGCGATTGGTCTGGCCAGAAATGAATTGAAACCGGTAGTGCTTATATGTACTTCGGGTACTGCTGTTCTTAATTATAGTCCGGCCATTGCTGAGGCATATTACCAGAGAATCCCTCTCATTGTTGTTACAGCTGACCGTCCCCCGGAACTCATAGATCAGCAGGATAATCAGGCAATCAGACAGGAAAATGTATATGGAAATTTCATCCGGTTTGCCATTCAGCTTAAAAGGGAGATCAAAAATAAGCATGATATAGAAGCTGAACAAGAAAAAATCAAAAGTGCCATCAATAATTCAGTTAAAATTCCCGGAGGACCGGTACATATTAATGTACCTCTCGCGGAACCGCTTTATGAAAATCTCCCGGAAGCTTCAGATTTAATAATACCGTATTTTATTACTTCAGAAAATGATAAAGATGAAAAGCTTCCGGCAGAATTAATAAGTACCTGGAATAAAGCTGAAAAAATAATGATCTTGCTGGGGCAGCTCAAAACGGATCATCAGCTGAATGATTCAGTAAAAAAACTGGTAAAAGATAACAGGGTAGTATTAATTGCTGAAAATATCAGTAATGTGCATGGGGAAGAGGTAATTCGTAATACCGAGTTATTATTTGCTAAAACAGATTCGTACCAGTTACCGTTACCTGACCTGATAATATATGCAGGAGGTCAGATTGTATCCAAAAGGATTAAATCATTTTTAAGAAAAGCTTCTTTTAATAATTGCTGGCGCATTGGAAAGGATGATTATCCGATTGATACCTTCCATAAATCAAATCTGATTATTCCTCTGGAATCTGAAAATGTTTTTAAACAGCTGGCTGGGTTAACCCGTAATAATGATGCAGGATTTAAAAAGGTTTGGGAAGAAAGTTATAAATCTGTTCTGGAAAGCAAAGAAAAAATTCTGGCGGATTTTGAATTCTGCGAACTGAAAGCGATGGAAGTTATTTTAAATGCCGTGCCCGAGAGTTCAATATTAGAGTTGGGGAATAGCAGCATTATTCGATATTCACAGCTTTTTAAATACAACAGCAATATAATTTATTATTCGAATCGCGGTGTATCCGGAATAGATGGTTGCCTATCTGCAGCCGTTGGTACAGCCATTGCATCCGGGAAACTCACTATTGTACTTCTGGGAGACACAACATTTATATACGATTCAAATGCTTTGTGGAATAAGCAGCTTCCGTCAAATCTTAAGATTATTGTATTCAATAATCATGGAGGAGGCATTTTTAGCCTGATCGACGGGCCGACTAAAAAACCATTCTTTAAAGAATATTTGGAAGCATACCATCCCGTTCAGATTAAAAAACTGGTTGAAGCCTTTAATTTGAATTACTTTTATGCTGATGATGAGAAGCAACTTAATGAAACACTTTCATCATTTCTAAATAAAAGTGAAAGATCATCGGTTCTGGAAATTGTCACAAACAAAGAAGCCAATATAAAGACTTACAAAAAACTGATGAATATTCATTCAGAGTTATGATCAAACTAAAATATTAAACTATGGATGATAAAATAAAATGGTCAAAATTGAAAGAATATAATGACATCCTTTTAGAATTTTTCGATGGTATAGCAAAAATCACAATTAACAGACCGGAATATCATAATGCATTTACTCCTGATACGACCAAAGAGTTGTGCGATGCAATGGTTCATTGTCGTGAAAATCAGGATATTTCCGTCGTTATTCTTACCGGTGCCGGTGATAAAGCATTTTGCAGCGGGGGTGATCAGAACGTTAAGAGTATTGCAGGATACGTTGGAAAAGATGGTGTACCAAGACTGAACATACTCGATTTTCAAAAACAGATACGCTCTTTGCCGAAACCTGTTATTGCTATGGTTAATGGGTATGCTATTGGCGGTGGTCATGTGCTGCATGTAATATGCGATATTACAATTGCATCAGAGAATGCCCGTTTTGGACAAACCGGTCCAAAAGTGGGGAGTTTTGATGCCGGATTTGGTTCATCATATCTGGCAAGAGTTGTTGGACAAAAAATGGCACGTGAGATATGGTTCTTATGCAGGCAATATAGTGCGCAGGAAGCCTTTGATATGGGTTTGGTCAATAAGATAGTTCCTTTGGAAGAACTTGAAAGGGAAACCATTAGTTGGTGTAGAAAAATAATGGAACATAGTCCTTTGGCTCTGCGAATGATAAAAGCAGGATTAAATGCTGAACTGGACGGACAGGCAGGCCTGCAGGAATTTGCAGGGAATGCTACAATGTTGTATTATATGACTGACGAAGCTCAGGAAGGTAAAAACGCTTTTCTGGAAAAACGCAGTCCCGATTTTAAAAAATATCCTAAAATGCCATAGTTTTGCTACTGCAAATAATTGTTTGTTAATTTAGAGGTATACAAAAAAAATAATGAACCGGTTAATTTGATATTTTGTGGAGAGTGGTAGCAAAAATTATTTAATATGAATTTTGGCGTCTGGATAAAAGCTTACCGAATAAGAACATTGCCACTTGCTTTGTCGAGCACAATAATGGGGAGTTTTCTTGCATATGCCCATGGTAAGTTTTTATGGGCGGTATTTATATTAACAGCAAGTACAACTTTATTCTTGCAAGTACTTTCCAATCTGGCAAATGATTATGGTGATTCTGTTCATGGAGTAGACAATAAGAACAGAGTTGGCCCCGGACGGGTTGTTCAAAGCGGACTGGTAACGCGCAGACAGATGCTCTTAATGATAACAGTGTTCATTTTACTGGCACTGATTAGTGGTACATGGCTAATTCTGATCAGTCTTGATAAAACGTCGGTGATACTGGTTTTCTTTATGCTTGGTTTTGCTGCTATTATTGCCGCAATTAAATACACGGTAGGCAAAAGACCTTATGGTTATGTAGGTCTTGGTGATATTTTTGTTTTTCTGTTTTTCGGTATTGTAGGAGTGGCAGGTACGTATTATTTACATACACATTCTTTCGATCCCTGGGTCTTATTACCTGCATCAACAATTGGATTATTAAGTTCGGGAGTTTTGAACCTGAATAATATGCGCGATATAGTTAATGATACTGCGGAAGGAAAACGCACACTGGTAGTTCGTATCGGAACAAAAAATGCTAAAACATACCATGTAACACTCATCTCATTATCAATTATTTTAAGTATTATCTATACTTTAAGATATTTTCATTCAGTCTACCAACTCATTTATATTTTCACTTTTCCGCTGTTTATTCTTAATTTAAGAGTTGTACTGCAAAGTACTGAACCCATTGAGCTTAATGTTGAGTTGAAAAAACTTGCACTGAGTACTTTTGCATTCTCAATAACGTTCGGTCTTGGACTTGTACTGTAATGATAAAAGCGGCTATCAGACATAAAATATTTAATTTCAGGCAGGCAGCTACAACATCGAGAGGTATCCTTACTCAAAAATCAGTCTATTTTATTTTACTTTACGAAGAAGAAAAACCATTTACTTTTGGGATAGGTGAGTGCAGTTTATTCCCGGGTTTAAGTATGGATGATGTTGATGGATTTGAGAAAAAACTGAATGAAATAGTCGGATTAATCAATAAGGGCTTGTTTAATTTCAAGGCTCCGGTTCATAACTTCCCTTCTGTAAATTTTGCTCTTGAAACTGCAAAAAAGGATTTGGATAATAAAGGATCGAAAGTATTTTATCAATCAGAATTTACTCAGGGTAACGATTCCATTCTTATTAATGGTTTAATTTGGATGGGTACAATTGAGAAAATGAAGGAACAAATAGAAAATAAATTAAATGAAAGCTTTACATGTATAAAAGTTAAAATCGGAGCTCTTGACTTTAAATCCGAGTATGAATTATTGTCAAATATCCGGAAAGAATATAATAGTAATGAGCTTGAAATAAGGGTTGATGCGAACGGTGCATTTACTCCGTTTAATGCTCTTGAACATCTCAAAAAGTTATCGGATCTTGATATCCATAGTGTAGAACAACCTATCTTACCATCTCAGCTTGAAGAGATGGCTGCTTTGTGTTTGCAAAGTCCTTTGCCAATAGCTTTAGATGAAGAATTGATAGGCAAATTCCCGGCTGAGAATAAGTTAAAACTGTTACAAATTGTAAAACCTCAGTATATAGTTATAAAGCCCGGCTTATTAGGTGGCATACAATCATGCGAAGAATGGATTGATATTGCAAATGATCTGAATATCAGATGGTGGGTAACTTCAGCTCTGGAGACTAATATAGGACTGAATGTAATAGCACAGTGGACATATACTTTAAAAAATCCGGTTCATCAGGGATTAAGTACCGGAACATTATATGTTGACAATATTGATTGTCCATTAGTACTTTCTGGAGAAAAATTGTATTACTTTCCCAAAAAAAAGTGGAATATTAAATCGCTTACTTAAATTCATAAGACCATGGATAAAAATTACCACGGACTTTTACTAAATAATAAAATATTCCCCAAAGACGGTCTGCTGGATCTATGCGATAGTAAACTTGACGAACCGGGAACTCCTAACTGGGAAATGAATGTTTTCAGTTTTATCAAGGAATGGTTGAATGATAAAAATTATATAGTTCAGCAATCTTCCGGTTCGACAGGTAAACCAAAGGAAATAAAACTCTTTAAAGAGTCAATGGTGGGATCTGCAAAAATCACCTGTTCTTATTTCGATATTCGATTTGGTCAGACTGCACTTTTATGTCTGCCTATTGAATATATAGCCGGTAAAATGATGATTGTCAGGGCATTTGTCGGGGGGTTGAATCTTTTACTGACAGAACCTTCAAGTATGCCGGAGCTATCCGGTTTTGGTAAGATAGATTTTTGTGCCATGGTTCCTTTACAGGTATATAACTCACTGAACAGTATAGAGACTCTTCGGCGAATTGATAAGCTAATAATTGGAGGTGGCGAAATAAGAGATGAACTTGAGGTAATGCTGCGTGATTTACCTAATAATGTTTTTGCGACATATGGTATGGCTGAAACCTGCTCACATGTTGCGATAAGACGATTAAGTGGTTCAACATATGAAAGGTTTTATAATGCAGTACCAGGTGTAAAATTCAATACCGATCAAAGAAACTGTCTTGTTGTTGAAACTCCTTTTTTGAAAGAAAAAGTTGTCACCAATGATGTTGTAGACCTGATAAACGGTCAATCATTCAGATGGATTGGAAGATATGATAATCTTATAAATTCGGGAGGAATTAAAATTGTTCCTGAAGAGGTGGAAGCGGTGGTCTCTAAAATTACAGGTCTTGACTGTGCTGTTTTGGGTATTGATGATCCGAAACTTGGACAGAAACTCGTTTTGGTTTTGGAAAGAGGAGGCAGCGAAATTACTTCAGGAGAGATTGAAGCATTACTAATTACCGAACTGCCAAAGCATTTACAACCCAAAAAGGTTATACTTTTAGACGAACTGCCCAGAAATCACTCATTTAAAGTAAACAGAAAAGAACTTGCCAGTCAGCTCAAAGATTAATTATAGTGATTCAATAAATTTTCTGAGTTTTGACTGGATTTCTAATGCAACAGGTTGCAATTCCTGATTCTCAATGGCCATCATTGAAGCAACAGGATCAATAACAGATACATCTATCTTATTACTGTCTTTTTCCTGGATAACTACATTACATGGTAACATTAGTCCAATGTTTTCTTCAGTTCTTACTGCTTTATATGCATGAGCAGGACTGCATGCTCCCAAAATTTTATAGCGTCTGAAACTAACATCTAATTTTTCTTTAAACTTTTTGTCAAGGTCAATTTCAGAAACAATTCCAAGGCCGGATTCCTTAAGCTTTTCTTCAACTGTTTTTCGTCCCTGATCGAAGGTAATGTTCACTGTCTTACTAAAAAAATAACTCATAACTAATATGTTTTTTCAGCTTTCATTTGAATTATACTTGCTTTACCTTTATGAAATTCTCCTTCATCCAAATTAATCTCCTTTTCGAGAATTTCTTTTATATCCAGATTTTTAAAATCATCATGCAGTACCTGTTTGTTATAAAGCATATCTGGATTTTGCGGCCCTCCTGTTTTATATTTTATCTGATTTTTTGAAAAAACCTCCAGAATTATCTGTCCGCCGGGCGATAAAATATCAACCATTTTTTTATGCACTTTCGATCTGAAATCGGGTAAAAGGTGCATATAAATTATTGCAATATAATTGAATTTAATATCTGTATTCCAATACCTGATATCGGCGTTTTCATAAAGGATTTTTACATTCTTGTTCTTTGCTTTTCTTAAAGCCTTTTCCCTGGCAACTTCACTAAAATCTACAGCGTATACCTTAAAACCTTGCTGCGCCGCGAAAACTGCATTTCTGCCTTCACCTTCTGCAGGTAAAAGTAAAGTACCCGGGGTAACCTTTCTGATGAATTCTGTAAAATATTCGTTTGGGATATCACCATAAACCAATCCATTTACAGAATAACGTTCATTCCAGTGTTCTTTCATGTTTTTGTTTCCGATGAAGTAAATCAGAAATACTATCACCGAGCAAATAGCCAGTAAGACCACCCAAAAAAGTACTTGAATACCAATTTGACGTTATCGGACAAGTCCCGGAAGAGCATCCTATAAATCTCCAGTAAAGATACCCGCCCATAAGCCCGATGACTGCCAAAGTAATGCTAATCAGGTTTTTTTTTATTTTTTTCTTCATAAAAATTAATTAACCTGTAATACATCTCCTATGGCTTTTCTGAATGTTTCTTTAGGTAAAGCACCCATTGCCATTTGCGGTTGACCATCGACAGGGATGAATAATAAACTGGGTATACTTTGGATACCAAAGATTGAAGACAATTCTTTTTCTTGCTCTGTATCAACTTTATAGATGGTTAATTTGTCACCATACTCTTCCTGGAGTTCTTCGAGTATAGGTGCTACTATTTTACAGGGGGCACACCAGTCAGCATAGAAGTCAATAATTGCCGGACGTGTACCTTCGAATTTCCACTCCTTATTCATTTCGTAATTAAATACTTTCTCCTTAAATGTCTGAGATGTCAAATGTTCAAGTTTCATAATACGATAATTTTTTAATTTGTGATATATTTTCAAATAATATACCAAAAAATCTAAATATGTAAATATATAGATTTAAACTTAGCTAATGGATTAAAAAACAGTCATTTATCATATAGAATAACAGAGATTATCTTTATGACATACTGTTGTCTTCCAGATTATTAACTGTATTCTTAATATTTTGTTCTATAATTTTTACAATTATATTTGATAAATGGTAAATACACATGAGTGTTAAAAAGTTCACACTTCAGGGAGAATATATTGAACTGATTAAGCTTTTAAAATATTTGAATATTGCTGAAAATGGGGCTCATGCCAAGTGGATGGTGGATGAAGGTTTGGTAATTCTGAATGGCATTAAAGAAAATAGAAAAAGAGCAAAAATAAGATCGGATGATGTAATACAAGTTGGTGAATGGATAATTGAGGTAAGCTGATCTAATAAGGATAGGTTGCGAGTATATTTATTTATTCTGAGATCATTTTAGAATGTTAAAGTAAAAACTGTTTCGGGAGGTTGTGAATAAGCGGTAATAGTACCATTATGTAAACGCATTATTTGTCTTGACAACGCCAGTCCAATACCTGAGCCTGAAGTTTTTGTAGTAAAAAAAGGTATAAATATTTTTTCAAGTACATCAGGTAATATACCGGGACCATTATCAGCTACCTGCATCGTGAATCGACCTCTTTTGTTATAAAATGCCTGTAATTTTATTTCTGCATTCTTTGTCTTGTTCAAAGCCTGTATAGAATTTCTGACAAGGTTAATCAAGACCTGTTCTATCAATTGTTCATCAGCAGTAATTTCAACTTTTTCGGGTTCAACCTTCACTTGTAAGTTAATATTATGTTTTATAATCTCATCATCCATTAAATGTTTAATATTCTGGAAGATATTACTTACATGAACCATCTTAAAGTTAGGATTTGGAATTCTTGTCAGGTTTCTGTACGTATCAACGAAATGCAACAAACCATTACTCCGTTTATTTATTGTTTGAAGAGCTTTCTCCATCTCTTTCAAACTGTCATTATCAACCGTGGTTTGTCCGTCTGGTTTATATGAATAGCCATTTAAGATATTATGTACAGTTGATGATAAGCTTGCGATAGGTGTAATCGAGTTCATAATTTCGTGTGTCAGCACCCTGATTAATTTTTGCCATGCTTCTGTTTCCTGTTCTTCCAGTACATTTTGAATATCTTTAATCGTAACGAGTGTTATTACTTTGTCTTTTACCTTAATTGTTGTAGCGTAAATTGCGAGTTGCAGAAAATCATCCTCCTCGTATATCTTAACGAGTTTACTTTCACCAGGCTTAATTTGAAATAATACCTCAACAAGTTCATGACTCATTTTTTCAAGTCCTTTTATATTTGTTATCCCGGAAATCTGAAAAAGCTTTTTTGCTGATTTATTAATTAGTTCAATCGTACCATCGTTCTGATAAGCAATAAGACTGACATCAATATTCTGGAGTATTGTTTGTAAATAATAGAAGTGCTCTTCTTTTTCTGAGCGTACTTTTTGAAAATCATTAATTACCTCATTAAAGACTGTGTTTAATTCATTGAATGATGACCCCATTCCTTCCATATTAAAACTTCTGGTAAATTCGCTGAAGCGTATTGATTCCAGAAAGGCAGTAAGTTCCCGGTTGGTTTTATCGATATATCGAACCAATGACGTAACCTGAAAAATGATAAATGCACCAACTATAATAGGTGTGAAAATGTAATTGGTCGAGAAAGAATAATAAAATAAAAATATTGATATGATTAGTATTATAACCCTAATTATCAGGTTAAATCTAAAGTTTTTAAAGATCATATTTCTCCATTCTTCGATACAGTGATGTTCGTGTTAGCCCCAATTCTTTAGCTGCCTGTGTAATATTTCCCTGGTTTTGTTTAAGTACCTTAATAATTATTTTCTTTTCAATTTCATCTAGGTTGTAATTATCCAATTCAACATCGTTTTGTTTTCCTCTGCTCGATGAAAGATGAAAATCATCAGGTTCAAGTATATTTGAGTCACACATAATAACAGCACGTTCCAAAGCGTGTTGAAGTTCCCTGACATTCCCGGGCCAGGAATACAGGTTGAGCTTTTTTAACGCGATAGGGCTAAGTCTTGAAATATTCTTTTTATATTTTTTAGAATAAATTTTTAAGAAATGATCTGCCAGTATACCGATATCACCAGTTCGTTCGCGTAATGGGGGTAAATGAATCTCTACGGTATTTATTCTGTAAAGCAGGTCTTGTCTGAACTTACCTTCTTCCACCATTTGATGGATATTGTTATTTGTAGCACAAATTAACCTTACATCGATAGGAGTAGGTTTTGTTGCCCCGACCCTTGTTATTTCCCTTCGTTCTATGGCTGTTAAAAGTTTTACCTGAAGCGGAAGAGACAAATTTCCGATTTCGTCGAGGAACAGCGTTCCGTTAGAAGCTACTTCAAATCTTCCTGGTTTATCTCCTTTTGCATCAGTAAATGCTCCTTTTACATATCCAAATAATTCACTTTCGAATAAGGTTTCTGTAATTGAACCCAGGTCAACACTAATACATACTTCATCTTTTCTCGATGAATTCCTGCAAAGAGCTCTGGCTACAAGTTCTTTTCCTGTTCCATTTTCACCAAGAATAAGGACATTTGCATCGGTTTTTGCGACTTTTGAAATGGTACTGAAAACTTCTTTCATTTCCGGTGAGTCACCGATAAAGTCATGAAAAGGTCTGTCAATTATTTCACACAATTCCTGCTGTCTTGATTTTAAATGACCAGCTTCCAGCTTTGTTCTTCTCAGACTAACAGCCGATGAAAGTGTTGCCAGTAATTTTTCATTCTGCCATGGTTTCAAAACAAAATCTGTTGCCCCGGCTTTAATCGCTTTAACGGCTTTCTCTGCATCGCCGTATGCTGTTATGAAAACTATAACAGCTTGCGGATCAATTGTAAGAATTCGTTTTAACCAATCAAAACCTTCCTGTCCGCTACTTGCATCCTGACTGAAGTTCATGTCAAGCATAATAACATCAAAATCTTCCTTTTTCAAATATTCAGGAATCTGATCGGGGTTATTAACTGTTGTTATCGATTCAGTATGAGGTTTTAAAAATAACTTTAATGCAAACAGAATATCCTCGTTATCGTCTACAACAAGTATCCGGCCTTTCTTTTCAGACATTTTTTATAATATAATTTATTTATAGAAAGACATATATATTTAATTAGTGCGTCTTTCAACTTATAATAATCATTAAAAACAAATGTAATGATTTTTATTAATGTTCGGAATCGTACTGTTTTGTAGCAATATCGAACAATTATTAGTTTAAATAAAAAGCCATAAAAAATTGCAAATCAAAGCTATAATTCATCCGGCATGAAAAATGCTAAATCAGGGAAACAAAGTAAAATAAAACCATGCTTAGAACTGAAGAATTAACTAAAACATTTAGATCAGAAGAAGTTGAAACAATAGCTCTTTCTAAAGTGAATTTAGCGGTTGAGGAAGGTGAGTTTGTCTCTGTCATGGGACCGTCAGGGTGTGGTAAAACAACTTTACTTAATATTCTTGGTTTACTGGATAGTCCTACACAAGGAAAATACTGGCTTAATGGTATAGAAGTATCGAGGCTTTCAGAACTTAAGCGAACGCGCATACGTCGAGGTAATATTGGTTTTGTTTTTCAAAGTTTCAACCTCATAGAAGAACTTTCGGTATATCATAATGTTGAATTGCCTTTGCTTTATATGGGTGTATCATCAGGCGAAAGAAAAAGAAGAGTTAATGAGGTACTGGATCAGGTTAAAATTTCGCACCGAAAAAAGAATTTTCCGAGACAACTTTCCGGAGGTCAGCAACAAAGGGTAGCCATAGCCCGTGCAGTGGTTTCAAGACCAAAATTGATTCTTGCGGACGAACCTACTGGAAACCTGGATTCTGTGAATGGCGAGGAGATTATGAGTTTACTTACACAGCTTAATAACGATGGTACTACGATTGTAATGGTCACGCATTCATCTGCCGATGCAGACAAGGCGCATAGAATAATTCAGTTATTCGATGGTCATATTATTACTGAGAGAATTAAAAAAGCAATGCAAATTGGTTGATTATGAGAAGTATTTGTATACCGGTTAAAGGCATCTCAGAAGGTGATATTGCTGAGGTTGAGGTTAGAGTTCTCAAATCTGATCTGGTTTGGAAATACAGGTTAGAGTCTTTTAAATTACCTAATACCGGTAAATCACCCAGCGATACAATTAAAAGAATTGACAGCCTTCGTAAGTTGATAAAGGAATATGATCAGTCATGGGAATTAATACAAATTCTGGATACCATAGAAGCATCAGAATACGTTCATATACTTTACAGAAAGAAAACAAAAAACGATTAATATATTTTAATAGGTCATAATTATGAAAATAAAGTATTTACTGTTAATCCCAATAGCACTGATACAATTGCCGGGGTTTTCTCAAAAAACATGGACATTAGAAGATTGTATAACTTATGCACACGATAATAATTTACAAATAAAACGACAGCAGTTGCAGGCAGAGATAGCCGACAATAATTATTTTCAGTCATATCTTAATATTGCTCCTGATATAAATGCACATATGGGCTTTAGTTACAATGATGGTTATGCTATCGATCCGCTTACAAATAATTTTATCGATAACGAAACCAGAAATGATAATTACTCTGTAACAACAAACCTTAATATTTTCAACGGCTTACAAATCTATAATAACATTAAGAAAAACCAATACAACACATTGGCCAGCATACAGAATGTGGAAAAAGAAAAGATTGAACTCACACTGGAAATTTCCACAGCATATCTTGTTATCTTATTCCAGAAGGAATTACTTGAGGTAAACAAGAATCAACTTAGTGTTACAGAATTACAGGTTGACAGAACATCTAAATTGTATGAAGCAGGATCTGTAGCAAAGGGAGATCTGTTGGAAATTAAGTCTCAGCTTGCCAACGAAAAGCTTA
Source organism: Bacteroidales bacterium (assembly GCA_016929525.1). Classification (GTDB taxonomy): domain Bacteria; phylum Bacteroidota; class Bacteroidia; order Bacteroidales; family UBA10428; genus UBA10428. The sequence continues at coordinate 85,383 of JAFGIP010000089.1, forward strand.
ATGTTACAAATGCACAAAATGAGTTAAATCTGGCATATCTGAATTTAACTCAGTTGTTGGATCTGGATTCGGTCGGAGGTTTTAATATTTTAATACCTGATACAGTTCAACCTGACATTTATACTTCGATTGTATCTGCAAATGAAATATATGCAGATGCTCTTGAATACCTGCCGCATATTAAAAGAGCAGAGTATGCTTTAGAGAGTTATAAAAGGGATCTTGCAATTCAGCGAGGAAAAAGAAGTCCTCAATTGTATTTAAGTGGTAACTGGCGTACAGGATATTCATCAAACCTAAAGGACCAATTTGATCAGAATTATCAGGATCAGATAAGCGGAAATGAAAACAGGACAGTAAGTGCAGGAATAGTAATTCCAATCTTTAATAACTGGCAGGTCAATAATTCTATAAGTAATGCTAAAATAATGGTTTCGGATGCTGAACTGCAGTTGGATCTGACAAAGCAGGATCTTTATAAACAAATTCAGCAGGCGCATAATGATGCTGTATCGGCGAAAGAAAAATATTTAGCAGCCAGTGAAGCTGCGAACTCATACAGGGAATCTTTTAAATATACAGAGCAAAAATTCAATGTTGGAATCGTAAACTCAGTTGAATATAATATTGCCAAGAATAATCTTACAAAGGCAGAATCAGATTTAGCTCAGGCTAAGTATGAATATATTTTTCAGACAAAAATTCTTGATTTTTACAGGGGTATTCCTATTACATTATAAGACAACAAATAAAGTCAGCTAGCAATGGCCTGTGAAGAAAATTTACAGGCCTTTTTCAAAACAGGCATATGGTATTTTTTGAAAATCGGAATGGAAAGTTCCTGCCTTACCGTAATCTTTCGATTCGAAAAATTTTTCATTTAAAGGATAACTATCCAGTACATCGAGTCTTACACCTTTAAAATTATGTTCTTTTGCAAAGTTTTCGGCAAAGCCAATAAGTTGTTCTCCGATATTTGCTTCCTGCCATAACGGATGAATGGCAAATCTTTTTACATATAATATTTTTTCATTCTCCAGTTTCCACTTAATGTCTTTATATTCTTCAGGTATCTCATCAGAAAGGTTTATCATACCTTGCACAATACCCAGATCGGTATATAAATATAAAGTACCTTTTTCAATGTCATTTTTAATTAACTCAGGACTTGGATGCGCTGAATTCCAATGTTTAAATCCTTTACTGTTCATGTCCTTCACGCACTGCTTGAGTAAAAATAGAATGTCAACAAGATCCTGCGGTTGTGCCTGTATTATTTTCATCTGAAAAATAACTTACCTTATTTGTAAATAGGTTACCTAATTAAATTTAATAAAGATATTTCAAAAAAACTCTCGTCACAAGAATAAATTGTAAAAGTAACTACTAAGCAATTATCAGGCAAAGGATTCGTTAAATTAAAAATATCTTTAACAATGGGAATTCATTACATTTGCAGAAAAATAAAAATGCGTTTTTTTTTCAAGTACTTATTCTTACTCATAATATTGATCATTGCATTAGTTAGTTGCAGAAAGGACGAATTTATTACCGAAAGTGGGGCCACCTTAAAATTTTCTACGGATACAGTCTATTTCGATACAATACTTTCTACACTGGGTTCTGTTACAAAACGTTTTAAAGTATATAATACACACGATCAGTCAATCAGAATTCAGGAATTGTATCTTGCCGGGGGTAATAGTTCGCATTACAGGTTAAATGTCGATGGAGCAATGGGCAACAGTTTTAGTAATATTGAGATAAGAAGTTCCGACAGTATTTACGTTTTTGTAGAAGTTACAATTGACCCTACAGGGCACAACAGTCCTATGGTTATTGAAGATTCAGTTGTTTTCATGACAAATGGCAGCTTACAAGATGTTAACCTTATAGCATACGGTCAGGATGTTAATATTTTTAATAATGAAATAATTGAATCGCAAACCTGGACGAAAGAAAAACCTTATCTCATACTTAATAATGTTGCAATAGATTCATTTGAAGTGTTGACCATTGAACCGGGTACACATATTTTTATTCATAATTACGCCAGTCTTTTGGTATGGGGACAGGTTGAGGCTATCGGTACTCTTGAAGAACCAATTGTTTTCATGGGTGATCGGTTTGACTTTCCATATGATCAGGCAGCAGGACAGTGGGGCACAATTTATATTGCTCCCAAAAGTACCGGAAGTGTTTTCGAATATGTAATTATTAAAAATTCAAATGCCGGAATGCAGGTTGGTTATCCTAATCAGGATTATATGCCTTCGGTTGAAATACGAAACTGTATGATATTGAATGCGGCGTCGTATGGTATATTTGCATTTCGGGCAGATATTAAAGCCTACAATACCATTATTGCCGATTGCGGACTGGTAGCGTTAGGTTTATTCCTGGGTGGAAATTACGATTTCTATCATTGTTCAATATCAAATATAGGTGCTTATTACCCATCAGTTGTAGCTGGTGATTATAAGTCGCGGTCGACACCTTCACTTTATTTTTCAAATAATCTGGACTGGTATGAGCTGGATGACGATTTTTGGGTTACCGATGTTACCTATTCGGAAGATCTTAATCTGAATTTTTACAATTCAATACTTTACGGCACAAAGGATCAGGAAATTTTATACGACAGTATCACAGATGTGGCATTTAATTATTATTTCGATCACTGCCTCATAAAAAACCATGAGGATTCACTTGATTATGATGATCCTGAACATTTTAATAAAATAATATTGAATATAGATCCGGCTTTTATAAATGACAGTATTTCGTTAGATGATTATAATTTCGAGCTGAATACTATGTCACCTGCAATAGACTCAGGTAGTATAAATTTAATACAGGGTATACCTTCTCTGGATCTGGATTTTAAAGGAAACAGCAGAACCGCTGATGGTATGCCCGATCTTGGTGCATTCGAACGCTATGATTAAATATATTTTAAGCAGTTTCTTAGTTTTCACATTTATTCTTACAGGAAATCGTTGTTATTCTCAAACTGTTACAGAGTCAAGGGGCGATATCAGGGTAATGTTTTATAATGTCGAAAATCTGTTTGATGTATACGATGACACCATTAAAAATGATAATGAATTCTTACCGGATGGTGAGAAAAAATGGACATACAGCCATTTTAGGCAAAAAACACTGAATATTTATAAAACAATTGCAGCTGTCGGGGAAGTTAGTCCTCCGGAAATTGTATGTTTTGCAGAAATTGAGAACAGGTATGTATTGAACGAACTTATTTATAAAACCCCGCTTGAAAAATATCGGTACAAGATTGTACATTTTGATTCGCCCGATCTGCGTGGTATCGATGTAGGCTTGATTTACCGAAAGGAAAAGATACAGTTTATTGATTCAAGAAATATTGAAGTAGATTTACCCTTTAAATATAGCAGGCCAACCCGGGACATACTTTATTTTAAATGTCTGGTTGATAGATCTGATACCTTGCATTTGTTTGTTAATCACTGGCCTTCGCGTATGGGAGGTAAGGCAAAGTCAGCATCAAAAAGAAACTATGCTGCAACCGTATTGCGCAACTCAGTTGATTCGATTCTGGAATTTAATTCATGTGCAAAAATCTTAATAATGGGCGACTTTAATGATGAACCTTGGGATGAAAGTATTCAAAAACATCTTGGGGCCTTAAACACCTTTAATGAACCATCATGCGCTGATTTATACAATCTTTCTTCAACCGGAAGTAATGATGTTTCAGGAACTTACAGGTACATGGCAGAGTGGAATTTTCTGGATCAGTGTATAGTTTCCGGATCACTTCTTAATGAAACAGGCAGTTTACATACAAACGCCGATAAATTTCATATCGCCGATTTTGATTTTCTTTTACAGGACGATAATAAATTTGGAGGCAAAAAACCATTTAGAACATATATCGGTCCGTTATATCATGGAGGCTTTAGCGATCATTTACCTGTATTTGTCGATTTGGATTTATAAATTAATTTAATCTTTACATTTTTTCTTTTTCAGCGCAAAATAGAATTGCCAATTTTACCAAATGGATTTAAAATTCATAATTACACTTACAGAGCACCGGGCACTTGGGCTGGTATTTGCGCCTTATGTCGTCAGGAAAGAACGATCGCAGGATTATTATACAGTTTACGACAGGGCTACTAACATAAGTCTGAAGTCATACGAATCGATTTTATCACCGGAAGAAGTACAGCTGGTAAAACTCATTGAAGATTATCAGGAGCAGCAATTGCAAAAACTCTTTTCAAAAAAGAAGATCTCTTCCAGAGAATTTATCAGCGCCATCGATAATCAGTTACTTGAATCTAAGATAAGGCCCTATATTGAACGCCGCATGACACAATGCATTGATATTCTCGAAACCAGTCCGGTTCCGGTATATCATAAGATTCTGCATAATAAAGTTTACGAAGACGATCGAATTTATATTGTTGAGGAAGAGAGTTCCTCTGTTTTCAATTTCATTAAAACCCCTGAAGGACTTCAATATTTTCTTTCAATTGAACACAATGGGAATGAACTAAATCTCAATGGCAAACAAGGCTTAATCGTAACGAATCAGCCATGTTCAGTTATTATTGACAACAAGCTTTTTGTTTTCAGGGATATTGACAGTAAAAAAATTATACCTTTTTTTACTAAGGAAGCTATCAATATTCCAAAATCGGCAGAAAAAAAATATTTCGAAACATTTGTGCGTACTGCAATAAAAAAGTATAAAGTAAATGCAAGAGGTTTCGAAATTCTTGATGAACAAAAGAAGCCAACACCTACATTAAATATTGAATGCGATCTTTCCGGTAAATTTGTTTTAGTACTTAGGTTCATTTACGACCGGAAAACGATATACTATGCCAACCGGAAAACAGAACAGAAAGTCAGCTGCGAGTTTAAGGGTGAAGAGGTCAGATTTATAAGGATTAAACGCGATTATCAATTTGAAAACGATTGTATCTCATCACTTTTGTCTTTGGGGATGGTCAATAAGGAAGGGCCATACTTTCAACCGTTAAAAAAGAATAAAGAGATAGATGGTACATGTTATAATGTAATTAACTGGATCAATTTTAACAGCTCACTGATTCGTAAATCGGGTTTTTCTGTAGCTCAAAGCGATCCGAAGAAATCCTATTATCTCGACGACTTCAAACTGAAGATGGAGGTGTCTGAAAAAAGCAACGATTGGTTTGATATTGAAGCGCGGGTTGAATTTGCAGGCTTTAAAATTCCATTTGTTTCTTTTTATACCAACATATTAGAACGTGAAAGGGAATTTGTATTACCCGACGGAAGGGTTGTCATTCTGCCTGAAGAGTGGTTCGAATCATACAGGGATCTGCTTAGTTTTTCAAAGGTTGAAAATGGAAGCATTATATTGGAGAAGCAGCATTTTCCAATACTAAATAAGATTAAAAAAGGCATATCCGGGAATTTCAGGGAAAGTCTGCTGAGTCTGATAGAGGATGAAAAACATATTATTGAAATCCCTGATGGTATTAAAGCCAAACTAAGGAGTTATCAGGTAGAAGGTTACAGCTGGATGCACAGGTTGTATCAGAACGGTTTTGGTGGTTGCCTGGCTGACGATATGGGATTGGGGAAAACACTGCAAACGTTAGTACTTTTAAGAAAAGTAATCAGTGAGTCAACTTCTGCCAATGATAAAAAAGATAAACCTCTGGCAGTTGATCAGTTGTCTTTATTTGAAGATAAAGTTGCCAAAATTACTTTGCAGACAAAAGCATCGCTTATTGTTGTTCCAACCTCGCTGGTCCACAACTGGATTAATGAGGTTAATAACTTCATGACGGATATTGTAATTAATGCATATGTTGGTACGCAAAGAGGTGAGTTAAAAGAGGTATGCGATAAGAGCAATCTAGTAATTACATCCTATGGTATCTTGCGCAATGATCTGGAACAATTTATTAAAATAGGATTTTTATATGTTGTTCTGGATGAAAGTCAAATGATAAAAAATCCGGCGTCGAAAACGTATAGGGCGGTAATGCAATTAAAGGCTGAAAACAGAATTGTACTAACAGGAACCCCTATTGAAAATTCACTTACCGATTTATGGGCACAAATTAATTTTCTTAATCCCGGGTTACTGGGAAATTTAACTTTCTTCAGATCAGAGTTTCAGCTGCCGATTGAAAAGTATAACGATGCGGGTAAGAGAGAGAAACTTCAGCAACTTATTTCACCGTTTGTTTTAAGGCGGACCAAAAGCCAGGTTGCAAAAGAGCTTCCTCCGTTGAATGAACAGCTAGTATACTGCAATCTGAACGATCAGCAGGAAATATACTATGAAAGGGAAAAATCAAAAGCCCGTAATATTGTACTGGAAAAAATGACTCAGCTGGGGTTGAATAAGTCGGCAGTTTTTATTTTAAAGTCGTTAACACGACTAAGGCAGATCGCTAATCATCCTGCAATGGTTGACGAGGAGTATTTTTCAGGTTCAGGGAAATTCAGCGAGGTTACCAGGAATCTTTTAAGTTTAAAGACCGAAGGTAACAAGGCTCTTGTGTTCAGCTCATTTGTAAAACATCTCGATCTGATAGCTGATTTTCTTGATAATGAAAAGATAAAGTATGCCTGGCTGACAGGAGATACAAAAGACAGGGAAACAGAAATAAAAAAATTCCAGGATGACCCGGACTGTTCATTTTTTCTGATCTCAGTAAAAGCCGGAGGTGTAGGTTTGAACCTGACAGCAGCAGAGTATGTATTTATCCTGGATCCGTGGTGGAATCCGGCTGTTGAAATGCAGGCTTTAAGCCGCGCACATAGAATAGGACAGGATAAGAGGGTTTTTGTTTATCGTTTTATTTCACGCAATACATTGGAAGAAAAGATCATTAAGCTCCAGGAACGTAAGTCAGAGCTTTCGGAAGCTTTTATCGGCAGAGACTATAAGGGAATTACCAAAGAACAGGTACTGGCACTGTTTAACTAGATCCATTATAACATAGAAACAAAAAAGCCGGAATATATATTCCAGCCTTCGTAAATATTATTCTTTATATCAGAGAAAGTAAATCAGAAATAAAACGTACAACCGATCTGCCCGCCGGTATAATTAAATTCTATGGTTTCAAGGTAATATTCAATGAATTCCGGCTCATCCGCGCCTACAGAAGGAGGGTTATCGGTATCTCCTTCGTTCGAATTGATATAGTTAAATGTGAACCCGGGTTCTATGGCAAATTTTCTGAAGCGTAACATAACACCCACCTGAAATGAGAATCCGGGACACCATCGTGTGCTCTTAAAATCGGGGCCTTTAAATTTAAGTCTGTTAAAAGATGCCCCTGGTCCAAAAAAAACAGAAAGACGACCTCCGGTGGGAATATGGAGATTAAATTTAAGTGCAGGCGAGATCCTGTTAAATGAATAATAATCCGTGCTGCTGTTTATCGAAATCAATTTTGGGCTTCCTGAACATTCAAGTTCGACTTTTAATTCTGTCATTTTTGTGAAAAAAAATGAGCCATGGCCACTAATGGTGTAGTATACCATCATATCATAAGATCCAAGAATTTCCTCGGCATAACTATAATAATCGTTCAAAAAGTCATTGATTTCACCGGGATAGAATCCCCCGATATTTACACCGGCACCCCAATAAAATAATTTAGACGTAAACCGGCTTTGTGTTGGTTCAGAATACTGGGCTGAAGACAAACCATATAAAAGGAATGTCACTAACAGGAGTAAAAAAATTCGTTTCATTATTGTAGGTATTGATTGGTTTAAACTAATTATCATTTACATATAACAATGGTATAAGTGAAAGAAATCAAATGTAAAAAGATTTGACGTTCTATCAAAATCATAATCTGAACAAATGAAATAAGGTAGCGCGATAATATATTCAGTGCTTGTTAATTTTCATCTGATTTACGAAGTCCCAGCTCCCTTGCTTTTTTTAACATGAAATTATATGCTTCATCGTAATTATTGTGTATTTCACCTTCGAGGATCGCTTCTTTAATTGCATTTTTAATAACACCTACTTCTTGGCATGGGCCAAGGCCGAATGTATTCATTATAATTTTGCCTGAAACAGGAGGCTGAAAATTTCTTATTGCATCTTTTTCTTCGATCTCTTTTAGTTTTTTTCTTACTAACTTAAAATTGGTAAGGTACTGTTTAACTTTCGCATCATTTTTAGATGTAATGTCTGCTTCGCACATAAGCATCAGATCGTCGATATCGTTGCCGGCTTCAAAAAGTAAACGACGAACAGCACTATCAGTAACTTCATCCTGGGACAGTACAATTGGACGCAGATGAAGTTTCACCAGCTTTTCAACGTACTTCATGTTATTGCCCATAGGGAGTTTTAATCTCCTGAAAATTCCTTTTACCATCTTGCTGCCAATATAATCATGCCCATGGAATGTCCAGCCGGTTTCCGGTTCGTAACGTTTGGTTGTCGGTTTCCCTATATCATGCAATAAAGCAGCCCATCTTAACCATAAGTTATCTGATCTCCCTGCAACGTTATCAAGTACTTTTATTGTGTGGAAAAAGTTATCCTTATGGGCTTTATCTTCCTTTACATCAACACCTTTAAGTTTCTGGAATTCCGGGAATATTATTTCAAGTAACCCTGTTTGTTCCAGTAATCTGAAACCAACCGAAGGCTTGTGTGCCAGAATGACCTTGTTCAACTCATCAATGATCCTTTCTGCTGAAACAATGGATATTCTGTTCTTATTTTCAGCAATAGCCTGCAATGACTCATTTTCTATTTTAAAATTTAACTCAGTGGCAAACCTGATAGCACGCATCATTCTTAACGGGTCGTCGGAATACGTTCTGTTTGGATCTAACGGAGTTCGAATGATCTTATCTTTTAAATCCTTTATGCCATTGAACGGGTCCACTAGGTCTCCGAATGTTGGCTTATTTAATGAATATGCCATTGAGTTTATTGTGAAGTCTCTCCTGTTTTGGTCGTCAGCCAGAGTACCATCTTCAACAACAGGCTTTCTTGAATTCTTCCGGTAAGATTCCTTCCTTGCACCGACAAACTCAACTTCCATATCTTTATAATGGAGCATTGCGGTACCAAAATTTTTAAAAACATTCACCTTAACATTCCCGATGCGTTTAGCTACATTTTTGGCAAGCTCAATACCACTTCCGATAATTAATATATCGATATCTTTTGTTGGTCTTTTAAGCAATACATCTCTTACAAAGCCACCTATCACATAACACTCCAGACCTTTTTTTTCAACCAGATCGGAAATGATTTTAAATATGGGATGCTTTAACATTTTGGTGTTATTTTCTGTAAGGTCTGTAAAAATACAAATCTTTATACTATTGACACGCAAGCAATAGTAACACCCTTTAATATCGATCAATTATCAGCAGTAGTATAAAAGGTCCTTTGATTTAAATTGAAAATAAATCAGACCCGTTTTTTTGAACCGTTAAACATTCGTAACTTAATCATTATTTGATTCAATGAAACAGGATATATTATGATTGAGCATTTGAATACCGATACTTTTAAAAAGAAAGTTTTCAATTATGAAGAAAACAAAGAGTGGAAATTCGAGGGCAACCTTCCCTGCCTGATTGATTTTTATGCAGATTGGTGCGGACCCTGTAAGATGATTACGCCGGTACTTGAAGAATTGGCTGCAGAGTATGAAGGTAAACTGAATATTTATAAAGTTGATACGGAGCAGGAGCGTGAGCTGGCAGCAATGTTCAGGATTCAGAGTATTCCTTCATTATTGTTTGTACCCGTGAATGAACAACCTCAGCTGGCTATGGGAGCACTGCCAAAGGACACTTTTATAAAAGCATTTAAGGATGTTCTGAAAGTAAAGTAATTTCAAATTTGAGGATATTGACCTAATATACAGAATTATTCCACAAGAAACACTCGACATATTGACATTCCGCACTTCCTGCCCGCCGTTCAAGTACTTTGGCAGGCGGGGATGCGGAACGGCAAAGCCCTCGACGAAGTCAATCCAGTATTAATTTGTTGGATTCCCGCCTTCGCGGGAATGTTGGGTAATACAAATGTGAAGGTGGTATAATATTGAATAATCATTTAACTTAATTAAGAAAAACCCTTTATTTTGTTAACCAAACCTGAACTTGAACAGTTTGACCGCCATTTAATAATGGAAGGTTTTACCGAGGAACACCAGAGTAAACTCAAAGAGGCAAAAGTTTTGGTGATTGGTGCCGGTGGACTGGGATCGCCGGTTCTGTTATATTTAGCTGCAGCAGGTATTGGCAGTATTGGTATCGTGGAATTTGATACAGTGTCTTTATCAAACCTGAACAGGCAGGTACTTTATACACATTCCGATGTTGGTAAAAGTAAGGCAAAGCTTGCAGGTAAGATTGTAAGGAATGTAAATCCGTATTGCGAAATCAACGTTCTGGAAGAAAAATGGGAAGACAAGGAACGGGCACTTAATATTGCAAAGAACTATGAAATTATCGTGGATTGTACAGATAACTATAGTTCCAGACTTCTTACAGACTTAATTTCCCGTGAACTGTGCATACCCTTTGTGTATGGTGCCATATATAATTACGAGGGACAGGTATCGGTATTTAATTATAAAGGTTGCAGGGGTTACAGAGATTTTATAAAAGAAGAACCTGAGAAAAGGCAAAAACAGGTAGGAGTATTGGGCCCGTTACCCGGAATAATCGGAAGTATACAGGCAGTGGAGGTCATTAAAATCGTCTCTGGTACAGGAGAAGTGCTGGCAGATAAGATGTTAATATGTTCGGTCAAATATAACCGTTATCAGGTTTTGGAGCTTTAAATAAGGATCATGTTTTATCCTTATTCCATTATTACAGTAGATATTCTTATTATGATAAATACTTATAATTTTAAGGTTTATTTAATTGTTTATAAATCTATATATGAAAGAGATTACAAATAAAAAAAGAGGCTGTCCAAAAAGTATCGGACAGCCTTTTTTTGTTGAAAAAAGGTTGCAAATCAACGACCTGCAACCTTAAGTTGTCCCCTTAATTTTAGTAAA
>JAFGIP010000090.1 GCA_016929525.1 Bacteroidales bacterium
GAGTAATCCGCCCGTGACCTCAGAGAGAAGACTCACCGGGAGGTGAGCCTTTATATTTTAAATTAATAGACCTTTATACTTTAGGCGTTATCTGACCAGAAGCATTTTTCGAACTTCAACAAAATCATCAATTTGTAATTTATAGTAGTAAACTCCTCCCGGTAAATAACCACCATCAAAATTCACGGAGTAATTGTTTTCTTTTTGGTGCTCATTAACCAGTACCATTATCTCTCTTCCATTCATATCATAAACTTTCAGGTTAACAAAACCTTCTTTTGCAATCGTATATAGAAATTTTGTACTTATATTAAAAGGATTGGGATAGTTTTGATGAAGTGTGTTAACAGAATACTGATGGGGATTTTCTGATATTACTACAGCATCATCAACACATAAACTGTCGACCCATAGTTCTTGCCCGGCAATACGAAGAGTATTAATTACTCCATAGAGGTTGACTTTTCCAATAACAGTGTATTCACATTCATCGGGAGCAACCGTATCAACATCACAAATGATGTCGGGAGCAACATCGGGTGGAAGTTGCCAGAAATTATTAATAACATGTTCCGGCCCTCCGTTAACTTGCAGGTTCTCATCACCTCCCATATCAAAGAAAATAAATGAAACTCCATCCGTTGTGGCCTGGGCAAGATCAAAAATCAGGGATATATTGCTTATATTAATTACTTTATCGTAACCAAATCCACACCATGATGTGTCTATTTGTGCTTTATAATATCCGCGTAGTCCATTAGTCCAGAGTATACTATCGATATATACGTCAATATCGGATTCTGAAAAAATGAGATCACCTGCATTGTCGAAATTTAAACCAAAAGTGTCTCGAGGGGTTGTGTCAAAATCAATAAGTCTGTCACATAATATTTGTGGATAGACATAACTAATTGAGGCCACTAGTGCAATAATTGTGGCGATAAGTAAGTTTTTTGGATTTTTCATAGTATTAGATTTATGATGATGTAAGTAGAAATTCTTTTTTAAAGCTTATTGAAATAACAGAAGCGATAATAAAAATTGTAATCCCCGACATCAATTAACTATCGCAAAATCAATCAGTTCGAATAGAACATAAAATTAAATAAAATATGTTAGAATATGAATTCTATGATTCTATTACAGATTTACCTTAATGTTTACAATATACCCAGTTAGTAACCAATAATTAAGATACGCCTTCTTTGGTAACTCTAAAATATACGAATTTCCAATATGAGTGATTAGAAGAAAGATCAATTATTGAGTTATTTAAAACTTATCCCAGGTATCTCTTAACTATTTCCAGAAGCTCTTTCTTCTTCAAAGGTTTTGTCAGGAAATCGTTGCAGCCATACTCGATGCATTTTGCCCGATGATAAGCCTGATCATATGCGGTTTGGGCAATTACCGGAACAGTTTCATTACTTTCTCTGATAATTTTGATAGCATTTAATCCACTTAAACGTGGCATTTTGATATCTAATAATATAAGGTCGATATTTTTATCTTCATCAATAATTTCTAACATTTCCACGCCATCTGTAGCATGGATTATTTCTACACCAGCATCCTTAAATATAGCTTCAATTAGCAAATAATTTGATTCTTCATCTTCAGCTATCAGTATTCTTTTTCCTGGCCATGAATATTCAGTTAATGTATTTTCTTCTGTTAACGTTACCGTATTTGTATCAACACTGGTATATGGTAATGAAAAGTAAAAGGTTGATCCTTTCTTTAATTTACTTTCTGCCCATATTTTCCCACCCAGGATTTCCGTAACTAATTTGGCAAAAGCCAAACCGAGACCAGCACCCCTGGACACTTTATTTGAACTTTCTTCCTGAACTTTAAAAAACCTGTCAAAGATCTTCTCCAGCTGATTTTCCTCGATACCAGTGCCCGTATCTTCCACCATGAATGTGATCAATTTATCTTCTATTGTATTCAGTCCTATTTTAATATGTCCTTTTTCAGTAAACTTTAAAGAGTTTTCAACGAGCTTTGAAAATATCTGTTCAAGCTTCTTTTGGTCAGTGATCATTCTTATTTCCTTTTCTGGAAGTTGAGGTATAATGTTAATGCCTGGCCGGTCGCGAGACGCTTTATCTCTGGAGTGAGTAATCAGATTCTTAATTACCTCTGTCACATTACATTCTTCATAGACAAGCTCCAGGTCACCGGTTTGCATTCGTGAGAAATCAATAATATCCTCAATCAGGCGAAGCATACTTTTACCGCTTTCATTGATAATATTCAAGTAGTAATCTCTTAATTTTTCATCGTCCTTTTTATCAATCAGCAGATTAATGAATCCGAGGATTGCATTCATAGGTGTTCTTATCTCATGGCTTATATTTTCCAGGAAAGCAGTTTTAAGCTTATCTCCTTCTTCTGCTTTTTCTTTTGCAATCAGGAGTTCTCTTGTTCGTTCTTCAATCAGTTCTGTTAATCGGTTGCGATGCATTTCAAGTTCTTCATTCTGCAGAATTATTTTATCACGCTGTGAAGTAGCTATATCACGCTGGCGGGTAATTTCTTCCTTTTGATTAGCTATTTCTTCGATATGTTTTTCAATTTCCCTGGTACGTTCTGATACTAAATGACTTAATGTCTGATTCCTGATACGAATATTTCGAACACGTATTCGATAAATGCCAACTATAGTCAAAGCAATTAAAAATGCGATCAGAGTAATAAACCATATTGTTTTATAAAAAGGTTTATCTACAATAATGTTCATACTGATACCTTTAAGGTTCCAAACATTATCGTTGTTTGAAGCCTGAACTTTAAATGTATATCTTCCAGGTGATAAATTAGTATAAGTAGCATAATTCTTTTCACTACTTGGATTCCAATTATCTTCAAAGCCCTCAAGCATATATCTGTACTTATTCTTGTAAGGTTGTGTGTAACTAAGGGCATTAAATTTTATGGTAAACACTCTATCACGATACTTTAAATAGATCTCATTCAACAGGTGCATGTTTTTATTAACAGGAGAATTGGGATTACCAATTTTTACTTCCTCATTGAATAACTCAAAACCTGTAAAAACTATAGGTGGAATATAAGTATTCCCGACAATGTCTTTCGGATAGAAATATGTAAGTCCATTAATACCGCCAAAATATAAACATCCGTTTTTATCTTTGAACGTTGCAGCAATGTTAAACCTGTTATCCTGAATGCCGTCATTGACATCGTAATTGACAAACTCCAGGCTGTCATAATTAAATTTAGTCAGCCCTTTATTTGTGCTTATCCATAGATTTCCTTTGCTGTCTTCCTGAATTGCATTTATTACATTTCCTGATAGTCCGTTTCTGGTGTTATAACTTTTAAATGTATTATTTGATTCTTCCCAAATGTTTAAACCTCCCCCATGCGTTCCAATCCAAATTCTACTTTTGGAGTCTTCCATTATATAAATTATCCAGTTATCTGAAAGACTTTTTGGATTGTTCATATCAGATGAATAGATCTGCCAGGTATTCCGAGAAGGGGTGTAAACCTTTAAACCATTAACTGTTCCTATCAGAATTCTTTGTTTAGAATCTTTATACAAATACCATGAGCCGGTTACATTAGTATTTTTAGAATTTGCCTTTTCTGAATCCAGAATTTTAAATTTATTTGTTCCCAAATCCATTGTTTCTATACAGTGTTCTCCGACGATCCATAGTTTATTATCATCAATAAGCAAGTCCCATATGTGTGAATTTGTTGGATTGTTGTAAGTGCCATCGGGAAAATAATTTAAGAATTTCCCGGTTTTTTTATTATAATATCCCAGCCCTCCACCATAAAAACCAATCCAGATATTTCCTTCACTGTCTTCCTCTAAACATGTAGGTTTATTATTGCTCAGACTCTGTGTGTTACCGGGAAATTGTTTAAATACTGTGAAATGCCCTGTTTCAGGGTTGTATTTGTTTAATCCCCCTCCATCGGTTCCTATCCAAAGCAATTTATCAGAGTCAATCATTATGGAAAGCACATGATTATGGCTTAATGAATTTTTATTATTAGGGTCGACACGAATATTTAGGAATTTTTTTCTTTGTGTGTCGATATAATTTATGGGAGCATTGAAATTACCTATCCAGAAATTGCCGGCATCGTCTTCGAATACACACCGCACAATATCAGTGCTAATTGAAGTCGGGTCTGATTCAGATACTCTGAATTGTCTGAATGAATCTTCAGATGGTGAGTATAAATTAAGACCTCCATCTTCAGTACAGATCCAAATCATATCATCTGAATCTCTAAATAAATTCCTAACGATATTACTTCCTAAGGCTGTATTTTTTTTATGGTTTTTATAATAATATTTAAACTCCTCTGTTTTTTTATTATAACATGAAATTCCGGAATTCATGGTACCAAACCAGATAGATCCGTCTGCGGCTTCAACAATGCTGCTAATACTTGGGCCACTTATATGTTTTCCATCTTTAGGACCATCTTTTAAAAGTTGAACGCGGGTATCTCCGGGAATAATATAATGAACTCCATTATAATTTGTCCCAGCCCAAATGATTCCTTCAGAATCAATGTATACTGTTAATATATTATTGGTTGAAAGTTGTTGACCTTTTTGACTTTTAGTAGTGTAACGGTTAAACTTACCGGTTGCTGGGTTGAATTTGCATAAGCCACTGTAAATACTGGCAATCCAAAGATTGTTATCTTTATCTTCAGCTATTTTAGTAAAATAATTAGGGTTTAGTAATGTTGAGTCTTCAGGTACGTCAAAATATCTGGTGAAATTATCTTTATCATCATTATACAAATTAAGACCATTCTCTGTTGCGATCCACATTCTATCTTTTGAATCGATAAAAATATCTCGAATTACGTTGTTGCTTAAACTGTTTCTATCATTCTTGTCAAGTATATATAAACGAAAATTCACGCCATCATATCGGTATAGTCCATCTTTTGCACCTATCCAGATAAAACCATACTTGTCCTGGACTATATCTTCAACAATGCCAAATGACTGAGAATTTTCAAATTTAATCTGGTCGAAAACTACGTTATCGTGAAATAAATCACTTGCAATAGTAGTCTTTGTGAACACCAAAACGACAATGAGAGGAAATAAAAATTTAAATATCTGCCTATTATTTTTCTTGCAATTCAGCATATTCACATAATACAGCTAAATAAAAATAATCTGAAGGTAATAAAATACCTTCAGAATTATTAGCGCAGACGACAGGTTTTTATTAATTATGGTGATAAGAGTGGTTTATTCTCTTAATCGTGTCATATAAGCGGTAACAAGTTACTAAACTTTAACGAAATTTCAGTGTCGACGTCTGAAATATCTATAATTCTGTTAACAGGTCGGGGTTATTTCTATTTAATATTTTCTTATATACATTGATGGATTCATCAATTGCCATGGGGAATTTTCCTTCAGGTCTTTTTTCAATTACTATTTCATTATTGTTATAGGATATATAAAATTCCCTCAGTTCTTCCATATTATGGCTGTACAGACTTTGAAATACTAAACCTGAGTTTTCACTGTATTCAATCTCATTGTATTTCTGGATCATGTCAAAATTAATTACAACATCTCTTGTTATAATCACAACATCATGGGTCAAACTTTCTTCATTAATCTTAGAGTCCTGTGCTGATATGAACTGAAAAACAGCACTTAACATAATCAGTATTATAACACTTTTCTTCATCACTCTGGTGGTTTTATCGGGTTACATTCTATCATACTCACTTTATTAAAAAGAGTTTAATAACCTTGACTCATGACATAAGTTTGATGATAAATGATTAAAAAAAGGTGATAAATATCACCGGTAAGTAATATTAAAAGTCACCTGTTAAACGCAACCTTTTAAAACCATCGTGCATCTCATGTATGATTATAAATTAAAAAAATCATAATTAGTTAAAACCAAAGATATAGCGCGTATGGCGGCAGATGCAGGGTAAAGGAAAGGAAGAATGTTCATCATGTTTTCGGCAACCTTTCACTTTGAGGGGCAACAAAATTTTATGTTGCCCTTCTGTTTTAGCTTCAAGTATGTTCATTAAAAATATTGTTAAAGTAGATTGGTATACTTATTGATTTTAATTTGAAAATTCTCAGATATGGAACGAAAGGAAGTTAATTTTTTGGTTTTAAGATATGGAATAAGGAACATTAAAGTATCTTTCACAAATTCAAATAATATGAGTGTGCTGAACCTGATGGTTATAAGACAGTACCTGATTAATATAATTAGCCCCAAAATTTAGACAACAAGTATAATTAGATTTTTAATAAACTTGTTGTTATGAAAAAAAGAAAAACTTACAGCGCA
>JAFGIP010000091.1 GCA_016929525.1 Bacteroidales bacterium
CTACGTATAAGGTAATCAAAGACTATACATTTGAGGGTATATGGCAACCGGAGAAGTTCAGCCCCGGGAAGAATGCATATGAACTAATCGTGGAATTTGAGAATATTTCTGCGCAAGAATTTGGGTTGTACCTGTGTGTTGGAGATAATGAGAGGACTGTTATTGGGTATGATGCATCCGAAGAGAAGTTATATGTCGACAGGCACCAAAGCGGATATGATGAATTCAGCGGAGTATTCCCATCTGTCAGTTCAGGTCCGATGAAGAATAGGACAAATAGCACGAAACTACATATATTCATAGATAAATGTTCTGTTGAGGTATTCGGGAATAATGGAGAGACAACGATATCGAGTAAGATATATCCTGATCCGGCAAGTCTGGGCATAGAGGTATTTTCGAATCATGGTAAAGTAAAGGTTAAATCAATGAATCTTTGGGAGCTGGATTCGATAGATCTGTATCAGGAATAATGGTGAGAATACAATTAATAACTGAAAAAAAGCATAATTATGAAATCAGTATTTGTTTCAATCTGCATGATTCTTATCGCATGTATGGCATTAGCACAGCCTTCTCCGACCAAGAGCTCAGTGGAAGTGCTGGAGAATAACATGGTGCGCTTCAGCTTATTAGCCCCTGAAGCACATGAAGTAAGTATCACGGGTGAATGGATGCCAGGGTATGGATCAATATCCTTTGAAAATGGAGTAATGAAGAGAGGGCCGATTGTCAGCAAAAATCTTATGAAGGATGACACAGGTTTATGGAGTGTTATTCTCGGTCCGGTAGCACCTAATTCATATGGATACAGCTATGTTATTGATGGAGTTATGGTAACTGATCCGGCCAATGTAATAGTAAAAAGGGATGGCGCGACTCTTTTAAGTGTCTTATTTGTTCCCGGGAAGGAATCTGAATACATTGATGTAAAAGAAGTTCACCATGGATCTCTCAACAGGGTATGGTATGATTCCCCTACTCTAGGATTATATCGACGGATGCTTGTGTATACCCCTCCCGGATATGAAACAGGAAAGGAGAAATACCCTGTTTTGTATCTGTTGCATGGTGGTTCTATTGATGAAGAAGGATGGACTACAATGGGGAAGGCACATCTGATCCTGGATAATCTGATTTCACAGGGTAAAGCCAGACCCATGCTAATAGTTATGCCCAATGGATATGCGAATCAGACAGCTGCTCCCGGGGAAGGTCCTGTTGTTACGAATGTGTCTGCTCCCGGGATGGCATTTTCTTATGGAGCTTTTGAAAAAAGTCTCGTTAATGACATAATCCCTTTCATCGAATCGGTATATCGTGTTATTCCTGATAAAGACAATCGCGCAATTACCGGCTTGTCAATGGGCGGTATGCATTCTTTCAATACAGTACTTAATAATCCTGATCTTTTCTCCTATATCGGTGTTTTCAGCGCTGGAATCAGAAATCCGGGCACGGAGTTGGAGAACCAGGTTGAGATACTTAAATCGGCTAAACCAAAACTATTATGGGTGGGCTGCGGTGTGACCGACCCTCTGGCATATACCAGCACAAAGACTCTTGTTGACCTGCTCAGGAAACATGATCTCGATTTTGTTTACAGGGAATCTGAAGGTGCACATACATGGTTTATATGGAGACCTTATCTTGCAGAATTCGCTCAGTTACTTTTTAAATAACATCTTTCTGTAAATGCATTGAAACATGAAGAATGAGATAATATGCAGTGCAATGAGGTTCTATTTCAACTAATTTCAAAATGAATTTGATTCAGTCAAAGAAATTCCTGCTTTTATTATCATTATTCCTTACTCCCTTTTTATTATGGAGTCAACAGTATGAACAACTAAGGATCACTGAAAGATTTATACAAGTGCCTATGATCTCGGCGCTTGACCAACTTGAAGATCAATATCGGGTAATGTTTTACTATGAAGAGGAATGGTTCAGAAATGATACACTTAATGTTGTTTTAACAAATAATACTTTAGATGAATCGGTAAGAAAGATCCTTACAGGTAAACCTTATATTTATCGAATAATAAGTGATCGCAATGTGATTTTTCTGCCGAAAGAAAAGGCCGCTGCATTATTAAAGCAAATGACATATTACAGCGATGAAACTTCTGCAGACCGGAATGTTATTCTGATTGGTGATGAAGAAGATGCCGGGAAATTAAAAACATCTGTAATAAGCGGACAAGTAACTGATGGCAAGACAAACGATCCGATTATTGGAGCAACTATCCAGGTCAATAATCTCCCACAGGGTGCTGTTTCTAATGTCCAGGGTAATTACAGATTAACGCTGATCCCCGGTTCATATACGTTAAGAGTATCCAGTGTGGGATATGAACAAAGCGAATACAAAGTGAGAATTGTTGGTGACGGGGTACTAAATATTGTGTTGATTGATAAATCAGTATCACTCGATGAAGTTATTATTTACAGCGAACGTGTAGACAGAAATGTATCAAGCCATCAGATGAGTATTATAAAACTTGATATAAAGGGTTTAAAACAACTGCCAGTGATTGCTGGTGGAAAAGATATTCTAAAAGGGCTTACTGCAATGCCGGGAGTTAAATCGGTCGGTGAGTTTAGTTCAGGTATTAATGTGAGGGGAGGAGGAGAAGACCAGAATCTTTATCTTATAAACGGAACACCAATTTTTAATACATCACATGTTTTTGGCCTTTTTTCTGTCATTAATCCGGATGTTGTTGAGAGCCTGGCATTATACAAAGGACATATACCTGCCAGCTATGGAGAAAGGGTTTCATCTGTCATCGATATTAAAACCGTAAATAATCCCCCGGAAAAACTCGGAATTAAAGGCGGAGTTGGTTCGTATGACAGCAGGATAACCGTTTTAGCGCCTTTATATAAAAATAAAATATTTATTGATTTAAGTGGCAGGACCAGTTACTCGAACTAGATCCTGACCAGAATGAATGACTATTACCTTTGGAACAGCAGGGCTTCTTTTTATGATATTAACGGCACACTGCATTTTAATCTGCCTAAGAATATTATTTCAATTTCGAATTATTTATGTAATGACGCATTCAAGTTTGCTTCGGAAGTAAGATATAATTACGGAAGTGAACTTCTATCGGTAAACTGGAACAATATTATCAGACCGAATCTGATTTCATATCTTACTTTATCTTACAGCAATTATCATGTAATAAAAGACAATATCAACAACGCTTTTATGCAAAGTCGCATAGAGTCAGGAATTAGGTATACAGGTCTGAAATACAGAATAAAATATACAGGAATTCAACATCATACAATTGACGGCGGGATTAACCTGGTCAATTATTTTGTTCATCCCGGAGAAAGGACTCCGCTTGATACCGGGTCATTAATAATTCCGGCAAGTCTCAAAAATGAGAAGGCTTATGAGGGTGCTATATTCCTGAATGATGAATACGAGGTTAATAATTACCTTATATTCAATACGGGATTAAGAATTTCGGGTTATCAGAAGGCCGGTTCAGGTATGATATTCGGATTCGAGCCACGTCTTTCAACAAGAATAAAGATAAATGACCGAAGCTCTGTAAAAATGAGCTATAACCGTGACCTCCAATATATTTCAATGATCTCGCTATCATTGATCTCTACCCCGGGCGATATCTGGAAACTGGCTAACTCAAATATTAAACCGTTAATCGCCAATCAATTTGCACTGGGCTATTACCGGAATTTCATAAATAATACTATTGAAACATCAGTTGAAGCATATTATAAGAGTATATCCAATATTATTGAGTATAAGGACGGGGCGGTTCTTGAGATGAATCCTGATCTTGAAAATGAATTGTTGAATGCCAATGGCATAAATTATGGTATTGAGTTTTCATTAAAAAGGAACAGTGGAAAAATCGACGGTTGGATCAGCTATACCTATTCGAGATCATTACGGAAAGTAACAGACCATGATCAGGGTAAGATAATCAGTAATAACAATTACTTCCCGTCATCATACGACAAACCACATGATTTTACCATTGTTGCAAACTGGCATGCAAACCGGAGGTTACAGTTTTCTGCAAACTTTACATATTCGACCGGCATACCAATTACCCTGCCTGAATATAAGTATTCAACAAGCGGGGAGATTATGGTTGTCTTTTCAAGAAGAAATGAATATCGCATCCCCGATTACCACCGGCTCGATCTTACGGTTTCTCTTGATGAAAGCTTAAGGATAAAAAAGAAATGGAAGGGATACTGGAGCTTTTCTCTTCTGAATGTCTATGGCAGAAAAAATCCATACTCCGTATATTATAAGAAAGAAGATCCGGGTGAATATAACAATTTTAACAGATTTAACTTATATAAACTTTATCTTATTGGTAAACCGATGCCTATACTGAATTATTCATTTGTCTTTTAAACGAACTGTATATGAAAGTGAATAAAATACAGGAGTTTTTTTTACTTGTGATTATCATCATAACCTCATGCAGGGAATTGTATTTTCCGGATGATATCAGGTCTCTTGAGCAAACTCCGGTTATCAGAGGAATAATATGTGAAGGATCTTCTCCTGCTGTGAGCATAACTTATGCAATGGGTTATTATGAAAACACAGAGATACTTGTGAGCAATGCCACAGTGGTTATTACCGATAATCTTGGTAATCAGGTTGAACTGCTTGAAGAATCAGCCGGTTCATATAAGCCGGCATCTGATGATTATATAGGTGTAATCGGAGGTGTTTATACACTTCATGTTACTACACATGACGGAATTGAATATGAGTCAGATCCGGTTACAATTAATGAAAGACCGGTAATCGACAGTATATACGCCCGTCTCGGAGAGCTAGAAGCTATCTTATATAATCAGGATGGAGAGCCTTATACTGATAAGATACATGATGGTTTTTATCTTTTTACTGATCTGAGTGCAGAAACAAATTCAACTGTTTACTACAGATTCAATACATCAGTAATTAGACTATTTTCTTACCTTATACAACCACCCATGGCTCAACAAGCATCTAATATTTATATATGGGAACGTCCTGACGTGATTGATGATTTTTATAGTGTTGCTTTTATAACAGCAAATAATGGCCGGCAGATATTACCTGGACATGAGATCGGCTATTTACAATGGATTGATAATCCCCCTTGTTATGCTATTACGTCATCCACAGCTCCCTGGGTGCTGATTCTAAAGGTTTATGCTATTTCATCCGGAGTTTACGATTATTACCATTCAATAGACCAGCAATTAAATGCAGACAATCAGATGTTTGCTCCGGTTCCTTCACAAATAAAAACCAATATTCATTGTATAAATGATCCGGCAAGAACAATATCAGGGGTATTTGAAGCATCATCAATGGCCGTTAGCTACAAAGCATTTCTTTTTATTAACAAAAACATACTCAGATCAAAGAATCTGGAAACATTTCCTGACTATCTTGAAAGTGGTTCTCAAAGTGTGGATCCTCCTGATTTTTGGGTTGGTTTTTAGAAATGAAAGTAATTTAAGAATAATGAGGACCGGAAATAAAATACAAATCTTCACTTTTATCTTGCTTATCGTAGCAATAAGTGACTTACTCATCTATGGAGGATCAATCAATGGTTGTGATAATCGTGCTGATGAATGCGAGAAGATATTTGTACATCTCGATAAAACAGTTTATGTGGCAGGTGAAAATATACATTATAAAGTATATGTGGTTAATGGAAAGTCTCCGTTACAGGTTCCTGAAAGTAAGATTCTGTATTTTGCACTTTCGGAGCATAATAGTGGGAAACAAATATTATGGCGTGTAAATCTCAGTAAAAGTACATTAAACGGTTCTTATCAGTTGTCCGAAAGCATGAATGCAGGTGTCTATGAGCTTGCAGTATACACAAATCTGATAAGAGAAAGCATTCCTGAGAACATCTTCTCACAGGAATTGTTCATCCTGAATTTAGCCATAGAGATACCTGATTCCATATACATTCATGAACCAAATGCTGTAAATGACAGTAAGATCAGGACAGTGAATGATGATCAACCAAACCTCAGGTTACATGCTTCAAAAGCTGTGTATAGTACAAATGATAAAGTGGCACTCAAGATCACCGTGGATAATTTAAATCTCAATGATACTGCATACCTTTCATTGTCTGTAACAAATGAAATACCTTTCAAAGGAATTCTTCATAATGCCAGTATAATTGAACAATTTAACCGGTTTGGAGATTTCATTGACAGACCATGTCTCAGTGGTCTGGAGAACTATGCATATATACTTAATGGACGAGTGTCGGATAAAAATAATGGTTCACCAATCAGAAACGCCAAAATTTTTCTGGCGCTTGTAGATAGTGTTTCTCCAAAAGTAATGTACTCTGCCGCAGATTCAGATGGTAATTTCCGACTGTATCTGAATCAATTTTATGATAATAAGGAAATAATCCTTCAGCTCGCGGATGATTCCGGCAACATTGATATATTGTGGGATTTACAACAAAAAGGTATACCGTATACCGGAAGTTCTGATATATCTCTTCCATTATCAAACGAACAGATGGCATTTTTAAACCAGACAAAAGATGTCAGACTCATTGAAGCAGTATACTCAGAAAGAATGATCAGTAAAAAGGTAATCCCAGGTATATCCGGAGTAAGTTATTTTGCCTGTCCTGATATAATTATCTTTCCGGATGATTACGCTGAAATGGCTAATTTCAGAGAAATTACAGACAATATCATTCCCCAGTTAAGATTAAGAAACCGTAGAGACAATTATTATTTAGAGGTATATAATGACAGTAAAGGTACTTTGAGTGAAAATAATCTGGTTTTACTGAATGGTGTTCCATTCAGCGACATAAACTATATCGCTACATTGGGTACCCGTGATATAAAGAAAATTGAAATTATTAATTCAGGCAGCTTTATAGCAGGGGATATCAGATATAACGCAGTTATCTCTATTTATACACATAATGTCAGACTGCCTGAATCTTATTTGAAGGCTTATACCATGATTTTTCTGAATACGGTTACCGGAACCAATGAAGTGAACGATAGTGATGAATATAGTGTACCTGTACGTACACGGGCACACTTTCCTGATTTCAGGAACAGTCTGTACTGGAATCCGGAACTGAAAGTATCAGGCAATAATACGATAACTCTCGAATTTACAACGTCTCAGCTTGAGGGTGAATACCATGCAGAGATACAGGGTATTACATCATCAGGCATTCCATTAAATGAAAGCATTTCTTTTAGTGTAAAATGAAAAAATTTAAATGAAAAACATATTTATCTGTCTGTCAATACTTTGTGTAACTCAATATGGTTTCTCTCAGGCTGAACATGTTGAAGACGAGCCATATGCAACCTATATGCAGAGTAAACGTAATGGTATGATGGGGCTCGAATACACAGACCCGTTTTTAAATTATGAAGGCAGTCATTATTTTAACGACTGGACATACGGTGAAATTTTCCTTAAAAATGGTGAAAAAATTACTGGTTTGCTACTTCGTTATGAAGGATATACGGATCAGCTTTTATGGCTCAGGGAAGATTATATCCCTTGCATCCTATGTAAAGCATGTATAAACGGATTTAAATTGTATGATGATTCTGATAATATTAAGGCATCTTTTGTTGTCAGGAAGGGGATAAGGTTACCATTTGAAAATGATTCAGCCGACTGTTTTCTTCAAATACTAGCAGAAGGACAATATAGCTTTTTTGCATTCAGGAGGGTGGGCAGATTACCTGATGTCTTTAAACTTGTAGATAATACAAGATATTATATTTTCGATAATGATAAATATGAAAAGATCAGTCTTAGAATACGTGACCTTCTGAATGTTTCTTTTATTGATAAATCAAAGATGAAATCTATAATAAAAACAAATAAAATCAGGCTCAGGAATAATGAACAGGAATTTATCAGGGCAATAAGTATATATAATATGAGTTCTTAAAAAATCGTCATACTATTTTCTGAAGTATTGTTACATTACCGTGGAAGAACAACTTGTACATTATTACCTGAAACTGTAAGGGCCCTTTTAACCGCTTCATCAGCAAGAGGAGCCATAACTTCATAACCCGCTTTATTAGGATGTATTCCATCATCTGTATATTCCTCTTTCAATCCATTTTTTTCATTAGCCAGACCTGGGAAATAATCGAGATAAATACATTGATTCTCATTTGCATATTTCTTCAACCACACATTCAACTGCAAGACTCTTTCTGCAGGATGAAGATCCGGACGTACATAAATGGAATCACATGGAAGTACGGATGCAAGCACAACCTTAATATTATTTGCTTTGGCAATTTCTGTCATTGACCGGATATTATCTTCGATCATCTCATTGGTCGACGGACCGGTATTACCGTTAATATCATTAATTCCCGCCAGTATTACCACCACTTTTGGTTTAAGGTTTACGACATCCTGACGAAACCTTACCAGCATCTGAGGAGTCGTCTGTCCGGAAATGCCACGATCAATATATGGTTTGCCGGCAAAAAACTCAGGCATAATGTTGATCCAGAAATCAGTGATGGAGTTACCATAGAAGACCACTCGATTTTCTCCGGGGGCAGGGGTTCCGATATTTGTATTGTCATCCCGGTATCTGGCAAGATATGCCCAGTCATTTCTTAATCGTTCCTGCATTGCTTTACGGAATGCCTCCATCTGTTCAGGTGTAGGAGGCTGTCTGCGTTCATTATCCTGAGCTTGAACAGTTAGTCCAATAATTACTATTATAATTATTATGTATAGTTTCCTTTGTGTTTTCATTTTTGGTTGATTATTATATTATTATAGTTTTATAATATACTTGACTTAAATATTCTCCTTTTATTCTGATTTCCGTCTGTATTTAAAATATTCCTCCATAAGTTCCAGTTTGTCAAGGTTGGGGACCATCCCTGCTTGCGGGTCTTGCTCCGGAGTGTTTCTTAAATACATAACAGACTGATTTTCTTCAGTAAACTCGGGCCATAAGGGCAGATTCTCGCCGTTCGGATCGCCATATTTAGCAAAATTGGTCCAGTATGTGCCCATTATATCAGACAACTTCAGATCATCCTCACCATATCTTGCCGGATCAATATTTTCCAGTACATATTTTATTTCCGCAGCATGTGGTGCACCCCTGAGTTTAAATGGCATACGCGGATTTTCAGGTTGTTTCTGATCGAAATAATACATAAATACTTTCGAATTTCCGGTGCGGGATTGTAGCCTTGCCCAGGCCCATGATGGCCATGCAAAAGCTGTTTCACGGAAAATATCTGCTGAAGAGGTATAAGTCTGTTCTTCTGTATCTCCCGGATAAACTTCAAGAATTCTGTCTGCAAAATCTCCAAAACGCTGTTTAGTTCTTTGTTTATAAGCTTCCGGTTCAGAAGGTCTTGTAAACATACCACCCTCATCTGAGTTTGTTCCTATTATGACATTTACATCATTATATCTGCCGGCTTCATAAAGTTTGTACTGGTCGTCAGGTATAACATAACCATCCGCATTTGGCCAGAATCCGCCCATTCCTGCAGACCTGTTTTTAAAGAAATCCTGTACGTCCATTTTTCTTAATTCTGCAATTGAGGTAGCCCCCATCTGTTTCATGAATTCAAGACCTGTATTTTCAGCACCTTTTAAAGATACAATGCCATCCTGCCGGAAATCTTCTTCTATCGGACCAAAATTGCCGCCACTTTGACTGATTGCCCCTGTAAACAGGTCTTTAGCCAGCGGTGAAGCACATAATATGCTTACAGCAATGGCACCGGCTGACTCTCCGAATATCGTTACCTTAGAAGGATCACCTCCAAATGCTGGAATATTCCTTTGAATCCATTCTAATGCCGCAATCTGATCCAGTATACCATAATTTCCTGATACTTTATTTGGGGATTCAGCACTTAATTCGGGATGTGCCAGAAAGCCCAGTTGACCAAGTCGATAAGCTATACTTACATAGATTACTCCTTTTTGTGTTAGCTTTTCACCGAAATAAGTTGATTCCAAAGGGGCGCCTGCAGAAAAACCTCCTCCATGAATCCATACCATTACCGGTAATTTCTCACTTGCATAGTTTGCAGGTGTCCAGATATTAAGATAAAGACAATCTTCTCCCTGCGGCCTCAGATTTTGAGCCTGGGAACAACCACAGGCAAATGTATCAGCTTTTAACACTCCCTCCCATGGCATAACAGGCTGAGGGTCTTTCCAGCGTAATTCACCCACAGGTGGTGCAGCAAATGGAATTCCCTTAAAGCTTTTAAACCCGTTTTCTTGTTTCCCTTCAATTTTCCCAGCTTCAGTGTCAATTATTGTTGATAAAGGATCTTCCTTGCAGGAAAATAATAAAATGCCCAGGGAAAGGAGAAGAATAATTTTAAATGCTTTCATTTTTTGAAGTATTATAATTTAAAAAATTATGAGTGTCGGGAATGATTAATAATAAAGCTGAGATTCCTCGCTAACGCTCGGAATGAC
>JAFGIP010000011.1 GCA_016929525.1 Bacteroidales bacterium
CATATTGTCAAACGTTATCTGCAATCGCTTTAATGAGGTTATGAAATGAAAAAGATAGGTATTCCTTGCTTCTTTATGCTTTGCACCGATGGCACAGAAAAAGAATGTCTCGAAAAAGGTTTATTTGGGGACCGGGAATCGTGGTTCCCTTACCTAAAAACAATAAGGAAGGGAGATATCGGTTTTTTATTGAACATTACTCGAGACCAACTGCTGGGGATTTTTATAGCAGAGGGTGAAGCACGGCTTAACATTAACCCGAATGCTTGGGATGGTGCATTCACTGCACAGGTAAAAGTGAAACTAATTGACCAATTACAAAGAGTTGATAAGAGTTCAGAAAAATTAGAGAAAATCATAGCACTCAGAAAAATACAAAGGGAGCCGTTCCCCTACAATGTTCCATCAAAGAAAACATACGGACCAGATATCACGAGTAAAATATTATCTCTCTTCAGAATTACTGATACGGTTGCAGATCACTTTGAAATTACGCCACAGGAACAAGTTGGCTTATATCCAGAATACAAATTAGAAGGTGTCGCTGGTTTAGACGGTATAAAGAGATTTGTATTTCAAAGAATTCTTGCACCGTTTGAAGACGAGGAAACAGCTTATAAATTAGGACTGAGAATAGGCGGAGGTCTTTTACTTTTTGGCCCTCCCGGTACAGGAAAGACACTTGTATCTATGGCAATTGCGAACCATATTCAGGCAAAATTTATAGATATATCTCCCTCTGTGATTATAGGTTATCCTGGTGAAGCTGAGAAGCGGATAGAAAATATATTTGCATCATTAGATAAAGAACCTCGGGCTGTTGTGTTCCTTGATGAAGCAGAGTGGGCTTTATGTAAACGAGAAGACCAGACATCATCGGTAATGCAGAGAATTACTCCTGTTCTATTAGCTCAGTTAAGCAGGATATTCAAGCAAAAGACAAAGCCAATTATTCTTATTGCTGCTACGAATAAGCCCGCGATGATAGATACAGCATTCCTTCGCCCGGGAAGATTCGATAGAATTTTTTATATAGGATTACCGGATGAAAATACAAGAGCTCAGATTATAAAAATATGCCTTCAAAATAGAGAAAATGAATTAAGCGAAGACGAAATTTCAGAAATTGCGGGAAAGTTAGAGGGCTATTCAGGTGCAGATATAGAAAACATTATCGAAGAAGCCGCATTTATTTCATTTGAAAGGAGACGGGCGGAGCCTACAAAAATAACAAAGGAACATATAATAAAGGCTTTCGAAAAAATGCCCAACCCGTCGGTTACAGAGAAAGAAGTGAAACAAATAGAGAAATGGGCCAAAGAACGAGGCATAGAAATATGAATGAGATTATTGAGAAAATTGAAAGAATAGCGACTGCAGATAACACGGGCTATACGGCTCGCTAGGCTCATCCAAATCGGCTTACGCCGACTTTGTATAGCCCGATACCGTTGGGCGCAACCATAGGAAACGACACAGCAATGAGAATTAGACCATTTCAACAATATAAATTAAAAACCTTTAAAACAAATTTTATGAAACGGATGAAAAAACAATTGTTCTTATGGCTCATGTTATGTCTTTCTTTTCAGAATGGATTTAATCAAACCGTTGATTATTCTGGGGTTTATAAGGCATCGCTTACTTTTGTAGGATTTAAATTTGCAGAGCAAACCCTGATACTGAAAAAAGCAGCAAATAATTCGTATTCAGGTAGTATTCAAGCGCATCCTGCAAATGAGAATTCAATGATAAAAGCAGATATCGACACATCCATTTATGAACTTAATAATATATATATTCAGAATGGAGAATTAAACTATAAAGTGGATAAAATGACAACAAAACCCTCTTTTAAGGGAAGGTTTACGGATAACAACAATAGAATTGAAGGGAAATGGACAGAAGAAACGAACACAAAAAAGATTATTTATATTAAAGAGATAGGTTACGAATTGTATGACTCTAATCATAATGAAAACACAAGGAACTCTGCACATATTAATAACAGTACGGATGAAAGGACAGTACTGAGCTATTCAGATATTTTCCGGGCGAGAATCGAAGATGTGACCAAAGAACAGGAATTAACCTATGCATTTGATGATCATGGTTATATAGATGTTAAACAGCTTCCACTCTTGGATTGTGATTTAGCAAATGAATTACGCATGGGTTATCAGTCTGATTCAACAAAGGTATTCGTGATCCCTGACAATGAAGTTGATATGGAAGAGCTTAACAAAAATTTTAAGAGTTTAAGTTGGACAAAGTTTTCTATAAAAACTGAATCAGAACTATATGCTGCTGATTATAAAAAACTGCTTGTTTTCACAGCTCCCCTTAAATCATATAAACATTGGGATAAATACGGATTACCGATTCAGAAAACTAAATCAGGATTCTCATATAATAATATTAACTATTCCAACGAAAATGATGGAATCGAATATTACTCCTGGAACAGAATAGTAAAAAGCGGGAACTCATGGCAGATTATCAAAAAATTGAACAAATCGTTTTATCATGGTTATTTCAGGTTTGTCATCTTTCAAAACGGGCAATTATCAAAATACGGATTATTTGATAACCGTGTAATTGATATGGAGAGAATTGTTAATTCCAATTACGATTTCATATCAACTGATTTTTATAATATTCTTATTTCAAAAAAGCTTTATTTTGAAACACAAAGATTTGATCCCATTGTGATAAATATATGCCATAAGTTAGAACTTGAATTGCCTGACCTTAAAATGGAAGCGCAAATACATGATGTACCAAATTCAACAAGGCTTTTTTCATGTTTTTTCCCATTAACAGGATGTGATATATTACCTGATTCCTTTGGTTTTCATGGTACTGTTGTGATGGATGTGATACATTCGACAGGTTCTGGACTTGACTTCTTTGAACATGAATCATTTCATTTGGTATGGGAAAAGCAGGTAGGGCCACCCGGAGGTAATAACATTTTTTTAAACGAGGGGATTCAAACCTATTATAGCTTTCTGAATGATTCATCGAATTTAAACAGTGTCATTAAAATTGCTTTAAAACATAAAGATTTTGATATTACAAATCTTGTTTTGCAAAAAAATCTTCTTGATTTTTGGAACTCCGCATCAAAAGCATACCCTATTTCAGGTTTATTTGTAAAGATGTTAATTGACAAATATGGTGGTTTAAATAAATTTAAAGAGTTTTTCGTGTATCCTGATACAGAAAAAGGGTATGAAGTAATCTATAATACATCAGCAAAAGAAGTAA
Organism: Bacteroidales bacterium; assembly: GCA_016929525.1. Taxonomy (GTDB): domain Bacteria; phylum Bacteroidota; class Bacteroidia; order Bacteroidales; family UBA10428; genus UBA10428. Next base: position 3,271 of record JAFGIP010000011.1, read on the forward strand.
TTGATGATTATTATAATACTTTAAATTGCTATGAGTAAATATTTAAGATTATAATATGTTTTTTCGTAAATTCTCATTTTTGAAAAGCACTTCCATTTTTTGCCTTGCTGGTAACTCGTTGATATATTACGATGTAAGTATAACTGCACGAGATTTATTCATGCATTCAGGTTTTGAAATTGAAAAACAACAATTAAAAAGGTCAAAAGAGAGGGATTTGATTAATTTTAGGATGATAAAACAAATTAATAAATAATGGCAGCGCCCAACACGCGGTATAGCCAATAAGGGTTTCAGTGGTATGAGAAAGTTCTTCTCCCGCTTCAAAGTTTGTAACGGTGGATAGTGACGCAGCCCGCAATC
>JAFGIP010000092.1 GCA_016929525.1 Bacteroidales bacterium
AGTTTCCGGGAAAACTTATTTATAAATCGGAAATAAACTATTCTCAGCTATGTCTGGGATTTGGTTAAAAAATAGGGTATGTCCAAATTAATAAACTCTTGACTCGTAGTAATTTATATTGTAAATTAGCAGCAAATATGTTGTGCAGTCTCGTATCAGCCTTCACTTATTATTTGCTCCACCGCTTGGGAAAATTCTTTTATACTCTAATAAATATGCACAAAGCATTACTACGTTACAGGAGGCTAAGAATAATCTGATTTAATTTAAAGTCGATATTTATTGTGCTTTACAAAAAACCATTAAATCCCGCCAAAATGAAACGTTTATTCTATATACTCTTTTCATTACTCCTTCTGAGTTTTCAGTTAACTTCAAAAGAGCAGAACAGCAAAGAATCTCCTGAAGGAGTTGAAAAGGGTGATATAGCTACTAACTTATTAGATAATGGTAATTTTGAGAGTGGTACATTACCCCCATGGTACTTATTTGCTTCCACCACCGACGGAGCGTCGGCAAGCACCGATGTTAGCGAGGCCTGGTGCACAGTTCAGGGTATAACTCTAGCCGGATCTCCTGCTGCATGGCAGATCCAGTTAATTCAATCTTTCTATGCTTCGCAATTGGCTCAAATGAGCCCGAACGATACATTAATTGTATCATTTGATGCTTTTTCCGAGATCAACGGTAGACCGTGCAATGTGTATTTTGGCATGGATGAGCCACCGTGGTCAACGTATCTGTTACAGGATATTCTGATCAATACCACCGTGAGCACATATACCTTTGAGTGCGTTATAGGTTCGGTATTCTCCAGTATTAAATTTGCATATGGACTGGGACATCACAGTGCATCGGTAACATTTGATAATATCACGATAAAAAAGAAAACCCCTGAGGACACTGAATATACCCCTATACTTGAGTGGGAGCATCAGTATCCCGAATCCCTGCACATTGGCGATCCTGTTAGTGACAGATTTTTATTAGATAATATTGATGAAGTCTATATTCAGGGATCTGATAAGGTTATAGTCTTCGATCAGGATGGTGCTCTGCAAGTCAGTTATCGAGGAATTACCCAAACCTTATTGGGAAACACAGTGCGTACAGAAGATCTGTATAATGCCGTCCCCCAGGAGGACCCTGCCGAAGGAGCCTGGTGGGTTAATACCTACAGGAAAGGAGCAGCTAATTGGAGTGTATTACAGGAACATGCATTTTATTATTTACATCCACCAGATGACCGGGCCATTGGCATAGCGATAGATGATGCCGAATACATTTATGTTGTAGCCGATTACTCTGGACTGGATTACTACAATCACCATAAATATGCCACCATTAAATTGCGAGGAAGTGATGGCCATGAAGAATGGGAGATTTTATCCGATGAATATGGTAAGCCTTATGATATGGTTATTGACAATTCGGCAAATATTTATGTGACAGGTAGTATTGGTACTTTTGTTTACGATAGATGGAGCCAACAGATCTGCAATTGTGAAGATGAAGGGTCAATCATTGAGGTTGATGAGGAAGGCAATTTCTATCTTGGAAACTATATTATGACTACAAGTTATGATCCATATGACGATTGGGCACCTTACTGGCACCGCGATATTGAAATTGCTAAATTTAATTCAATGTGTGTGGAACAGTGGCGGGAAGCATATACCGAAAGCCCCTGGGGAGATTTATATAATGATGATAATATACATAAAATTATTTTCGATCAGGATGCGATTTATATTTCGTCCAGAAACGGAACACGCTTGCAAGATTATGATTCCTTCATAGCTAAATATGATAAGGATGGTAACTTCCAGTGGGTCGAGAAAGGACTTCACGTATATGATATGACCACAGACAATCAGGGTAACCTGTATGCACTGAATTATTCTACACTATACAAAATAGACCCGCAAAGCGGAGAGGTTATTTGGGAAATAGATAACAATTACAGTACCGGATTATCCGGTATTTATTACTCCGACGATATACTTCCCGTAAGTGTAATGGTTGATGCAGAATACAGCGTTTATACAGGAGGTACCTTTAATAATGAAATGGTAGTGAGAAAGTATAGCCAGAAACCGGATACGGATGGCGATGGAGTTCCAAATGACGAGGATAATTGTCCGCTTACTGCAAACGCAGGACAGGAAGATGGCGATGCTGATGGTGTCGGTAATGTGTGTGATAATTGTGTTTCAACTGCCAATTCAGGACAGGAAGATGGTGATGGTGATGGTGAAGGCGATGCATGTGATAACTGCCCCAATGATTACAACGACCAACAAGACACAGATAGTGATGGTATTGGAGATGTTTGTGATAATTGCTCTTCGGTTTGGAATTATAATCAGGAAGACGACGATGAAGATGGTTACGGAAATGTTTGCGACAACTGTCCGTCCGACCCCAACTCGGGTCAACAGGACAGGGATGGTGATGGAATTGGTAATGTTTGTGATCCGGATGATGACGGCGATGGCGTGCCGGATGTATCGGATAATTGCCCTTTTGTATTTAATCCTTTGCAGGAAGATTTTGATGGCGATGGTGTTGGTGATGAATGTAACGATTCGTTCGATGCCGATGGTGATGAGATTTCTGATTATCTGGATAATTGCCCTGATGTAGAAAACCCGGATCAGGCCGATCACAATGAAAATGGAATAGGTGATGCCTGCGAATTCGATCTTTCAGTAAGTCGTGTCGAGGTAACGCAGGTAATTCAGGATCAGGATAACAGCGTTCCTTTAATATTAGGTAAAGATACATGGATCAGAATTTATTTCGATGTTGGCCAGGCAAATGATACCTTAGGACCGATTTGGGGCCGGCTTAGCTTTACTACTTCTGATCCCTGGGTGCCTATGTTGACTTACACCGAATATGAAAGTCTTCCGATTGATGTTATGGTAAACTCTTATAATACAATTAATGCAGTTCCAAATCCAAAATCTGCAAACAAAGGGCATACATTAAACTTTAGAATTCCCGGAAACTGGCGCTGGGATGGTAATCCCTATGTGCAAATCACCGTGTATAATGAAGATCCCCGCATAGACATTGAAAGTCGAATGACCATGGTTGAGGCCTTCCCTTTAATTCTTCATGATGTGTCTCCGCTTAACATAGCTTTTGTGCCGGTTTCATTATATGAACCCATAACATTTACCCAGATTTGCGATGAACCAGATGAAAATGATTTTTGGAACGCTGCTTATTGGGTATTAAAATCATACCCGATATCAAAAATAAATGCCAGAAAAGTATCACTGGGTTATGTTGGTGATCCCACACAACTTGATCTTGGAGCCGGAATTCAGGGTTTTGGTTTATGGATGGACCTCCTGATGCTGAGCGCACTTACAAACAGTCCTTTGCCGAATACCTATTATCATGGATTGGTATGCGAAGGTGTACCCTGTGAATATAATAATGAATTATTGAATTGTTCGGTTACCGGAATGGGATTTATGGGCATCTCATGGAGTGCATACGGTGGCAATTCATTAAGAAAATCCATGATGGCCCATGAAATGGGCCATTCTGTCAGGTCCGATATAAGCCATGTAGAAGATACCTGTGGTGCCATGTGGCCGTTTTTTACAGATTTCACAGGAACTTCGTATGGAAAGCTTGAAGCAGGAGTCTATGGCTTCGACGGAAATGAAGTCTATCCCTGGTATGAACATTTTGATCTTATGACCTATTGTTCTCCACAGTGGATGTCGACTTATACATATAAGAAATTATATGAAGTTTTGTCAAATAAAACTTTCAAAGAAAACAAAGTTGTTAAAGCAAAAGAATTCAGCTACTTCATGATTTCGGGAATTATAGTTAATGAAGACTATATCGAAAATTTAAGGATCCAAATGAACGCAGTTCCAATTGAAATACATACTGATCCGGGGAATGAAGAATATTCAGTAGTACAGTTAAACGGCAGTGATGAAATATTACATGAACAACCGTTTGAAGCACAGAATATGTATCATGGTCAGAATATCGAAACATTCTATATTACAGTTCCTTACTATGCCAATACCACGACAATACAAATCAGGCTCGGTTCAGAGATTATTGAAGAATTATCGGTCAGTACCCATATTCCACAAGTACAAATTACTTATCCAAACGGTACTGAAAATCTTAGCGGAAATCAAACCATAACATGGACAGCGAGCGATTCAGACGGAGATGATTTGTTGTATGACATTCTTTACAGTGCAGATAATGGTGAAAACTGGTCGGTGCTGGTACTAAATTATAGCAGTCAGTCGTATGACTGGAACACTGAAGACTATCCCGGAGGTGACAACTCAGTTATCAGGGTAGTAGTATCAGATGGAGCCAACACAGCTTATGATGATTCAGATGCTCCTTTTACTGTAGAAACTAAAGCACCGGAAGTTTTTATTTATTCTCCCGAAAACAACAGTAATCAATTTCTTTACCGAATGGTTACACTGGAAGGAACAGCTGATGATATGGAAGATGGATCTGTTCATGACAGTTTATTGATCTGGACATCAAATATCGATGGACATCTTGGAAAAGGTCACATGATTACTGTGGACAGCCTTACTGCAGGGACACATTTAATTACGCTGAACGTTACCGATAGTGATGAAAATTCAGGTTCAGCTTCTATATCATTAATTGTTCTCGCAGATGAAGACTCTGACGGAGATGGCATTGGCGATGATGTTGATGATGATCCTTATGTAGATAATACTGCAACACCATCTGATCTGGATGATTGTGTTCCCGACTATACAAGTGATACAGCTAATATTCTTTATAACGGCAGTTTTGATATTTGCTTTTTCGACCCGTGGTTTTTATATACCTTCGACTGGGAAGGAGTAACGGCATCAATGGATCTTATTGATGGATCATGTAAAATCACTCCGGGATTTTTAGCCCCCGAACCTTTGAACTGGCATATCCAACTTGTTCAGGAATTAACCTCACTGCAACGAAACAATCTTGAAGCAGGGGGCACCTATGAATTGTATTTCGATGCTTATGCAGAAACTGCCGATCGACAATGCAATGTATTTTTTGGTTTAAACGAAGCACCATATACTCCTTATATCAGTCAGCTCCTTTTGTTCGATACGGATATTACAACTTATCAGTTTGAATTTCAGGTTGACCAGGTTTATCCGGTTATTAAGATATCGTTTGATCTGGGAACATCAACCTCAGCAATTACCATTGATAATGTGAGAATAATAAAGAAAATAGTAGACAGTGATGGTGACGGAATTGAAGACAGCCAGGATAACTGTCCATTGATATCAAATTATGACCAGGATGATACGGATAATGATAATGTTGGTGATATTTGCGACAACTGTCCAAATGATCCGAATACCTCTCAAACAGATTCTGATGGTGATGGTATAGGTGATGCCTGTGATGAAGTCGTTGATATTTACTCCGTAACACCACGAGTAATTCAAATCTTTCCCAATCCTGCAACAGAATACCTTGGAGTTAAAACAGAGCAGGGTTCCGAAATCAGGCTGTATAATGGTTTAGGAGTATTGATAAAATCTGAAATTTCCGGGAGCGGATACACCAAGTTAAATGTTAGTTATTTACCTAAGGGTATTTATGTAATCGAAGTGACACGCGGAAATTATGTGTCATTACATAGAGTGGTTGTCAGGTAACTGAATTTGTGACAACCAGGTTGTGGATCTTTGTATAATGTACGCTATTTGTTGTAACTGGAGAGGTATGGTCCCATGCTCAAAAATTTCTCAGTAGCCAGAATTTTTTAAGCAGTAACATTAAATTTTATTGATATAAAATACTAGGTTTAACGATATCCCATCATGTTTTAATTTGTTGAAATTTATTTTTAGTGATGTAATTCATTGGATAATCTTTTCTTATTTAATGATTCCCCTTTAATACATTAGGTTAAAGTCACTATACGGTTCTATGGTCTGAATATCATTTTCTTACAAACAGAAAATTCCTGAGTTAACACTCTGCTAATGTATATACTGCCCGGTACTTTATTACCATTCTGGTCACAAACGCTCCAGATAATGCTGTGCTCACCTCTTGATTGTGCTTCATTAACCAAAATATTTACTAGCCTTCCGTTGATGTCCACAACTTCAACCCTGACTTTTGTTTCTTCAGGAATATAATATCAGATAGTTGTTATATTGTTGACAGGGTTAGGAGAATTCTTATAAAATTTTGCATCAATCCTTTCTCCTTGTATTAATGGATAGGCAGTCAGATCATCAACAATTGCAAACGGTTCAGCATCTACTGCGGTTATTCCTTTAAGGGTAGAATTTGAAGCGGCTATACGAATAGTATACTGGCCCAAAGGCGAATCCATTAAATCAGTATGTACAGTGTTATTGGTATATGTAAAATCGTCGGCATATTCATCACCAAAACTACCATCATCGTGTAACATCATGAATGGAAAATTGGTAGTTAGCGCGCGAAATTGGTACTGATTATCTTTGAATGCATTAAAAGCCACATGGTGAATAGAATCCTCAAATGTAGTTATATAAGCTTCAAAGGTAGATGTCGTTGACAAATCGTACATTACCTGTGGTGGATCCAGAACCACATTTGTAATTTCAGGTTCAGCACCAATTCCATTTAATCCAAGGTCTGCAATCCATATCTGTGACGGAATACTTGGTGCCACAAAACAAAACCTACTTCCATCTGCAGTAATCGATGGATGCATCGATTCAGACATTCTGAATCCTCCTGTTGGAATGCCCACCTCATCAACGCTGACGATATCCACACTGTATTGGTAAACAGTATTTACCAGTGTTAGAGGAGGAGTATAAGGTACGCCTCCTCCACCTAGAATTACTGCATTGGCTCCGCTATATGCCATTTGCACACGATGTGATGTTGAAAACTGATCGTATCCGCCAAGTAATAAAATTGGTAATTCTGTCACAAGAGAATATGCATATATATTGATACCGTCGTACTCCAGCTCAGGAATATATTCTCTTCTGAAAACCACGAATTCATCTCCGTCTTCATATTTTGAAAAAGGTTGAATACCTGTTGCATAGTCGCAAAGTAATTCGAATTCGCCATCAACCCAAACGATAGCGTCACCCTTATTTAACTCTCCACCTGCAATCTGAAATGTGCGTGTTCCAAAGATAACACGCGACCCATCCCAGTTTATATCGAAACCATTGGCAAATGCAGTGTTTTCATTATACTCTGAACCGTCACTGTCAAAAACTTCAGAAGAAACATCGATATAATTAAAGAGTTGTGTTATTATCAGAGCCATCGGCACCAACACGCCACAGACCAGCTGCATAAGGATCATCATACGATACCAGAAAGTACACCTGCCCAACTGTTGAAGTTATCCTTGGTGTAAGGTTTATGGTTGGTTCAATATCGGCAAATTCCGGATTTGGATTGGGTAGTAATGTAGCTATTTCTTCAAGTTCACTCCCGTCTGAATTAGCGATAAAAATTTCTCCATATCCGTCGCACCAAATAATTTTATCTCCATTATTGCTAATGTCAACTGTAGGTCCGGTTCCTGTTCTTTCAAAATCGTATACCTGAGTTAAGTCAGAATCCGTGGAACTTACTGTGAACACTTTTACTGCAGGGCCGCTTGTACCAAACACAATTGTAGAGCCATCAGCACTGATTTTCATACTGCAGATATAATACTCTGTTTCAAAATTGCTGATTTGCTTGTAGTTTATTGATCTTATAACTGCTGTTTGTGAAAAAGTCAGACTGATACAAGAAATCAACAAGATAAGAGTCAAATGACATGAATGGATTTTGGCTGTTTTCATAACACTATATTTTTGTCTTTTTATTCAGGTGATGATCTGGTTCAATTTAAATAATATTTAATTTGAATGAAAATTTCAGCCTGCATTACTTCAGAAAATGAATTTCTTCCGAAAGGAATTGCGGAAAGTACGAGAGTTATTATCTGTATGAGTTAAAAGAAAAGTATAAATATATAAACTCGTTACTTGGTTTCACACTCACTCTATCTATGTGGTCTTTGACCACCGAAGCCCAAAAATAAAAAATCCCTCCTTTGCATAAAACTCCGGAGGGCGAAGGTGGTCCCACTTGGGCTCGAACCAAGGACCCCCTGATTATGAGTAATGTGATTGGTGTTTTGATATCTTTTGTTATTTTTGTATATTGTTTGTTTATCAAGCATTTGATGGAAATTAGCTTTTAATATTTTTGCAAAATTTTCCACATTTTCTAGTGATTTGTATGTAAAATGTATGTAGATAATGATTCAGAAAGTTAATACAGCTATAATTTTAGAAACCCGATATAAAAAGAAAAATAAAAAGCATCCGGTTAAACTTCGAGTAACATATCGGAGAGAACAGAAGTATTACAGCACCATGTTTGACCTAACAGCAGAAGATTTTGAAAAGGTGCAATCACCAAAAGCAAGAGGCGAATACAAACAAATACAATTAAAATTACAAGCTGTCGAAGCTAAAGCACTTCAGATAATATCTGACATGCCTGTATTTACTTTTAATGAGTTTGAAAAGTATATACAACTACAGTTCAGCACCGAAGGATTAGTCAAAGAAGTTTATGACCAGTATATAAAAGAACTTGAAACAGAGGGTCGATACAGCTATTCACAAACATTTATATGCAGTAGGAACTCAATATTCGAGTTTTGTAAGAATGAAGCTCTTCACTTTATCGATATTAATGAAGGATTCTTGAAATCCTATGAGAAATGGATGCTGGATAATGAAAAGTCCATTTCAACAGTTGGTATTTACTTAAGGCCATTAAGAGCTATATTCAATTATGCTCAAAAGATAAAATTAATAAGTGAGAAGATTTATCCGTTTGGGAAAAATGGTTATCAAATACCAACAAGCAGGAATATTAAGAAAGCATTGACAAAATCAGATTTAGTAAAACTTTTAAATTACAGCACAATTCCTTATTCACCAGAAGATAAAGCAAAAGATTACTGGATATTTTCCTACCTGTGCAATGGCATTAATATTAAGGATATTGCCTTACTTAAATACAGAAACATAAAAAATGAATCCATAATATTTATACGAGCCAAAACAGCCAGTTCCAGAAAAAAGGATTTAACACCGATTGAAGCCGTTTTAACTGATGAGGTACGTTTTATCATAGACAAATGGGGAAACAAACCTGTATCACCTGATAACTTTATTTTTCCCATACTGAAAAAAGGTTTAACTCAAAAGCAAACTCATGATCGTATACACCAGGCAATAAAGACCATCAATAAGTATATGAAAAAGATAGGTTCAAAACTTGGTATACCTATTGCACTTACTACCTATGTGGCAAGACATACCTATTCAACAATTATGGTACAGGCCGGAATGTCAGTAAAATTTATCTCGGAACAATTAGGGCACAGTTCTACTAAGACTACTGACAATTATATTGGCAGTTTCGATTTTGATGAAAAAAAGAAGGCTGCAATTAATCTAACAAGATTTGAAGATTGACTTAAAAAATTAGTACCTTGTATACAAAATTTTGATTATATAATCAACGTTTTAATCATAAAAATGTTAAATATTTTGCAATAGACTTCTATTTATGGTATATTTATACCATAAATAGAAGTCATGTCAAAGCCAAGCTACAATACCAAACCAGAAAAAGTAACCATGACAACAAATCCTCGAGTCATTAGCTTTCTTGAAAAGCTTATTGAAACAGGAATGTTTGGTAGAACGAAATCAGAAGTAGCAGAACAATTGATAAGACGATCAATGGAAGATTTCTTAATGTCAGACAAAATTGAAAAACTAACTAAAGAGCTATGACATATCAATTAAATGAAAAAACACAAAGGCTTGATATAAGCTTATTAGCTATCGAAGCTGCTGAAGAACTTGTCCGCTCCCAAAGAAATATTTCAACTGATTTTAAATCAGTTAAAATATTAGCTTCTATTCTTCAGGAATCATTTTCTGACAGTTTAAAAGAATCCGGCGCATATAGATTGGATCATGCCTCAGTAGTATCTGATGCTATGTCAAACTCTTTGGATGCTGCTTTTGGCCAAAAAACCATTGCAGAGATAGCAAACGAAGCAATAAAGATTGCTAACCAACTTAATCCTGATAATATTAGTTCAAAGGACGAAGAAATTAAGAAATTGGTAGCTTTTTGCGTAGCGTTATCAGATAGTGCAGCCCTTTACAGAGAAGAAGTGGAAGATTTAAAGAAACATTTTGCCTAGTTTAGATTATAAGCAGTTTACGATTTCAAGGATCGAAGCTTTTTTGAAGCAGATCCAGCATCTAAAGGAATTAGATTTTCCTTATTTGGATTCTAGTGAAGCTCTCGATAAAATTTCAAAACATATAACAGATCAACATGACGCCGTTTCAAAATCTGTTTTAATAGATGATGCTTTAAAATCAAGATGTTCTCGAGCTTCAGATCAGTTATTTATTTTCCAGAGATACTTAGGATATATTTCAAAATCCTCCGAACCGATAAACAGTTTCGAAATTTATTTCTCATTCAGGAGGTTAGCAGCAAGGATTTTAGGTGAACATACCAGATTGATTATAAGCTCCGAATGGGAGTATTATAGTCCTGTCAACTTTTCAATCCCGACTGAATTAAGTAATTTTGTTTTTATTGGATTACCCGTAGCTGAAGCAGAAAATCCCTTAATAGTGCCTCTCAGTGGCCATGAACTTGGTCATTCCATATGGGATAATACAAGCTTCGATAATAAATATCGAGCGCTCCTTCAAACAGAAATCTTGACAAAATATTCAAGTAGCTATGATAACACCGAGATCGGCTACATGACAGAAGTATCTCTAATTAAATGTATTGAGTATTTCTGCGATTTTATTGGAATTGGTCTATTCGGAGAATCATACCTTTATTCATTTTCCTATTTGTTAGCACCAAAGATTAGTAAATCCCTTAATCAAAGTCATCCAAATGCCAAGAACAGAGCAATAGCAATGCTTAAAGCTGCCAAGCATTTTAACAATGACTTGCCCACTAATTTTGAAAATCTCTTTAAAACTCAACTAAATCCATCTATTAACAGAAGAGATAAATTGCTTGAAATATCTGAAAATATAGCGTCAAGTCAAGTTGACGCACTGATTCAAGATGTAAGCATTTTATTGAAAAATAAAGGAGTTATTTATGCAAAACCATCTAATTATTCTGAACTAAAATCCCAAATACTTTCTGGTGTTCCAGTAAGTTCGGCAAATTCACTAGCAGATATTACAAATGTTGCATGGGATGTATACTTTGAGGAAAATAAGTGGGATGACATAAAAATTTCTGAAAATAAAAAAATTGCTTTCCTAAATGAACTTACTATTAAATCATATGAAATTCTCGAAATAAACCAACGACTCCTTGAAAAATGATCCTAAAGTCAGATATTGTTTATGAACGGCTTCAAGCAGAAGATGAAACAAAGCTTGTTATACAACCAATTGATATTGAAGAACTAAAAAACAGCGGTTCCTCATCTGTTGATATGCGGCTTGGAACTAGATTCTTATCCACCAAACATAGTCGATGTACAATCCTTGATATCGAAGCAGAAGATAAAGATATCAACAAGGAAAAAAGATTAATGGAATCTCATTATGTCCCTTTTGGGAAAAGTTTCATTCTTCATCCAAGAGATTTTGTTTTAGGGGTTACACTTGAATGGATTAAGCTACCTTATGACTTATCTGGTTATGTTCAAGGTAGATCTTCGTGGGGTCGTAGAGGATTAGTAATTGCTACTGCTGTAGGTGTTCATAGCGGTTTTAGTGGTTGTTTAACTCTTGAAATAACTAACTTAGGGGAAGTTCCTATTGCAATATATCCAGGAATGACAATATGCCAATTATTTCTACATAAAGTTCACACTTCAATACAAACTTCCGATTCGACCACTTTTTTTGGTAAATCGAAACCTGTTCTTGGACGTATCTTATTAGATAAAACAGCCCGGAAACTTGCCGGATTTAAAACAACCTAAATTGTCGATTTTACTCAAACATCTTTTCAAGCAAACCTACTAGCATCAATTCATTTTGTGGAACACCATTCATTTCAAATGCAGATATTTCACAATCGAAAATGCTTGTTACTTTGAATTGGAGTAAAGCATCTACAGGCTTACCATCGAATGTCATTCCTCCTTTCATATTGACATAAAAGCCTTCTATTTCAACATCAAAAAAGGATTCCCATTTCGGTTCACTAAAAAATCCATTTACAGCCTCTGTAACTGTTTTGTCAGGGTATCGTTTTGGACTGTATACCTGTGCAACAAGTACACCAAGCTCTCCCTTGTATTTGTTTTTCACCATCTTCATCACAGCAGGACTTCCATCAGAATGATTACCTTTTATCTCTAAAGTACTATCTGGAAGATATGTTGCTACTCCTGTAATGGTATCACCATCGATAATTAACTCTACTTTTGCTGATGAGGTTTTCCAAGACCCTTTACTAAAACCATACCCATCACCTCCATACAAAATATTACTTGCCCTAAAGTCAAGGAACAATCCATCATTCTTACTTACTAATTCTACATCACCTGAGGTAATTGATTGAACATTCCATATGCCGACCAAGTCAATACTTTGGGTGCTGGATGAGCAGGCAGTAATACAACAAAAGAGGGCAAAAAACTTAATAGACTGTTTTATTGTTTTCATAATCATATATTTAATTAATAAAAAAAGGCGTAGCCTCGGTCATTTGCTCCGAAGGCACGCCAATGCCTACTACGAGTAATGCCAAGGTACGCCCATTCGGCGTCCCTGAACATTTTTCCCTCGTAGTATAAATTTTTGGCGTTTTTCGGAGCAGGAAAAAGTCGGTAACTATATTTTCACAATTTCTTTATTCTATATTTTCAAATTTTAGGGTTTATTACTCAAATTTAACTACTATTTATATTCTGTCAATATAATTCTTGTAACTATTATAACTCATCTTACTATCTCCGGGCATTTGGTTGTTAATGATTTTCTCAATTGCCCTTACAGACAAACCCATTTTCCGATATTCTAGGATTTGGTCTTTGTATGGGTCAAGCTTAAAACCATCTTTGTTTTTACTTCCTTTGGGGCGACCTAGCTTTTTGCCGTTTGCTTTTGCAACCGCAAGACCTTGTTTTGTTCTCATAGAAATGAAGTCTCTCTCAGCTTCCGCAAAATAACTATATACAGCCAACAAGAGTTTTCCATGACTTGCAGTAGTAGAAAGTTCAGGCTGCCTTACAAATTCAATTTTTACACCTTTTTCAGTAAGAGCCTCAATGATATTTAAAACTTCCAACATGTTTCTACCTAATCGGCTAAGTTCAGCAACCCATAATAAATCCCCCTTGCTAACTTTATTCAGAAGTTCTTCAATTCTTCTTTCCTTTAATGACTTCTTCGAAGATATTTCAATTTGCAGCATGTCATCTATAAGTAGTTTTCGCTGCTGTGAATACTCATTTAGCAGGTGTCTTTGTTTTTCTAAATCCTGCTTATCTGTGCTTACTCTTATATATCCAAAAACACTCATTTTAAATAAAAAGGTTTTTTTACACATAAATTTAGTTATTTATACGCAAATAAACCGATAATTGTTTTGAAATATATTCGAAATTTTAAGGTCCGTTATTTTTGCAATAAATAATAAACCTTGAAGGATTGAGTAATCAAGAGATTTTGCTCATATTCAGATTTTCCGACTTCCAATCTGATATACATTTCTTTTCCTCATCAAATGAAATCCCAATTAAGTGAATGACTTTTTTATGACGTAAGTATGGCTCATAATATTTTTTCTCATATATCTGGTCAATAGCTTCTTTAGCGTTTGTTACCTTACATTCAATTATATAAATATATTTTTTCAATTCAATTATTGTATCCGACCTGCCCCGGGAAGTACTTATTTCGGAGTTGGTTCTTCGATTAATCATTACAACTATTATATGCATAATAGCATGATAAAATTTTTCATGTTCTCCAAATATTTGATACGGAATAGTTGAAATTATGGACTTTAATCCATTGATAAACTCACTGACGTTATTTTTATTAAGTGCCTCTAATATATCATCGGTATAATTATCTGGTAATTTTTCGATTTCCCTTTTCTGCTCTTTCTTCCTATTTATATGATCAATAATCTGCTTGGTAAACTTATGAGGTCTATTAAACACAGTCAATAAATTTCTATCAAGTTGAAATTCCAGTCTCTTTTCACCTTCTAAGATTATTATGGTGTTTGAGTTTACCGTTTTAAACTGGATACTAAGTTTCTCATCGATAGTCAACTTTTCAAGGTTACGAGAGATGAAATTTCCTTGAACCACATTTAATTGAAATATGTGAAATTGAAATTCAAAACCGACAACTGAAAAAATAATAATATTAAGAACAATGTACTTGGGGTTGTGATGCTTATTTAGTTCAGAAACTCTGGCAATCTGCTCTACTTCAGGATTAATGAATTCTTCATCATCCAATTTTATATAGTTAATCCCATAGCCCCAGAAATCACCATTAAAAATTGGAAAGTCAATGTTTAATCTATTTAACTCATTCTCAAAGTTTATTCCACTTCTAATAACCGAATCCAACATACCTCCCTTTCCACCGAGAACTCTACTATATCTGAATATCCTTTTTCTCAACAAGTTGAAAAAATCTTCAGACAATATATAATCTCTATCAATCATATAATTTAATTAGTTATTTTATAACCTCCCAATTATTCCAATAATAGACAATTGGATTGGAGAGAGTGCCTATAAAAATTTCATCTTTCCGGACTTTTAATGTAACTGAAAACCGTTCATGGTTTTTGACTTCCTTGATTATATTTGAAAAAATAAGCTCATCTATTTTATGTGCCGGTAAAATCAATACAGATTTTGAAATATCTTCATGAATCATTACAAATACATAATAGACATTACCAGCATACTCTCTTTCAAGTGCAACCTTGCGCACATTAAATACAAATTGATTATTTATTTCATTTGCTGTTTTAACCTGCAATGAAAACAGTTTATTATTTTTTGTGGCGATTAAATCCATACCAACATCAACACTCATGATACTTGCATTAAACCCACGAAGTAGAAGTTCACTACAGACATAAAATTCACCCGATTTTGCTACATAATTGCTTCCCCCGGAATCATCTCCTTTAACAGTAGAAGATTTCATCAGCTTATGTTTGGGTTGGTCTATAGGTTTAGGATTAATACCAAAAATAGCAGGAGCTATTCTAATAAAAGTTGATGCCTCACCTAAAGAAGCAATTTCAGTAGTAATTTGCGCATTCATCGAAGCATCCGGCGTTTTACCTTCACTTTCCAGAATGCCTTTTTCCAAAGCTCTTTTTGTGATTTCCTTATAATGTAAAGGTTCACCAGCCTCTTTTAGGATTTCGATTGCAGCGTTTTTGAATTTATTCATGATTGCACCTTATTTCTCAACATTAATATTCTTATATATCGACTTTGCCAGATACTCAAAGATTATGGCATTCGCCAGATTCTTATTGTTCAATAGCTTGTTGGTTGTATCATCGTTCAAGTCCATTCTGTCAATCAGCTTCTGATAAAAAAGGTCTTCAAGTTTTCCTTTTTTAAAGTTTTCAAAAGTATTGGTCAGGGCTTGTTTCACTATTGTTTCATCTGACACCAAATCTATACCCACTTGATCGAAAAAAAGTCTGTCCGCTTGTGTGAAATCAGTACCGAACCGCTCATTAATATTTTCTATTATGTCCGATAACTCACCTTTATCCTCTTTGTCTTTTCGCATTCCTGCTTCGGTAGCAGGTTGTAAGCCATATTCTGCCTCCGGGTCAAGAACGATATTACCTTCCATTGTTTTTTGCAGCCGATAGTATTCCAAGCTCACCTCATCCTTTCCCAATTTAAACCTATCTGATAAAAGTTTTCTTGGCAGCTTATTTAGCAGCAGTTTACAGTAGGCATAATACTTTTCAAGCTCTATGTCGGCAAAGGGTATAATCTGACTTAAAAACGCATAAGAACGCACAAATTGCGTGAGTAAATGCTTAAAGTCCTCTTGTTCTTCTTCAGTATCCATTCCATTATACCTATCCACTGCCGGGTCGATATAAGCATTTAACATTGCATGGATTTTGTTTTTATGAATATCAATCTTCTTGAAGTACTCTTTGCAGAAGTTATCTACCTCTGTTTGCCAGATTATCTGCGCTTGTTCCAGTTTTGTCTTTAAATCATACAGTCTGTTCGGATCTGATACTTCCGTAACTGAGGTCAGTTGATAATAAGGCTGAAATGAATTGCGTATTTCTTCTTCCTCATTGGCAAAGTCAAGTACAAACGTGTTTTCTTTTCCGGCACAGGTTCTGTTCAACCTACTTAATGTTTGTACTGCCTGAACACCTGACAATTTTTTATCTACATACATGGTATGCAGCAAAGGCTGGTCAAATCCGGTCTGGTATTTATCTGCGACCAGTAACAACTGGTATTCATTGGTATTGAATTTTTCTGGCAACTCCCGTTCTTTGATACCGTTCAACTGTTCTTCTGTCCACTCGCTATCCGGTACTTCGGGGTCAGATACCTTACCAGAGAAAGCTACCAGTGTCTTTATATTATAATTGTTTGCCTCAATGTATTTCTTGAACTCAAAGTAATACCTGACAGCATGCAATCTGGAACCAGTTACTACCATAGCCTTTGCCTTTCCTCCAATTTTCCCTGATACTACTTGTTTGAAATGCTCCAACATTACTTCGGTTTTTTGAGAAAGGTTGTAAGGATGCAAGGACAAGAATCTTGCAATTGCCCGGCTTGCTTTTTTCTTCTGTACTGTGCGATCTTCGTCTTGCTGTGTGAGTTTATAAAAGGTTTTATAAGTCATGTAGTTTTGCAGTACATCCAATATGAAGTTTTCTTCAATAGCTTGCTTCATTGAATACAGATGAAAGGGGCGGGGCTTTCCATCTGCTCCCGTTTCACCGAATACCTCTAATGTTTTCGCTTTTGGTGTTGCTGTATAACCAAAGAAACTCAAATTTGGCTGCTTTCCTCTGGCTTGCATCGATTGCCGGATTAAATCTTCCGAAGTCAAATCTTCATCATTTTCTTTATCAACTGCACTGCCCAATATTTCTTTCATTTGTTTGGATGCTTCACCGCCCTGCGAACTATGAGCTTCATCAACAATTACGGCATACTTATTTCTGGCAATCTTCTTTAAGGTATCTTTCTTATCAATCCCTTCTTCCTGCGAAAGCCTGTCGATGCTTTCGAGAATGAAAGGGAACTTTTGCAAGGTTGTAATAATAATGCTGTTTCCATTGATTAGGGCATCTCTCAGCTGATGTGTATTGACATCTATTTTATGTACTACCCCCTGTTTGTGTTCAAACTGATAAATGGTATCCTGTAATTGTTTATCCAGAATCCGTCTGTCAGTTATAACAACCACCGAATGAAAAATCTTTTTATCCTCCTTATTGTGCAGACTAAACAGACGATAAGCCAACCATGCAATGGAATTGGATTTGCCACTACCGGCTGAATGCTGTATCAGGTAATTATGACCTACTTCATTTTCTTTGGCATGCGTTGTAAGCCTGCGAACAACATCCAACTGGTGAAACCGGGGGAATATCATATTTTCTTTCACATACTTCTTCCCATCCACAATTATCTCCTCTCTGTCGAGATGGATAAACCTGCCAATAATATCTACCCAGCTATCCTTCTGCCAGACATATTCCCATAAGTAGGATGTTTTATGCCCTTTCGGGTTGGGCGGATTTCCTGCTCCGCCATTATAACCAAGATTGAAAGGTAAAAAGAAAGTTTCTTTGCCTTCCAGCTTGGTTGCCAGATACACCTCATCGGTATCAACAGCAAAATGCACCAATGCCCCCCGTTTAAACTGAAATAAGGTTTCGCGCGGGTCTCTGTCCTCGATAAACTGGCGTTTGGCATTACTGGTATTCTGCCGGGTAAACTGGTTTTTTAACTCTACCGTAGCCACTGGAATACCGTTCAGGAATAGAGCAATATCAACTGAATTTTCATTTTTTGTGCTGTAATATACCTGCCGGGTTACTGATAGGATGTTTTGATTATAGAGCTTCTCAGTTTCAGGATTTAAAGAGGTTTCCGGCCGGAAGTAAGCAAGGTTAAAATGAATTCCATTATCTGTAAAACCATTACGTAGCACATCTATTGCACCCCGGTTTGTCATTTCTTTATCTAAGCGGAACAGGATTTTAGTTTCAATCTCGCTGCGGTGAACCGAGTATAACTTCTTCCATTCTTCGGGTTGGCTATTTTGAAGAAAACTAAACAAATGCTGTGTATCTACTGCGTATGTTTTGTTAAAGTTTTCTGATATACCTTTAATATAACCGGCACTATCCAATAAGTACTGTTCTATGGCTTCTTCAAATGCGGCTTCTGAATGGATTTTAGTCATACTATTAAATTTTCAACAAGTGATTTGACCCTATTTGGCTTATTTTCATCACATTAAATTGTTCATATGTGTAAATAAATGTTAATAATTTGTTTATATCATAACAATGTGATACTTTTGGCTCACTCATCTTTCCTTAATTAGGAAGAAGGAGTTTCGGAGGACGATGTATCTTGATATACACCGTCCTCTGCGTTTTTAGAGTATCTCTCCCAGTTTATTTTTAAGTTTATTCTTTATCTGTGTTTCTCCATGTTTTTTGTATAAATAAAAAGCTGTCAGTAAATAGTAATCTTTCTTCGTTCTCTGCGGTTCCAAAACAATGACATATTTTTCAGCTAAGTCAAAAATGTAGGTACGGAAGACAGTTTTCCCTTTAACACGTTCCTCAGTACTGAAAATCTCCATTTTATCCTTTTTATTCTCCTCAATGTGATACTTAACCCAATGCAAGCGTTGTGAGCGGTGCATATCAAACACCCTGCGTTTTACTTTCCTGCCACTTTCATCTTCTTCCTCAACTTCCTCGCGTGTTAAATGATTAAATAATAGTTGCATTGCAGGTTCTTCACCTTTTATCGGGTAAATCTTTTTTTTTCTGAAATTTAGGTTTGGGTCATTTTCAATATCTCGCTCAAAAATACTCTTTAGAGATTTTGTCCGTTCGACAACCGACAAATAAGCCAATTCCAGTAATTCGGGATATTTCTTAAGTATATTCATTGCCAAACAGACTATTTAAGTTCAATAAAAAAGAGGTTAAACTTGCTTGCGGTTTTGGGCGTGGTAAGCTCCAAAGGTCGTTTAGTGTGGTGCTTAATTTTATCCACTATTTTAATCTTGGCAATCATTTTAAAATTACGCCTTAAATGGTAATTTAATGCTCCCATTAACACATCCGATAATTGTAATAAAACACTTTCGTGTGAACGAATGAATTGCAGGTTACGGATATTGCTATAATCTATATTGAGTATCTCCCGTAGCTTATTTATTTTTCGATAACTGCATGTATCCT
The DNA here is from genome assembly GCA_016929525.1 of Bacteroidales bacterium. Taxonomy (GTDB): domain Bacteria; phylum Bacteroidota; class Bacteroidia; order Bacteroidales; family UBA10428; genus UBA10428. Next base: position 19,573 of record JAFGIP010000092.1, read on the forward strand.
TTATATCGAGATAGATGTTATAAGTATACTCCATATCAATTTTATGGTGAAGCAACTGGTAATACATGCGATAATAAAAATCGTTATGTGTATAACCAAATCGGCTGTTGTCGATTTTTGTTTTGTCAACAATAACTGCCCGAAAGTTTAAATCTGTTGCAAAGAAATAATCAACCAAGTCGGCATAAAAGGGATAGTTCGATTCGGAAAGCTTCGACCACTTAATTTCACCTTTGAAATTATGCTTTTCCCGAAGCATCATAATATGACCGGAATGAATCTTTACCTGATTCCATGCTGAACTAACATAGGCTATTATCATGTAAGGCATTCCATCGTTTTCAAGATGTGTGCTTTCATCGCAATAGATATTAAATGTTTTCTGTTGCATTTTATAATGGTTTAATTCCGTACATCAATTTTACCGGTTACTGCTTCAAATATTAAGGCCTGGCGATATTCTTTTAATAATTTGATTTCACTATCAATCTTATCTTTTATTTCTCTATTCAGTTTCAATTCCACATTGATATGTTGACATATTATCTTCTGCTCAGTAATAGGTGGTATAAGCAATTTAAAATTCACAATATCTGCTTGGAAAAGATGCGGTACACCCATTCCTGTTTTAAGAATAGTTATTACATTTTGTGTATAATCAGATTCCAAGAAAAACCTAATATACTCGGGGGAAAGATGCTTCTTATCATAAATTCTCAGAACTGCAATTGATGAATTTACAGTTGAAGGTATTGGAAGGCTTTTTACTAAATTTACTATCCCCAACGTTGAACCATCTTTAGCCAATAAAATATCGCCTATCTCTAACATGATTTCAGGTGATTCAAAATATCGTTCCTCTGTGATATAATTAATACTCTCAAAATCTATTGCATCAGTTTTAATGTTTGGAGTTGCAATAAAACCATAGCCTTCCTCGACATATTCATCAGCTTTCAATCCTTTCCATCCAATTCTTGCCTTAACAGAGATATGGTACTTTAGAAGCGTTTTCTCCCAATGCTCCGGTATATCCCCCAACCATTCAATACCTGATGGCTTTAACTTCACATTCGGGTCAATGCCCTTTGTTACGGCATTGTTAATAATGGCTTTGCGTTCTTCTTCCAACAACTCAATCAGGCGTTCTTTTTTGGCAATGGTTTCATCGATTTGGGCGGTTTTTTGGTCGAGGTAGCTTGCTATAAAAGTTTGTTCTGCAATTGTTGGTAATGGTGCTTTTATGCTTCCTATCATCTCTAAATTTAAACCATCTCTCTTATCCCCTCCACCAAGGTTTCTTATGTTTTGATAGTTTGCTGTAAGCCAATAAAGCAAATATCTAGTATAATTAACATCATTAGGAACAATCACTCCCAATGATTGATTACAAGTACATTTAAACATTACTTGTCCTGCCATACCTTTTGTTTTACCTTGTCCAGCTAATGCGATGATAATTGATTTTTCTGGTATCCACTTAGCACTTGAACTTTCATAACCAAGCACAGAAATGTGTTCAGAGGGTTCAGTAATATTAAATTGATTAACTGTTCCAGAGTTTAACCATGGTATAACTCCATCATTCCAATACTCCTCTTTGTCTTTTGAAGGTGTTCCACCAGCATAAATATTAGAAATCCATCTAAGACTTGCAGAAAACCATTCTTTTGGAATAATATCAATCCATTCAATCCCTGAATCCTTGTATTTTGGGTATTTCTTCATTAATTTTTAATAATCCTTTTTAGTTTATCCGTAGTTAATTGCACTAAGTTGTTTTTATCATTAAATAATGTTGCTTCTAAGATTTCTTCAAGTTTTTCACTTAATGAATCTTTGTCCGTGAAATGATTTGATAAATCAATATCCAATATAAAAATATGATAAAAAGTCCCCGTATCTTTTCCTCTCTCACCAAATTGCACATGTTGTGGTAAACTAAGATTAGTAAGTTTTGACTTTAATTTGCCTCCATATTCTACGAAATCGGAATGTAATTCATATGCAGAAAAAAAATTATTATAACATAAAAGATCATCTATATCAATATAAATTCTAAATTCTTCTGGATGTTTTAATTTCCCATTATCAAAAAAGGATTTAACTGGGTATAAATGCTTTGACTTTGAAGAATCCTTTGTATTAGTTGGCTCAAAACCAAATTTTTTAAATGTGCCAAAAACCATTTTGGATATATATCTTCGCAATTCCATTTCTAATTCCGAAATAGCTTTTATCTTTTTAAAATTGATTTGGTATTCTTTCAGCTTTGTTTCCATATTTGGGTTTGATTTATCTTCACTATATAAATAGTTTATATTCGAAATATATTCTTTTAGAAAGAGTAAATGTCTATCATCACTATTCTTAAAATATTGATAGATATTTAAAGACACCTGGCTTAATAATTCATTATGCGTGATATGCACATATAAAATCCCTTCCGACTTTAGCTTTTGAAGATAACTGTTCTCATCATCGCTTAATGGCTTTAATGTAAGAACAATGCCAATCTTCTTACTTTTTACGTTAACGCAATTCCAATAAGTTTTTAAATCGTTATACAAATTAGCATGGATTTTATTTTCAATAAGAATTGCCCATTCATAACTATATTTATTATTTCCCTTATTATTCGAAACAATAAGGATATCAATGAACTCAAATTCTCGAAAGACTGTAAAATCTGGAGTTAATTCATCCAGAAATTGTGGAGCTAACCTTCCTAATTTTAAATGAATTAATTCAATTAGGCTATCAAAAAAAAGGCTTTCGAATTTATGGTCTTCCTTATTATCAAAATAAAATGCTAAAAAATTACTATTTACCTGTTCCCAGTGAGGAAAACCAGCAATTTCAAAAATATTTCTTCTGTCCTTTAATTCTTCGGGCAGATTAGCTATAAAATCATCTAGCCAATTAAAGTCAAGTTTACTAATCATCGGTAATACTCTTAATTGATCTCACTGTTTCTTTTTCCAGCTTTAAAATGTCAGCCCTAATTTCTTCGAGCGAGCGCAAAGGCTGATACTTATAAAAGTAACGAGTGAAGTTTATCTCGTACCCGATTTTATCATTCGTTCTGTCCATCCATGCGTCAGGCACATGAGGCAACACCTCCTGTTTGAAGTATTCCTCAATATCTTGTTTTAGCGGTACATTTTCATAATCACGCAAGCTGCTGTCAGGTTTCGGATTTTTCTTTGCATCGGTCAGAATGTTTCCCTTTTCATCCTTTTGAGGACGATCCACCTGTACACGAGTATAACCAAAATCTTCCCGGTCAAATATTTTTGAGTATTCACCATCCTTATACTCACAATAGATTCGGGTAATTTTCTCAATCTGCTTGTCGCTAATTTCGTTTCGCTTATTACCTAAGCTCCTTTTCATTTTTTGGAAGTAGCTGGTTGCATTTACCAGTTGTATTTTGCCTTGTCGTTTCTTGCTCTTTCGGTTTGAAAGCACCCATACATAAGTCGAAATTCCTGTATTGTAAAATAGCTGGTCGGGCAGGGCAACAATACCTTCCAGTAAGTCATTCTCAATAATCCATTTACGGATACTGGAAACACCACTACCAGCACCACCTGTAAACAAAGGCGAACCATTAAATACTATTGCTAACCGTGAACCACCATCTTTGGGGTCTTTCATCTTGGAAATCATGTGTAGCAGGAACAGCAATGAACCATCGCTTACACTTGGTAATCCTGCCCCAAACCTTCCCGCAAATCCCAGCTTCTCATACTCATCCTGAATCTCTGATTGTACCTTCTTCCAATTCACACCAAAAGGCGGATTTGAAAGCATGTAGTGAAATTTCTCATTTGATAAACCATCCTGAGTGAAGGAATTTCCCTGTTTAATATTCCCCGGATTTTGCCCCTTAATCATCATATCTGCTTTGCAAATAGCATAACTCTCCGGGTTCAGTTCCTGACCATACAAATTAAGCTGTGAACTTGGACTGTTATTATGAGCTTTAAAATAGTCCTCTGCAATAGATAACATCCCACCTGTTCCACAAGCCGGGTCATACATTTCCTTTATCGTTCCTTCCTTGAAAATATCATCATCTTCGGCAAACAATAAATGCACCATCAGGCGAATAACCTCACGAGGTGTAAAATGCTCCCCGGCAGTTTCGTTAGATGCCTCCGCAAATTTCCGTATCAGATGTTCAAAAATATATCCCATCTCCAATGACTGCGACAAAGAGAGGTCTACACTATTAAACTCCTGCATCACCTTGTACAACAGGTTTGCATCATCGAGCCTTTTTATCTGCTCATCGAACCGGAAATTTTCAAATACCTCTTTGATATTAGCTGAAAATCCTGCTATATAGTTGCGAAGGTTTGCAGCTATATTATTTGGGTCACCAAGTAGTTTTTCAAAATCGAAAGGACTGTGATTGTGAAAATAATCATAGCCTGACTTCTGATTCAGAATTCTGTCTATCACATCCTCACTTTGCTTCTTCACCTTTTCATATTGGCTCAACACCTCCTTTTTATTAGGGGTAAGCAAGCAATCAAGTCGCCTGAGAACCGTTAACGGAAGTATCACCTTTCCATATTCTGCCTGTTTGTAGTCGCCCCGTAAATAGTCGGCAATGCTCCAAATAAAATTTGCTTTATCCTGAAAATTCGTCATATCTGTATCTATTCAATCGTTGAATTCAATAAGTCTTTAACATCAACCTGTAATGCTTTCGCAATGTCAAGTAAGGTTTCCAATGATGGCTGACTTTCATTCGTACACCACCGGGAAACAGTCGCAGGATTTTTATCCAAAACCTGTGCTAACCATTTACTGGTCTTGTTCTGCTCAACAAGCACTACCTTCAATCGGTTAATGGATTTTTGTGTCATAAAAATTGCGTATTACATCAATTGTATTGCAATTTAAACAAAACATTTGAATGTAGTGCAATAAAAAGCCCCGTTTTTTTGACAAAAACAGGGCGAACAATATATTATCTCGAATATAAACCGAACCTTGGAGAGACCGATAATTCGGGTTTAATTCGATAATTCAGTCTTTCGGTTCAGATAGTTTTAATTCTCGGTTGAAAAATCCCTTTGGAGCGCTACACTTTGCTCTTGCTGAAACACTACCAAATATCTCACCAAATAAATTATAATTGGAATACTTATTCTTGTATTTATTGATTCCGATGTTGATTGGACAAAATATAAAAACCTTTTTAATATCCTGCTATGTCTGATAAAGTTAAAAGGTAACTATTTCGTAATGTTTCAGCAAGAGCTAAAGGTAATACTCATATTATGTAAATGATGAGCAGTTGAAAAAATAAGATGTCTCCCGCCTCCCGAGATTTTCAATTTTAAACTGGTGCTTTTAAGATACGTAAGAAAGTATCCGAAAATGAAATAAGCCATTAAAAAAAATGATGTAAAAATGTATATGTATAATAATAAGATAATTATAACTGTAATTTTCTTATTACTGATATCAGTTCTGCTACATCGTCTTCATATAGGTATTCATGCAAATCATCGAATTCCAGATTAAATTTATTTGCATGGCTCTTTAATAGATTAGCCCCTTTTTTGAATAATATACCTATGTATCTATGAGAAACATCGAACAATTGTGAAATCATTTTGAAATTTAAACCAGCCAAGAACAAGTGTAGGACGATATACTCGGATAAATTCACCTCGATTGTTCTTTTATCAGAATAGGACTTTTTTCTCGAACGAAATTTTATTTCCCCTATATTTTCTGGTCTTATTTCTTCTAGCAAGAACAAAAGTTTCTTCCTATTTGTATTGGTAAAGGGGTCTTTGTCATTATCTAATAAGTCGATTATTAATTCCGAATTAATAAAATATTTCTTGTGTCTGTTATATTTTCTTTCCAGATCAATTAAAAAGTTCTTTACACCGAAAGCCACCCAAGTCCAGATATTGGCTAAAGATTCATCATAGCAAGCAAAGAGACCATTTTGATATAACTGTGTAAAACAATCCCAGCTAACATCTTCAATAGGCAATTTATTGTTGGGGTGGAATCTTCTTATAAGGTGTTTAACAAATATTTCAATAACCAGATAAGAATCAATCAATGAGGGTCCGTGGATTTCAGTAATTCCTTTTTCAAATTCTGTTAATGATTTAATTCTTTGAATCATGCTATGGGTGTACAACCCTTTAGTAGCGTTCTTAAAAAAAGCTTTTTCTTCTTTCTTGCTTGTTTCTGCTCTAATATTCGAATTTGACTCAAAAATTCTTCTGTTCATCCATGATATGTAATCATTCCAGCTTGAATTTTTGTTATCATTATCTTCAGGATTATTGTACCATTCCTTTATGCTTTTAAAACTTTTCTTTTTCATTTTTGGTATGATTTTTCATATTTAACCTTTTCTTATTATTTGTGATACATAACCTGGAATCAAGTCTATAAGGATTTATGTATTTTCTTTTTTAAATCCCTTAGAAAATCTCTTGCATCTTGTTCACTCATATGTTTTAGTAACATAGGCTTTAGAGTCTCGAATACTAGATATCTTCTTTCATGTTCAATTCTGGAACGCCAACCTCCATAATATTCAACAATAAGATTATCGATGGTCTCTCGGAGTACAAAAAAGGATTTACCCTGTTTTCCTTTGTGGTAGCCATAATATATATTTTCATTATTAAACACATATAGCATTTCTAACCCGCTTACATAACTCTTCTTGCCTTTATTAATGCCACGTAAGGCAAAAGCAGCATCGACATTTACTTTTTGATTGGGTTCAATATATAATTGTGGAGGTAGGCCGATTTTAGAGTTTTCAGTCTGCTCACACATAGTGTAGGTCTTATCTGACCTGTAAAAATTAAGTGTTACGTGATTTTTCATTTTTTTATATTTTAGGTTTATACTGCGCACTATTATTATTTTAAGTAGCTGGCTGCATTGTTTTGGATTTCCTTATTTGTTAATTGCTTTCCTTCAAGTATCCATTTTTCGAGCATTTTCCTCGAAAAGAAAAGTGTACCGTCTCTGCGTAGGACGGGTATCTCACCCTTAGACACCTTAGTATAGATTGTTGATTTGGTAAGTCCCGTTACTTCCATAGCAAGGTCAATCCTTCCGATATCCGGTTTCTGTTGAAGTGCTGGATTATTATGCTGAATCCCTTTAATCAGATGCTCAGCAAACTGGATTAAATCTTCAAGTGAAATGTCTACACGTATTTGAGACCTATATTCAGCAGGAACATTTAATAAAGCTAATATGTCAATTCCTTTTTCTTGCATGTATGTGCACCTCTACTTAATGAATTTTAGTTTGATGCTTCATACAATAGTGATACGTATTTTTGAAGACGAACTTAATTTTTCAAAAGTGAGATTTGTTCTGAAAAATGTGTTAACATCATGAACAACAGGCAATAAAAAAATCAAAAAAAATTCGGGTTACATGTGGTTTGGATTTTTTGAGAGAAAAACCTTTGCAAAAATCCAGCGTATTTTACCTATGATAAAGGTCTTATAGGAGGGTCAAAAATGGATACAAAAAAATATGCATATTAGTAAGTTTCTATTACAATTTAGACCGGGAAAGTATGTAATTTGTATGTATATGAATAAAAAAACGGATTCAGGTAAAAACCTTGAATCCGTTGCTGTGTAAGGAGTGGTCCCACATGGGCTCGAACCATGGACCCCCTGATTATGAGTCAGGTGCTCTAACCAGCTGAGCTATGGGACCATTTATTTTTATTTAAAGAACACTACTACTTTTTGGTTCCTTTAATACTGACGCTTTTCAGGTGCTCTTTCATCCTCCGGAACTTTTTTAATCACCGGAATTTTAATGAAGGTGATAGCGAAGGAGGATAACCAGTGCCGAAAATCACAAAATCAAAGATTTTGCTTTATTTTCGAGCATCCTCGATAAAATATGAAATTATAAATTTCTTGTTTATCGGGACTGAGCTATGCAACTAATTAATGAATATTCCAAATACACATTAATTTTTGGGAGTGCAATATTAATTAATTGTACACACATTTGCAATTTTTTCCTTCTCGTGAAATATCTTGATTTAAAGCAAAAGTTTAATTTCTTTTAAAGCTTTGAAATTGCTGTTAACACCAGCTCACGCAATTTTTTTGAATTATCTTGTATCACCTCATCTTTTTCCTGTCTGGTTGCTGGATCAATATCTGTACGCCATGTATCATAATAAGTACAAAGTGATATAGCACCATATGGTATTCCTAATTCATGCGAAAGTATTGCTTCGGGCACTGTAGTCGTATTTACAACATCTGCACCCCAATGCCTGAATAAATTTGATTCAGCCCTGGTTGACTGCCTTGGCCCATCAACAGCTATTACAGTACCTTTCGTGTGAATCGTATATCCTTTTATTACCGATGCTTCAATAAGACTGTCTCGTATTTCGTTTGAAAACGGGTTATTAAATGCCGAATGATTTAACTCACTTAAAGGTATATTTTCGTGATATGTAAGTTCGCGATGTTTTGTAAGATCTATAAACTGATCGAATACAACGAACTCCCCAACCATAATTTCTTCCTGAAGACTCCCGCAAACAGAGGTAGCCAGAATAAGTGTACAACCCATTTCACGCAGAACCGAAATATTGGCTTTATAATTAACCAGGAATGCAGGTATTTTACTTTCACTTCCATGCCTCTTTAAAACAACTACATCGGTTTTGTCTATTTTGCCGGAGAGAAAATGTGCACTTGGCTTACCGTAAGGAGTATTCATAAAATGATCCTTGCCGTTTGCTACAACATCAGACAGATCCAGGCCATGTCCGGTTATTATTCCAATTTTATTCATTCTTTACATTTTAATCAGTGCATCAATTATAAATTATAACCCGCCTTGATTGCTAATTTCATATAGCTGAAATATCTTTGATGCAATTGCACTAACGCTAAAATAATGAAAATATCGCTGCCAGAGAATATCGATCACAATAGCTTTACCAACATTATTTTCGACTGGGGTGGTGTAATTACAGAACTTGACTTTGAAATTACTAATAAAATGTTCAGTAATCTGGGCCTGCGATATTTTAAAAGCTTTTTCTCAAAAGCACACCAGATAGATATTCTCATGGATTTTGAGCTTGGAAAAGTAACACCTGAAGAATTCAGAAATGAAATGAAGAGGCATGTTGAAAAAGAAACATCGTTTAATGAAATAAACAATGCCTGGAACAGCGTGCTAAGAGAAACTCCTGTCACCCGTATTAAATTACTGAAAAGACTAAAAATAAATTACAACCTTTATTTGCTTAGCAATACAAATAAAATTCATACTGATTTCTATAATGATAAACTTCGCAAAGAATATGGCGATGATCATAATTCATTATTCATAAAAGCTTATTATTCATACCATATAGGATTCAGAAAACCTGATATCCGGATTTTTAAACATGTTATAGCCGATAGTAATTTAGATCCTGATAAAACAATTTTCATTGATGACACCGAAATGCACGTTGACGCAGCAGTAAAAGCCGGCTTACATGCCTTTCACCTGTTTGACGGATTGGATATAGTTCAGTTATTTAAAGACTGGTAGTTTTTTAAAATGATATCCCCTGCAAAATCAAGGCTTTCCCCAAAAGCTAATATCCCTTCCCTGTGTCCCCCCATTATTATAATACTTTTTAAAACATTATTTTTATTTACAAGTATTCTTTTTAATTCATAGGCCATTTCAGGAGTTCCATAATCAATATCCATCCCTGTTGCAGGTATTTTATTCAGAAGATTGTTCCAAATATCTTCAGAATGAATATGTATTACTGCTTTAATAGTATTATCAGCCTCGTATATAGCCGCATGTGTTAAAGATTCAGAAGAAGCCTTTGTCTTACCGTTACAGATCAGGCTATTTTTTTCAAAATGCCATTCGGAAACCAGAGCGTAATCATTATATGATAAGAATCGCTTCCTTCCAGTCGCACTTCCTGTAATATAAAAGGTGCCATCACTGTTCTTTATGCTTAGATTCCCATAACTTATTCCATTTTGATAAACCCCGATTAACGAAAGATTATAAAGTTTATCCCGCCACGAATTAAGAGAATGAAAAATTTCAGCCGGAATATCAATCGATTCATTCTTCCATATACAGTCAAATTTTATATATCCTTCGTTATTCATTTATTGATAATATCCGAAAACATTTCCGTGATACTTACCTCATCGGCATTGCATATGCCACGTTCAGTAATAATTCCGGTAACATATTTTGCAGGTGTTACATCGAACCCGTAATTGACAGCTTTTGCGTTTCCCGGAACTATTTCAATTTCAATTATATTATCATCCTTAATTCCCTCTATATGAGTTATCTCCCTTGATGAACGTTTTTCTATAGGTATTTCATTAATCCCGTCGGTTATGGTAAAATCGAATGATGACGAAGGCAGTGCCACATAAAATGGGATGTTATTATCATGTGCTGCCAGTGCCTTTAAATAAGTTCCTATCTTATTCGCTACGTCTCCTTTACGTGTGGTACGGTCGCTACCTACTATTACCAAATCAACCATACCATGCTGCATCAGGTGTCCACCGGCATTATCTGCTATGATTGTATAAGGAACGCCATGCTGACCCAGTTCCCATGCTGTAAGTTTGCTCCCCTGATTTCGCGGTCGTGTTTCATCTACCCAAACATGAACATTAATCCCGTTATCATGTGCCATATAAATTGGTGAAGTAGCAGTACCATAATCAATACAAGCCAACCAGCCTGCATTACAATGAGTTAAAATGTTTACAGGTTTTCCTCCCTTTTTTTTATTTATTTCTTTAATAATATCTAAACCATGCTCACCTATTTTACGACTGAATTCTAATTCCATTTCAATACGCTCACAAGCCAACCGATAGGTTAATTCTTTTAGTTCTTCCAATGTTGTGTTCTCTGGTATTTTATTCATTATCTGATCAATTACAAATGACAGATTAACTGCTGTTGGTCTTGATTCCTTCAGATTATTTGCTACTGTTCTTAATGTAGCCATTGCATGATTTCCGGGATGTAGTTTGACAACAGCCAGATAAATACCCAAAGCTCCGGCAGCCCCAATTAAAGGAGCCCCGCGTACCAACATATTCTTAATGGCATCAATAATATCTTCCGGTGTTGTAAGATCTTTTATTTCGAACCTGAATGGTAAAACCGCCTGATTAATAATCCGGACAACATTTTTATTGTTTGGATGAATCCATATTGATCTATATTCTTTACCTTCAACCCTCATTTAATAAAACTTTCTGTTGTTTAAATTATAAAATTAATCTTCTTATAGAATTAAAATGAGCAGAATAAAAATTAGCCTGAATAAACCATTCATTTTTGAAACACTTATCAGTATTCAAATAAGTGATATAAACTATGGCGGTCATCTGGCAAACGATGCAGTATTGCGACTTGCGCACGAAGCCCGTTTGCGTTTTCTTACAGACTTATCTTATTCTGAAAAAGATATTGAAGGCCGGTCACTTATTATGACAGATGCTGCCATTCAATATAAGTCGGAAGGACATTATGGGGATAAGTTAAAAATTAGAATTGGGGTTGATGGCATAACCCGGTTAGGATTTGATCTTATTTACTCTATGACTAACTCTGAGACAGGAAAAGAAGTTGCAACTGTAAAAACCGGAATGGCCTTTTTTAATTATGTCGAAGGTAAATTAACCGGTACTCCTGAAAAATTCATATCGATAATAGAATCATACAATGAATCAGATACCTGAAACGTTATACTTTTTTAATAAAATTCCGTAAATTGGCAACTTACTAGTAAAACAGGTAAAAAATGAAAATGAAAGCTGTACTGTTACTTATTGTGTTAACCTTTACAACTGCAATTAAGGCCCAGAGACCTGATCAGCCTGTATTGATAACACTTAAAAATGGTGAAACAATAAATGCTGTTCATTTCGGGCAGTTAAAGTGCGGTAAAGAAGTGTACTCTTCAAATTATATAATTATTAAAGGTAAATACACTGATATCGTTACAGAAATCAAAGAATATAAGGATATTGAAAAAATTGTTCTTGAAGGTTACACAGAACCTCCCGCTACAACGGTTGGAAATCAGAAAGGAACTTTAAGGATTTTTAAAAAGGATGGCGTTTCAGTTACTTTGGAAGAAGCTGAACTGGTTATGTCGTGTTATGGACCCGGAGATAAGTATAATGAAATTACTGTTAAAATAATTAATCCGCTAACTGAACAACCTAGTGAAAGAACAATCGAGGTAAGAGAAATTCAGTCGATAATTTTTAAATAAAACTTTTTTAAAGCAATCTAAACTATCATTTACGACATATAGTGCACTTAAACGAAGATCACGGTTCAATCCAGTCTCCGTTTTCTTTAATAATTTCAATAAGTTTTTCTACTGCTTCATCTTCTGGGACATTTCTTTGAATAACATTTTTTTCTTTATATAAAGTAATCTTCCCTTTACCTGTTCCAACATAACCATAATCTGCGTCAGCCATTTCACCCGGTCCGTTTACAATACACCCCATTACTCCAATTTTCAAACCTTTTAAATGTGATGTTTTAGCCCTGATTTTTTGTGTTGTTGTCTGTAAATCAAACAGTGTTCTGCCGCATGAAGGACAAGAAATATATTCTGTTTTCGAAAATCGCATTCTGCCTGCCTGTAATAATGCAAAAGAGGTATTTACTATTTCATCGGCAGACATTTCATTCTTATTTTCGAGCCAGATACCATCAATAAGTCCGTCGATCAGCAAAGTACCTGTATCAACAGATGCTTTGATTTGAAAATCTTCCTTATATTTTTCGGAATAGTTACGTTTTACAATAACCGGGTTCTTACATTGACTATTGATCATTCTAATTATAGCAGCACGCGTATCTGCTGTTGCATTTGCGTTTCCCGATTCTAAAACTATTACTGCATTTTTATCATTTTTTATCAGACTGATCATTTCTTCGTCCAATTCTGACGTATTCAGTAAAACAAATTTTACATCTGAAGCGGATGGTGTATTTTCATAGTAATCCTGCCGGGCATATAAAGGAATAATATTCTTTACTTTATTATCATTCATCCTAAAAGACATTATTACACTTTTCTCATTCGGTACCGGTAATGAATCAGGCCATGAATTTGTGAAAATTATATCCGGAGACAGCTCGGAAAATTTCCACTTCCCATCAATAAACTGCCATCCGATTTTCTGCAAATCATTATTATTTTCTATTTCTTTTATAACTACCGCTAATTGATTCCCTCCAATGAATTTAACAGAATCTGTAATTCTTCTTTTATACTGATATGGATTTAATGGATATTTTTCAAAAGCAGTTATTGTGTCATGATTAACACGTTGATTCATATAATCGACAATTTTTTTTGCAACAGGAATTTCCAGTTCGGGATCTTCTGTAAGTGATACTCTGATTGTATCCCCTATTCCATCAATAAGCATTGCTCCAATACCGATCGCAGATTTTATTCTTCCATCTTCTCCCCCGCCCGCTTCTGTTACTCCAAGATGCAACGGGAACTGCATCCCTTCTTCTTCCATCTTCTTAACAAGTAAACGTGTTGAATATACCATTACACGTGTATTGCTGGCTTTCATTGAAACAACAACCTGATCAAAATCTTTTCTTTTACAAATCCTCAGTAATTCCATAGCTGATTCAGCCATTCCTTCCGGTGTATCTCCATATCTGTTCATGATCCTGCCGGAAAGAGAACCATGATTAGTGCCAATTCTTAAAGCTGTTTTATGCTTTTTACAAATAGAAATTAATTCGGTAAATACATCTTCAAGTTTTGAAAGTTCCTTGCGATACTGGATTTCAGAAAAATTGCCACTTCCATTTGACTTCTTATCGATAAAATTACCCGGATTAATTCTTACTTTATGAACAATTGAGGCGGCTTCCTTTGCCAGTCGGGCATTAAAATGAACGTCTGCAATAACGGGTATCGGGCAGTTTCGTTTTGAAAGTTCTGTGATGATATCCTTCAAATTTTCGACATCGCGCATGGTCGGAGCCGTTAATCTGACATAATCTGCTTTATTGTTATAAATCCGAATTATCTGTTCAACGCTTCTCTGTGTATCCTGAGTATCGGTATTTGTCATTGACTGAAGCCTAACAGGATTATTTCCGCCTAATGGAATATCTCCGATATAAACCTCATTGGTTTGCCGTCGTGAGTATGTAATAAAACTTTTACAGTAGTTGGTTTCCATAAAGATTTGTCAAGCCATTGATAAGGCAAGGATCACAAATTTAATTACTGTTTGTCAGAAAACTTTAAAATGAATGATGTGTTTTTTGAAACCTTTTCAATAATACCTACCGCATGTATCTGAGAAGTTGCTTTTCAGATATTCTTAAATAGGATGCAATATCTTTTGCGGGAACTGAAGAAATGAAATTTCCAATTGCATCTTTTAAAATATTAAATCTGGTTTTCGGGTTATATACATGAATTCCCGATTCATACATTTCTCTTTTTACAATCCACTCTCTTACTATTAGAGACTGCATAAACTTTACAAGTGTTGGATTTCCTTTTGATAGTGCCTCAAAATCTGAGAACTTAATCTGCATAATATCTGTATCCTTTACTGCCTGGAAATTCAGAAATGCCGGTTTTCTGAATATAAAGGACGGCAGGGGTAGCACGAAATAATTATCAATAAAAATTCCATTGACAATTTCATCATCCCCCAAATTTTTATAATAAGATCGTATTATACCTTCACAAATAAAGGCGAAATGCGAAGGATAGTCTCCTGATTTACTTAAATATTCATCTTTTTGAAGTTTCCTGAAAGAAAATAGATCAAGAAATATTTTTAATGATTTTTCATTTACAGGGAAAATAGAAAGTACTGCTTTGCGAAGATTAGCGTAGCACAGGTCAACTTCCATTGATGCTTGGATTTAGAAATTCAATAGTTCTAAATTAAAGAATCTTTTTACACAAAAGAACTTCTTAATAAAAGAGTGCACTAAAAATGATTTGAAAAAATGAATAATTAGTAAGAATATTCAATAGCCAATGCCTTTTCAAGAGAATCGCGACATATTTCGTCTTTAATAATATAACTTCTTGCTCCGGCTTCGATCATTTGAATTACATATTTCATTTCTGAATGGAATGAAACGGCAATAACAATAAGATTCCTGTATAATGTCGTTGCTTCGCGTGTGGCATCAATACCATTTATCTTTGGCATATTGATGTCCATAAATACCATGTCGTAAATTTTCTTGTTGAGTTCAATCAGACACTCTTCTCCGTCTTTTACAATGATAATATCTTCGATGCGATCCTGAAAAGAGTCCAATAACATGAACTTGAGTGCTTTTGCAAAGTGGGGATTATCGTCAGCTATTAATACTTTCAATTTTTTCATGGACTTTTACTTAAAGTCTGTTAAATCAACGCCACCACATCAATCAAGTTCTTATTTGTATTTACAAAAGTAATAAACACATAATTCCATTTGAAGAGAATAAATACTCAAATAATGGAATTACTTACTCAAATTAAAATGCGTATTTACCGACAGTTTTATAAAGTTATGAATATATTACAAAAAGCATCGCTAATCTGTTACTGGTTAATCTCTTCTAACGAATTTGTATAAAAAAAGAAGCAGGGCAACATGTGGAATGCTACCCTGCCGTCTACCTAAATCCAACCAAACCCTACATCAAATATTAACCATGAAACAACCTATATGACCACCTTAAAAACCTTTCAAATATTTTCTATACAAATATACGCCGTGATAATAGCTAAAGATATCAGCAATAGCACCCATTTTAATAAGATAACCACTCATTTTCATATGAGTATATTCCGCCATTTTTTTCCATCTGCCTGGCAATGGCGTAATTCAGCCCGATAAACCTTAATTCTCCACTCCCCATAAGTTTTAGCATTTTCTTTATTTTCCCAAAGCTTATACCCAGTCTATGATTTGAAGAGTGCAAATTTTTAATATCAACCAGTACCTCGTATCCCGGGTTCAACTTTTTACTTTCATTTTTGATCAGATAAAAAGCCAGCTCAATTTCAGACTTCATAAAGAAACCATCCAGTACAATATGAAGTTGATTTTTCCCGGGAAATGCCCTAATTAAAAAATTGTTTATCATGGTCATTCTCTTTTAAGTGAAATTACAAAAGCAGATAGCCGATTAACCAGTTACTTTATACCCAATTTCCATTGTATTCTCACCTAAAGTTTAGTAGGTATATACCGACAAAAATTAAAAAATCATCGACTTTAGGCTCCTGGAAATGTTAAATAATATTACCCACCAATGTTATGCAACTAATTAAAAAGCGATAGATTTGTTTTACACATTACTATAATTTCATAGAATGTTCCGAAGTATAATTAAGTTCTCTGTTGAGCAGAAACCAATCATTGCATTTCTCATACTTGTTTTAATTGGTTTTGGCATTTATTCTATGCAAAAAATTCCAATTGATGCAGTACCTGATATAACTAACAACCAGGTCCAGATTGTAACTACTTCTCCGTCTTTATCGCCTCAGGAAATTGAAAGATTTATTACATATCCTTTAGAAATTGCGATGGCTAACATAACCGATGTTATTGAAATAAGAAGTATTTCAAGATATGGGTTATCGGTAATTACAGTAGTATTTAAAGACAAAGTTCCAATACTTCATGGAAGACAGCTGGTGAGTGAAATTCTTCAACAGGCAAAACAGGATATTCCCGAATTTTATGACTCTCCGGAAATGTTGCCTATAACTACAGGTCTGGGAGAAATATTCCAATATACACTTAAAGTTGATAGTGCGTATAAAAATATCTATTCTCCGATGAAGCTCAGGGAAATACAGGACTGGATCGTTAAACGTCAGCTATCAGGTATTCCGGGAATTGTAGAGATAAGCAGCTTTGGTGGGTTTTTAAAACAGTATGAAATTGCTGTAGATCCTATATTGATGAGAAGTTTTAATCTTACTTGTGCCGATATCTATGAAGCAGTAAATAAAAATAATCAAAGCAGTGGTGGAAGTTACATTGAAAAATCTGAATATGCATTTTATATTCGTACTGAAGGTTTACTGGAAAATATACATGATATTGAGAACATCGTTGTCTGTATAAAAAATGGCGTTCCGGTTTTAGTCTCAGATCTGGCAAAAGTAAAGCTTGGTTATGCTCCTCGTTTTGGTGCTATGACAAAAAATGGCCAGGGTGAAGCCGTAGGTGGAATAACCCTTATGCTTAAGGGTGCTAACTCATCAAAAGTTATCAGTGAAGTAAAAGAACGGATAGAAAAGGTTCAACCTTCGTTACCTGCAGGAGTTTCAATAGAACCATATCTCGATAGATCTGAACTTGTAAAACGCACCACCAATACGGTAGCGAAGAATCTGGTGGAAGGTGGTTTAATCGTGATCTTTATATTGGTAATACTATTGGGTAATTACAGGTCCGGGCTAATTGTTGCATCTGTAATTCCTCTTTCGTTATTATTTGGTTTTATCCTGATGCACTTATTCGGTGTATCGGCCAATCTGATGTCACTTGGAGCAATAGACTTTGGGATAGTAATAGACGGTGCAGTAATTATTGTAGAAAGCATACTTTATTATATACAACAAAACTATTCCGGTAAAACGCTCGATCAGAAAAAAATGGATACTGTTGTAACGACAGCAGCAGGTAACATTTATCATTCAGCCGCATTCGGTGTTTTAATAATATTAGTAGTATTTATTCCTATAATTACACTCACAGGTATTGAAGGTAAAAATTTCCGTCCCATGGCACAGACATTTTCATTTGTAATACTCGGTGCATTTTTTCTTTCAATGACATATGTGCCAATGATGTCGGCCCTGTTTTTAAAAAAGAAAATAATATCAAAAAGGACTTTTTCTGATAAAATAATTCGTTTACTTAAATACAGTTATCATCCCATACTTAAATTCTCAATCAGATATAAACTGCTAATACTGATTATAACCTTCCTGGTATTTGTTGCTAGTATTATTTCATTCCCTTTTCTTGGAGGAGAATTTGTTCCTACCCTGGAAGAAGGAGATCTCGCAATGCAAATGACCGTACCTGCAGGGAGTTCTCTCAGTCAAAGCATCAAGATGTCAACGCGGGCAGAAAAAATACTGTTGGATAATTTTCCTGAGGTTGAACAGGTTGTTTCGAAAATTGGCACCGCTGAAGTACCTACTGATCCTATGGCAGTTGAGGATGCAGATATTATGATAGTCCTGAAAGATAAAAAGGAATGGGTTTCGGCCAAAAGCAGGGAAGAACTTATTGGCAAGATGAAGGATAAACTCAGTGTACTTTCGGCAGCATCATTTGAATTCACACAACCTATCCAGCTCAGATTTAATGAATTAATGACTGGCATTAAATCAGATATAGCCATAGTTATCTATGGAGATGATATTGATGAACTATTTAAAAAAGCGAAGGAAGCATCAAAAATAATCGAAGGACTTGAGGGTGCTGCAGATATAAGAATTGAACAAATAACCGGACTCCCTCAGTATATTGTGAAATATAACAGAGACAAAATTGCCAAGTACAGTTTAAACATTGAGCAATTAAACAGAACTATTACAACTGCATATTCCGGAACATCTGCAGGTGTAATTTTTGAGAACGATCGCAAATTTGATATTGTTCTCAGGATGGATGAAAAATATCGCGATAACCTTGATCTCTCTATAATATCTGCAGTTAACCCGGAAGGGAAAATTATCCCGCTTTCTGAAGTTGCAGATATTAAAGAAATTAAAGGCCCGATGCAAATTTCACGTGACGATACGCGTCGTAGAGTTACTGTTGGAATAAACGTAAGAAACAGAGATATAGCAAGTCTGGTATCCGATATTGATGATAAACTAAAAGAAGAAATGAAATTAAAACCCGGATATTATATTGAATATGGCGGACAGTTTGAAAATCTTGAAAATGCGCGGAAAAGGTTGATGTTAGCAGTACCAGTTGCTTTACTTCTAATCCTCATTTTATTATTTTTTACTTTTAATTCTTTTAAATATGCTCTGCTTATTTTTACTGCTGTCCCATTATCAGCAGTAGGAGGTATTGCAGCTTTATGGATCCGCGGAATTCCTTTCAGTATATCTGCAGGTGTGGGGTTTATTGCACTTTTTGGTGTTGCAGTACTAAATGGTATCGTACTGATTTCTTATTACAGGCAAATGCATGACGAAGGGATTTCAAATGTAAAATATATCGTTATAAAAGGTGCCTGCACCAGATTGCGACCTGTGCTTATGACGGCTTCAACGGATATACTCGGTTTTCTGCCCATGGCCATTTCTGTGACAGCAGGGGCTGAAGTACAACGTCCATTAGCTACTGTTGTAATTGGTGGAATAATTACTTCAACCATGCTTACACTGATTATTCTGCCAATATTATATCTTATGATGAATTCAGATGATGGTATAAATTTTAAAATTAAAAGACTTAAAATAATTACTCCACTTATCCTTTTAGGATTGATACTTACACCTGCTATAAATGCAGAAGATACAACAGATTACCGCGAAATAACAATAGAACAAGCTGTTGATTCCGCACTTACCCATAATCTTCGCTTAAAAAATGCACAGTTAAATGTTGAGCGTTCTGCATTATTGAAATCTGGTGCTTTCGACTTATATCCAACCGAATTGAATTATGAGTTTGGACAGATTAATTCTGAGCTGAATGACAGGTATCTTGAGATAAATCAAAATTTTGGTTCGCTCATGGTGCATGGCGCAAAACTTAAAAAAGCTAAAATTGAGTACAACCTGCAAACAACGGCATATAAGCTTGAAGAAAACAGGTTGAAAGCCGAAGTTAAATCGGCATACTTATTTTGGCAATATTTAAATAAGAAAGTAAAACTGCTTAAAGATGAAGCAATGTTATATCAAAAAATGGATACAATAATGCATTTGCGTTATATCAATGGTGATGTCTCGCTGTTGAATAAAGAAATTGCCAAATCTAAAGTTGCCGAAATTACCAGTGAATATTTTATTGCTGTTGATGATCTTCAGATCGCTTTAAACAAGCTAAAGCAATTAATGAACATTTCTCAGAATATTAAACCTGAAGATCATGACCCGGCAATGTATATGATATATAAAAATGCCGATATATCTGTTTTAGATGAAAATACAACGCTTCTTTATTACAAACAGAAACATGACATTGCCCTTGCTGAAAAGAATATAGCCATATCAGAATATTTCCCGGAGTTTTCGGCAGGATATTTCAACCAGACAATTGATAATATATATAACCTGCATAGCTGGCAAATTGGTTTATCGGTTCCGCTTTGGATTCCTGAACAACAATCAAAAATTAAACAGGCAAAGATTGAATCTGAAATTGCTGCAAATAATCTGGAATATCAAAATCAATTATTGCGTGTTGAAATCGAGAATTTACTTTTTGAATCTAACAAATATTTCAAACAGATCAGATATTATCAGAACAATGCTTTACCACAGGCAGAACTGCTGATAAATATTGCAAAAATTCATCTTGAAACAGAAGAAATTAATTATCTGGAATTTCTTCAGAGTATTTCTATTGCAAATCAAATAAAGCAAGAATACTATCGTACTATCAACGATTATAATCAAACAATTCTTCAACTTGAATTATATGGTAACTAAATATAAATACTCCGTTCTGAGAATTTTTATTTTATTGATTCTTTGCTCATGTTCCTCAGTAAATAAAGAAGACATTAATACAAAGACTAATACATCCAGCACTTCTTATACAGTCAGCCTGACAAACGAACAAATTAAATATGCTGAAATACAGATTATCCGAATTAAAAAACATTTAATTTCAGAAGAAATTGAATGCACCGGGTCTGTAGAAGCATCACCTAACAGTCAGGCCGTAGTGGGAGTACCTATGAAAGGGTACTTAAAGACAATTGATGCACACATTGGACAATACGTTGAAAAAGGACAAAAACTTGCTTCTGCCGAACATCCCGATTATATCGATCTTCAGCTGGCATATATTGAAACAAAAAGTGAATTCGAATATTTACATCAAGATTATAAAAGGCAAGGAGAACTAAGTCTTGAAAACGCAGCATCATTAAAAACACTTCAAAAATCGCAGGCAGAATTTCAAAAAACCGAAGCCAGGTTGATTGCTCTAAAAAAACATCTTGCATTTCTCGGAATAGATGGAGACAGTCTGCATATTGAAGATATACATTCTGAAATAATACTAAGATCCCCAATATCCGGAATCGTTACAAAAGTGAATGGCATAATTGGCATGCTTTATAATGAAAATGAACCTGTATTTGGCATTGTTTGTAATAATAATCCTATTCTACATTTAAAAGTATTTGAGAAGGATGCCAACAGAATAATGCGAGGCCAGCAGGTTAAATTTTCACCTCTAAATAAAATAGATCAAATTTCTAAAGCAAAGATTATTAGTACTACAAAATCGATTGACACTGACAATTCATTAAACATATATGCGCAAATTAAAGATCCAAACGCTGATCTGTTGCCAGGAATGTACGTTAGGGGTTCAATTCTCATTCAAAGTGATTCAGTATATGCATTACCGCAAAACGACGTAATTTGTTTAGAAGAAGAGTGTTTGGTATTTATAAAAACTGATAGTTCATTATTTAAAGCATTACCCGTTGAAACCGGATTAGTTTACCAGGATTTGATTGAAATCATAAATACTTCCGATCAACTACTTAATTCAGATATTGTTACTCAGGGAGCTTATTATCTTTATTCAAAGCTTTTGGAGGAAGAATAAAATCTTATTAACAGTATTTTTCAATAATATCAATATGTTTGGGGAATGCCTGTATGAGATCTTCTTTGTCATACATTTCAAAATCGTCGTACTCAAAACCGGGTGATACCATACATCCAACCAGACTATATGACTTTTTGTCGACAACCTCAGCGGCAAAGATTGTTCCTGCCGGAATTAAAACCTGCAAGTGCTCAGCTTTCTCAACCCTGGATCCTAAAATGATTTTTTTCTTCTTCCCTTCAGGATCAATAAAAATTAATTTGACAGCACTACCGTAATGATAATACCAAAGTTCATCCGATCTTAAGCGATGCAGTTTTGAAATTTCACCTGACCGTAATAAATAGTATATGCTTGTTGATAATCTTCTGGATCCTTTAAACCCGTGAGGTAATTCTTTAATCTCAACGTCAAGACTGGAACGATAAGTCTCTTTAAAGAATCCCCCTTCAGAATGAGGTTCCAGATTTAATTCCTGTATCCAATATTCGGCACTTTTCATCAGATATTTTTATTTTAAAGTTTTAATACAAATTTCTTCTTATAAATGACACATGGTAACACATCATCTTAATAAAATTAGTAAAAATCTTGATTCACAATAAATTTAAATATTAGCATGGACCTTAAATTATCTGAATGCATTTGAATAATCAGGTCAGAATTACTAAATTTATTTGTAACTAGAAAACCCTTTGTTACCATGAAGGTAGATTTGTTAAAATATATGTCTGGCCGCTTACAGGATGATTCTGATAAGGCTAATAACCCCGGACCTGTTATCACAATTTCCCGACAGTATGGTTGCCCTTCAAGAAGAATTGCCAGAGACCTTACTGAAAGACTCACAGAAAAAATGATTGTTAAAGGGTATGAAAATATCCGATGGAAAATAATCACCAAAGAAATAATGAGCGATTCTGCCAGAGAATTAGAAGTTGATCCCGCTAAAATCAAATACATTTTTGATTATGAACAAAAGGGAATAATAGACGATATATTATCTGCGCACCTTTATAAATATTACAAAAGCGACAGAGCGATAAGAAGTACTGTTGGCAGGGTTATAAGAAATATTGCCGAAGAAGGGTATGCAGTCATTGTTGGTCGTGGTGGTGTTGCCATAACACATGATATCCCCCGCTCATTACATATAAATCTCGAAGCTCCCCTGGAATGGAGAACGCTCAGGGTTAGTGAAAAACATGACATTTCACTTGAAGAAGCTGAAAAATATGCTAAAGATATAGACAGAAAACGGAAGCAATTTCGTGAATATTTTGAAGGTAAAAATACCGATTACACATGGTTTGATTTAACCTTTAACTGCATGACGCTTACCATTGATGAAATTGTGCAGATTATTTTAAAAGCTATAGACGTTCGTAAATTGTTATAATCTCTTTGGAAAGAAAAGTTGATACCCGAATACCAATTATTGGTATAATGGGACCAGGCGAAGATGCAACCAAAACCGATGTTGCTGTTGCAAGAATTGCAGGTGAAGTTGTTTCTGAATCAGGATATATATTACTGACTGGTGGACGTGACTGTGGAGTAATGGAGGCTGCCATGAAATCTGCTAAGGCTTCAGGAGGCAAAACAGTTGGCATTCTTCCTGATGCCAACAAAGAAAGAATGAGCCAATATGTAGATATTCCAATAGTTACCGGGATAGGTAATGCAAGAAATATCATAAATATTCTTACATCTGATGTTATTATTGCTATTGGTAAAGGCCCGGGAACATTTTCTGAAATAGCTTTAGCTGTTAAAAACAAAAAACCTATTATTGTATTAAACTCGTCAAAAGAATTTTTAAAATTCTTAGGACAGTTTTCCAATAGCAATATTTATTTTCTTACTGATCCAAATAAAAACTATCTTACAGATATTCTCAGAAAAATATTTAATTAACAATAGCCATTACACCACAATAATTTAAACATTCGTCATCATTGCTGATAACTTTATCAACAGATATTAAAAAAAAATGTACAAATCAATAGCTTTGCAAATTGGGGATAACTAATTGATTTATGGAAAATCTGATTTTGGAAGGATCTGATAGTTTGCCATCTGTTCAGTTTAGTATCGATGGTAATTTAAAAATTTCCGGACGAGCACTGCCAGAAAATGCTTACAATTTTTTTAAACCTTTAATTGCATGGGTAAAAGAATTCTGTGTAGATGAACTTAACCTTGAAATCAACCTGGAGTATTTTAATACAACTGTCTCTAAACAACTATACGATTTCCTAAAAGTGATCGAACATAACAATGGTTATAAAAAGATAAACGTTAAGTGGTTTTATGAAGATGGCGATGATGAAATCCTCGAATCAGGCGAAATATATGAGGAGCTTTTACCACGTTTTAATTTTACCTATCATCGTTATGCAGAGGTTTTCGATGAATAAACATTTAGTTTGAATTTATCCTGTTTTTAAAAGCTCATTTATTTTTGCAGCTAAAATAAAGTCATTTTCAGTAAGTCCGTTTATTGCATGTGTCCAAAGTTCAATTTCACAACTGCCATAACTAATATGCAATACCGGATGGTGCCCTTCTTCTTCGGCAATATTTGCAACCTTATTTACAAAACTCATCGTATGTCCGAAATTTACAAACTGAAAATGTTTATATAGCTTTTTACTATCAATAACCGACCAGGTATTTTCTATCTCTTCCAAATACATTACAATTTTTGTTTCATCCAGTGCCGGTACATTTCCTTCGCAAGGAATACATTTTTTATTAACCAGATCCATAATATCTTTTATAACAAAACAGTTCAAAAGAAAAAGTGTTTAACAATCGGTGAAAGCTTGACTAAACATTTAAAATAGAATACATTTGGACGCACCATAGATCTTCGAATTGATGTTTCGAATATTATCATTAATACCACTTTGGTTATTTTGTAACATCCTTCCTGGTAACAATGAAATTACTGATTTCTTTAAATCCTCAAAGAGAAATGACAGGTTCAATGCTGGTGCTATAGTTATTTCCTCATTTTTGTTGCCATTTTACAGTACCGAACAAGGTTTTTATTTTAGTGCCGGAATTCTCACATCATTTAAACCAAAACGAAACAATCCATATCTATCACATTCTATTTTACCATTAAAAGCCGATCTTGGTATAAATAAGACTATTATGTCATCTCTACTGTTAAATTCTTATTGTCTCGATGACATTATCCGGTTCAACCTTCTTTTCATTTATAATAACCTCAACGATCATTACTGGGGAGTCGGAATGGACAGAAGTCTAAATGTAGAAAAAGGTAGCCTGACAACAGCATATAGAAGAAAATATTTTGCCATTCAACCTGAACTTGCAGTTCAGGTTATTAAAAATATTTATGCCGGAATTATTTATGATTACATCCATACGGTCGCAACAGATATTACCGATCTGATGAAAGAAGATGAATATATCATCAAGTTTGGGACTGATATAAGATCAACAGGCCTCGGCGCATTGTTTAAATTTGACTCACGCTCATCTTTCTCCAGTCCTGCAAAGGGATTATTTATTAAACTTAATTATAAGATCTATCGTGAAATATTTGGCAGTAAATATGAATTTGAGATTGTTCAGTTTGATTACAGGCAGGATCAACCTTAACATGGCAGTTAAAAAGCAGAATTGGCTTAAACAATATTCCCTGGTCTGAAATGTCCGGTCTCGGAGGCACAAATAATTTAAGGGGGAATCATCCCGGCCAGTTCATTGATAAATCGAACCTCATTTTTCAACTTGAATACAGACACACTTTTAATCGTCTATTTTCAGATGAGTTTTCCCGACATGGAATAGTTTACTGGATTGGTGCCGGTACAATTTTTGATAACATCAGTAACATCAATAAGGCAATATTTAATACCGGATTTGGATATCGGTATAGATTACAACCACAAATTAATTTAAGGTTAGATATTGGATTTGGTTCCAATAATTTTGGCATTTACACTGGACTGAACGAAGCTTTTTAATTAAAGGTTTAACTTTAAACTCTGTAGGCAATGAAAAAAATAATTATAATATTAGCTGTATTCGTTATACCTGTTTGCATATCAGGACAGGATGACGGAATAATTAGTAAGGAAGAACAACGTGAACTCGCTAAAGAAAAAAGAAAAGCTGAAAAACTGGCTGAAAATCAAAAAGCTATTGAACTCACTAAACTGATGCTTGATTATCAAAGGTTTGTTCTTGAAGCAAATTATGTTTCAGGGAAATCCGGACAGAGGTATATTGTAAGTCCGAATTTAAATTTTATGTACGTTGATTCTACCGAAGCTGTACTTCAACTTGGCAACCCCTGGGGTGTGGGAATAAACGGCGTTGGTGGTATAACACTGGATGGTACGGTTAAAAAATACGAAGTAGTAAAGAAAGAGAATAAAAGAGGTATTTCATATTCTGTAAGTATGTTCATAATAACACACGCTGGAACATACGATATACATATGTGGGTAACTCAGTCAGGGAAAGCCGATGCAACTGTCAGAGGCAGTACATCCGGTCAGCTTACTTATTCAGGAGATCTTGTGCCTCTTAGTTTATCAAAAGTATATAAAGGAAATTCCTTTCCATAAATAAATTAAATATCACAATAAATACCGCATAATCCAGTTTTTTAAAATATTTTTGATCTTTAATATTATTAACTAAACCTTTCTATTTAATTATGGAATCATCAGGCACCAGCTCCGCAAATAATTTTAATAAAACATCGCAGAACAGGCAGGTACCTATGTACCTGATTGCGATCGTTATAACTCTGGCTGTTGTAGCCATTCTTCTGGCCGCTAAACTTTTTATCAATACCCGTCAACGCAATGAAGTTCGTGAAGCACTTACATACGTTGAAGATCAAAAAACAAAACTTGAAGGTGAATTAAATACACTTATTGTTGACTATGATTCGCTAAAAACTTATAACGACTCGTTGGCTTCGCAACTTGAGGCAGAACAGGAAAAAATCAGAAAACTACTTAGATACCAGGCATCCAATACGCAAAAAATCAAAATGTACCAGAACGAACTTGAAACTCTAAGAAAAATAATGCGAAGTTATATTGTACAGATCGATTCGCTGAACACACGCAACCAGGAGCTTACTGCAGAAAACATTGAAGTAAGGGAAAAACTAAGCAAAAAAGCATCTGAATACGATGAATTATCTAAAAAAACCGAAGAATTAAGTTCAACGGTAAAATCCGCTCAACGCTTAACAGCAAAAAATATTCTTGCTGAAGGCCTTAATGAAAACTCTAAACCTAAAGATAAGATAAAAAAAGTAACAAAAATAAGAGTGTGTTTTACCGTGCGTGAAAATGCCGTAGCAATACCTGGCAGTAAAATGATTTATCTCCGAATTATCAGACCTGACGAGGTTGTACTCTCCTCACCTGATGCCGGTATTTTTTTATTTGAGGGAGAATCAATGGTTTATTCTGCTAAACGTGAGCTTGACTATGATAATTCAGATATAGATATGTGTATTTTCTGGGATGCAAACGAGGAACTTATTGAAGGGACATATTTTGTTGGAATTTACTCTGAAGGCTTTGAAATTGGCACAACAACATTTGCTTTGAAATAGAATATTATCTTCTGTTTATAGCCCATTGAATTATTAAATTCAATGGTTTTTATTTTATACCATAAAAAGTTCGGAAATAATGTAATCAGATACTAACTTACCTTCAACTGTGAGAAGTAGTGTATTTTCATCTGTTGTTAAATAACCGTTTTTTTTAAATTTATCCGCTGAATTTATAAGGTGAACAGTATATTCTTCTCCGAAATCAGCTTCAATTTTCTTCAAATCTGCTCCCCACATCGTACGAAGAGAAACCAGAATATAATCATTGAACCTGGTATTGGTATTTATAATCTCTGTTTCAAAATAATCATTACTGCTTTTCTCTAATGAATCAATATAACGTTGGTTATTCGATATATTCCATCGCCGGGTATTTAAATCATAAGAATGTGCCGACGGACCTATACCAATGTATGGCTGACCTGTCCAATAACCCAGGTTGTGTTTTGAATATTCTCTTTTTCTTGCAAAATTTGAGATTTCATAGTGCTCAAAACCTTCACTCTGAGTAAACTCTATTAAAATATTAAACTGGGTCATACTTAAATCTTCATCAATTGGTTCTATTTGTCCTTTACTTAATCTTCTCCCAAAAACTGTTTTAGGTTCAATATTTAAATGATATGCTGATAAGTGATTAATTTTTAGTTTCCGGAATTCTTCCAGATTAAAATACCATTCTTCCGAATTCATCCAAGGTAAACCATATATAAGATCAACATTTATATTTTCAATTCCGATATCCTTCAGATAAAATATACTGTTCATTGCATCTTCAGCATTATGCCTTCTGTTCAACAATCTCAGATCGTTGTCAATAAACGATTGTATACCAACACTAAACCTGTTAACAGGAACTGCAGATCTTATTTCTGAAATATATCTTTTATTCAGATCATCCGGATTGGCTTCAATGGTAAATTCAGGGTCGTCTGAAATATTACAATATCTTAAGACAGTATCATATAAATATTCAAACTCCTGTGCCGACAATACTGTCGGAGTTCCTCCACCAACATAAATTGTATCAAATACCAAATTGGATAATTCCTTTTCCCTCTGCTGTATTTCACATACAATTGCTTTAATAAGCTGTGATTTCTTCTTTAAAGAAACCGTAAAATGAAAATCACAGTAATAACATACTTTTCTGCAAAAAGGAATATGTATGTATAACCCGGCCATATAATTGTTATTTAACACCCATCAAAGATGAACAGAAAAATAAACAATGCTTTGTTTTAGGCAAATATTCATTTATTATCTCACTTCCAATGCAGAATAAATTTTAATACCTTTAATAATAGTTGCTAAAATCAGTAGCATGAAAATAAGGTCGAAGATAACTCCAAAAGGAAGGCAAATAAACCCTGATACTTTGAGTTATTGGCAGAATAAATATCTCTCATTATTTGAAAAATTCACTTCCCCTGTTCTTGAAGTAGAGGGAAACAGAATATTACATTATAACAAATATGCAAAACAACTTTTCAAACTGAAAGATCAACGTAAAAAGCTTTATCTGAACGATCTGTTTGACGACTGTTCAAAATTCAAACCCGGCAAAACAAATATTAAAGTCAGAACCAAAGAAGGCCGAATTAATTTTAATATTGATATTATTGAACTTGAATCTCCTGCTAACTTCATTATTATTGTAAACTATGGTCAGGAAATAGAATTAAATCCAAAAAAAGCGGCACAGATCAAAACGGGTGATTTTGAAAATGATTACTACAGTCATATATCCGAATTTTGTAATAAAATTAAGAATGGATTCTTCGTAACCGACACGGCAGGTAATTTTTACACGGCGAATATCGCATTTTGCAATCTTACAGGGTATACACTGGAAGAACTACAAAAATTGAATTTTTTTAAAATCACACCTGAAAATTGGCTTGAGTATGAAAAGAATATTTATGAAAAAACACTTAAAACCCGTAATGCCTGTACTTATGAAAAGGAAATAAGACATAAATCCGGATTCCTTGTTCCTGTTGAAATTCAAGTATACCCTTATTTTAAAGAGGATTTACATGCCGGTTATAATTTTATGGTTCATAATATTACCAATGACAAAAAGATGTACAACGAATTAATAGAAACCCGGCGTCTTTTTGATTCCTCATTAAAACATTCATCTTCGATAATTCTGATTTATGATAGTAAGGGTAAGGTTATTTATTCAAATCTTGATTTTTTCAATATAGCAAGAGTAAATAACATTAAAACACCCGCTGATATTTTAAATCAACCCATACCTTTCGAATTGTATGATGCCAACGGAGCCCTTGTTTCCCCTGATAATTTCCCTCTAAGATCTGCACTAACTAAAGGTAAGATAACATCAAATGCCGAGTTTGAAGTTAAAGCTGATAATACTAGAGTCTGGGTATCAGCAACAGCTTCACCTATAAAAGATGAAAAAGGTGAAATAATTGCTGCCATTATGACCATAACATTAATCGACGATAGGAAAAGGACAGAAATTGAATTAAAAGAATCCAAACTTATAGTTGAATCAATCTTAGATACTACTCCTGCCAGAGTATTCTGGAAAGATCGCCAGTTACGATTTCTTGGTTGTAACAAAATGTTCCTTAAAGATGCAGGATTGTCTGATATAAATCAGATAATTGGCAAAACCGATCACGACATGGTCTGGGCAAAGCATGCTAAACAATACCAGTCTGATGATAAAGATATAATAAATACCGGTAATGCAAAGCTTGGTATTGAAGAGCCGCATACAACTCCTGACGGCAACATAATGTGGGTACGTACTTATAAAATCCCACTTAAAAATCCCGATGGGGAAATTATAGGTATACTAGGTTCATATTATGATATTACAGAATTGAGAAACACTGTATTAGAATTACATGAACATCAGAATATTCTTGAACAACTCGTTAAGGCCCGAACTGATGAAATTGCCATTATTAATGATCAACTCAATGTAAAAAACGCCGAACTTGAAGAGAAAAACCTGGAGCTCCTTTCCAGCAATAAAGAATTAAAAACCCAGTTCGAAGAAAAGAACAAAATTGAACAACAACTTATTCAAAGTGAAAATATTCTAAGGGGATTTATCGAAGAATCTTCGCAAGGTATATGTTTGATTAACAGAAAGGGTAAGATTATCGAATGGAATGATGCAATGTCTGAAATATTTGAAACAGACAGAAAAAAATACATTAATAAAAATATCTGGGAATTAGATATTGATACCCTCCCTTCCGGCATTACCAATGAAGCTGAGAAAAATATAATAAAGGAAACAAGCCTTGATCTGTTAAATAATCCCCGCCATTTGGTAGTCAATGATGTTGAGAGAGAAATTAACGGAAAAACGAAGTACATAAACTACAGAATGTTCCCAATTCAAAGTGCGAAAGGAATAATTATCGGCAGAATTAATATTGACGTTACCGATCAAAAGCTTGCGTTCATAGAGCTGGAACAGTATAAAACACACCTTGAACAGTTGGTTGATAAACGTACCGACGAACTCCGGCAAAGTGAAGTACAGTTGCGACTTCTTCTTCAATCCGTTCCGATGGCTTTCTACTCCTATCAATCAGAAAACAGAAATAAAACTCTTTGGTACAGCGAACAGATAAAAACTTTAACAGGGTTTGAACCATCTGATTTCACAAAAAATCCTTTGCTCTGGTTAGAAAGAATTAATAAAGATGATTATGCTGTATTACATGATTCTTTTAATAATATTTCACCTAATATACCTGTTACCTGTGAATACAGATGGAAAAACAAAAAAAATCAATATATCTGGATATATGACCAGGCTGTGCTTATTGAAAAGACTGAAAACCATCCTTCAATGGTTATCGGATGTTTTATGGACATTACGGAAAGAAGAGAGGCTGAAAACTCTGTTTTAGAGAGCGAACGTAATTACCGTGAAATATTTAACTCCACAAGTGATGCAATTTTTATTCATAATGTACAAACCGGTACTATTGAAGATGTTAATAGTACAATGCTTGCAATGTTCAATACAAATTACGAGAATGTCATAGCTAATGGTTTCTTTCAGTTTACAACTGATACACCTCCATTCGATATGGAAAATGCACTTAAACAAATGGAAATTACACTTGAAAAAGGATTTCATCAGTTTGAGTGGCTTGCAAAAAAGGCAACCGGCGAACGTTTCTGGACACATGTTTCCTTAAGAAAAATACGATTGAACAACATTGATAAAGTTATGGCCATTGTCAGAGATATAGATGAACAAAAGAAAACCGAAGGTCAAATAAAATATCGTAATGATTTTGAGAAATTAATTTATAATATTTCTTCCCGGTTTATCAATTTACCTTATGAAGAAGTTGATGCCAGTATTGATGTTGCCCTAAAAGAAATAGGAGCCTTCGCAAAAACCGATGCAGCATATATTTTTATATATAACAACGAGGCACATACCATAAGTATCAAACATTTATGGCAAAGTGAATCAATAAATTTCATCATTAAATCATTGATTGATGTAGATTTTAGTTTTATTAAATGGCATGCTGATATAATTCTTTCAAATAATGTTGTTAATGTAAAATCAACCTATGATTTACCTGAAGAAGCAGGTATACTCAAAGAAATAGTTTTACAACAAAATGTTCATTCATTTGTGGATGTTCCTTTAATATATCAGGGAACAACGATTGGGTTTATTGGTCTGGCAGTGAAAGAACCCGGCCGCGTCTGGCTTAATGATGAGATCACCCTTCTGAGAATGATCGGACAGTCATTTATAAATGCGATCAAAAGAAAGGAATCTGTTCATGCATTATTAGATAGTGAGCAAACACACCGTGAGATTTATAATGCTACTTCTGAAGCTATGATAGTTGTAGACTTTGAAACTGCTAAATTCCTGGATGTTAATAATGCACTTCTTGAAATGTTTAATATGACTTATGAAGAAGCCATAGAAAAAGATTTATTCGAATTAATATCAACCTGTTCTTCCTATTCAAAAAAACAAATACATACCTTCATAACCAGAGCTGCTGAGGGGAAACCCCTGGTTTTTGAATGGTTTGCCAATAAAAAAGACGGATCGGGATTCTGGATAGAAAATTCATTACGAAGTGCTGATATTAAGGGTAAGAAAAGATTATTATCTGTTCTTCGCGATATTACGGATAGAAAAAAAGCAGAAGAGGAATTAAAGAAAAGTGAAGAAAAATATCGTTTACTCGTTGAAAGCCAAACCGATTTAGTAATTAAAATCGATCCGGATGGCAGATTTCTGTTCGTTAGTCCTTCATACTGTGAGTTATTTAGTAAAACAGAGCAACATTTTTTTGGGAAAAAATTCATTACCATGGTACACGAAGACGATCAGAAAAAAACTACGGCCTTAATCAAAAACTTGTATTCTCCTCCGCATACCTGTTTTATTGAACAGCGTTCATATACTAAAGACGGATGGAGATGGATTGCATGGAATGATAAGGCTCTTCTTGATAAAAACAATAAGGTAAAAGAAATAATTTGTGTCGGAAGGGATATAACCTATCAAAAAGGAGTTGAAGAAGCTTTGAGACGCAGTGAAGACAGATTCCGATCCATTGTACAACAGCTCTCGGATATAGTCCTGATAATTGATAAAGAAACCAATATCTTATATGATACACCATCTGTAGAACATATACTTGGATACCATGAATCATTTTTAGTTGGAAAACCAGGTATTGAATTAATTCATCCGGAAGATAAAAATGTATTTCTCAGTAAACTTAACGAGCTTATTGATAACAAAACCCAAATCGTCACAATTGAATTAAGAATGAAGCATGACAATAATAATTGGATACCCCTCGAAACTGTTATAATTAACCTGTTAAATCATCCTTCCATTAATGGTTTAATTATTACAATGCGCGATATATCTGAAAGGAAACTTGTTGAAAAAAGAATATTAGATGCTGTCATTAAAACTGAAGAACAAGAACGGGAACGATTTGCTAAGGATCTTCACGACGATCTTGGCCCTTTGTTATCAAGTTTAAAAATGTATATCAATTCAATAAACGCTTTTGAGAACCCTGATAAAAATGAATATATCATTCAGCAGCTTAATGAAATAATAAAAGAATCAATCGCAACTACAAAGAATGTTTCCAATGATCTGAGCCCTCATATTTTGAATAATTACGGGCTTGTATCTGCTACTGAATCTTTTTTAAAAAAAGTACCTTCTGCAATTCATGTTAATCTTGATACAGATCTTACAATAGCTCGTTTTTCGAGTACTGTTGAAAATTCGTTTTACAGAATCATCAAGGAATTAATAAATAATACTCTGAAACATGCTAATGCAAGTGAAATAAATATTAAATTATTTGAAAGTAACCAAAATCTGTTTTTAGATTACAGCGATAACGGAAAGGGATTTGATGTAAAAAGTCTGGAAGAAGGAAAGCATCATGGTATGGGACTTTCAAATATACTTAGCCGCGCAAAATCGCTAAACGGTAAATTCGAGTTTAAAACAGGTATAAACCAGGGATTTACATTTAAACTTAATATACCCATTAGCCAGACTATTGCTTAATAGTTATATTCTTATATTTGTAATTAACTAAACCAGCCAGACAAATAGTGAGTAATAAAGTCAAGATAGTGGTAGCAATTGTTGATGACCATCAGTTATTTCGAAATGGTTTGAAATTCATTATTGAAAATGAGAAGGATATGGAAGTTTGCTTTGAAGCTTCCAATGGAAAAGAATTTCTTGAATTTCTGAAAAATTTCAAACCTGATGTAGTACTTATGGATATAAATATGCCTGGAATGGATGGCGTTGAAACCACACGAAGATCATTGGAAATTTCGCCTGATCTTGATGTTCTTGTATTATCAATGTATAGTGATATTGAATATTATAACACAATGATCGATCTTGGTGTTAAAGGATTCATACTGAAAGATATTGATAATGATGAATTAATTGAAGCCATTCGTAAAGTACATGCAGGAGGTAATTTCTTTTCACAGGAGCTGCTTCTTCGTCTGATAAAAAATAAACCCGATGGAGAAGGTATTGATCTGACCAAAAGAGAAAAGGAAGTACTCGAACTCATTTGTCAGGGATATTCAAATCAACAAATCTCTGAGGAATTGTTTATAAGCCAGCGAACCGTAGAGCGTCATCGTTCCAGCCTGCTTTTTAAAACTGATTCAAAGAATTCTATCAGCCTGGTAGTATATGCAATAAAAAATAACCTAGTAAAGATTTAGAATTATAATGGTTATTTTTTTTCCAGTTCCACCAGAACATCTTCTTTATTTACCACATCATTCTTTCGCACTACAATATTTGTCACTTTTCCTGTAACAGGTGAAGAAATTTCGTTTTGCATTTTCATAGCCTCCAGAATTAGTAAAGCTTCCCCTTCCTTCACATCAGTTCCGGCATCTACCAGAATATCCACGATCTTTCCTGGCATTGGTGCCTGAACCATTTCATGTGTGCTTTTAGATTTTGTCTTGTCGAGATATTTTTTACGCTTGTACGATATTGGCGTTTCAATGGTGAAAACATAACTAACACCATTGATTAATACTGTATACTTATTTTGACTTCGTTCAAGAATTTCAGCTAAATATTTCTTTCTTTTATATAAAATATAAGTAAATCCATTTTCATCATCGAAAATTTTTATTTCAGTCTTTTTACCATTGATTTTTAAATCTTCACTGAATGGATTTCTGATTTTATATCTTTTGTCCTGAGAAGAGACGGCTATATATTCTGCTTCTTCTATTTTTTTCCTTGTCAGTTTCATATTAATCTTATTTCAGAGATTTTATAAATATTTTGATAATCTGATAGGAATTCCGTTATAATGAACGAAGTCTTTTATTTAATACCCAAGGGCTGATATTTTTACCTTTCTCGAAATCGATTAAAGTTGTCTTATCTGTTTCCAGGGCAGCTGCAAAATCAAATGTGGCAAGATATGCGGCCAGCATTTCATCATCATTACCCTGATAAAATAGTTTATCCATTTCTTTCTCGATAAAGGATGTATTAAAATCTCCATCCTTAAATTTTTTATTTGAAAGAACAGCTTTACAAAATGGAATTGTTGTTTTTATCCCCTGTATCCAGAATTTATTAAGTGCATTAACTGAGTTACTAATTGCTTTTTCCCTTGTTTCTCCATGCACTATAAGTTTAGCCAACATAGAATCGTAATATGGTGTGACTACTGATGATTCACTTATTCCTGAATCAATTCTTATATTTTTACTTCTTGGGTACTGCAATTTTTCAATTATGCCAAGATAAGGAGAAAAACCTCCCTGGACATCCTCTGCATTTATTCTGTATTCAATAGCCCATCCATTCAATTTAACATCTTTTTGTTTTATGGATAATGGCTTTCCTTCCGCTATTTGTATTTGTAGTTCTAACAGATCCAGACCGGTAACCATTTCCGTCACAGGATGTTCAACTTGTATTCGTGTATTCATTTCCATGAAATAAAAGTTTTTACTGTCATCGAGTAAAAACTCAACAGTGCCCGCACTATAATATTTAGTTGCTTTTGCTATACGCACGGCAGCTGCACCCATTTTTTCACGAAGGGTTTCATCCAAAGCCGGCGATGGGGATTCTTCAAGAAGTTTTTGATGCTTTCGCTGCACAGAACATTCTCTTTCACCAAGATGAATAAAATTTCCTTTCTTATCACCAATAATTTGAAATTCAATATGTCTCGGATTGCTTACATATTTCTCAATAAATACCGATGGATCGTTAAAAGCTTTTTCTGCCTCAGTTGTAGCCAGCTTAAAATTTTTCTCTATCTGCGAAGCCTTTTCAATAATTCGCATGCCACGACCTCCTCCACCTGCTGCAGCTTTAAGTATTACCGGATATCCAATCTTATCAGCAATCAGATGTGCTTCTTCCGGGTTTTTAAGATTACCCTGACTGCCTTCTAAGAGAGGCACCTTATGCTTTTTTGCTATCTGTTTTGCTATTGTTTTATTACCCATTTTATAAATAGCCTCTGCAGAAGGTCCGATAAAAATTATCCCTTCTTCATCGCAACGTTGGGCAAAATACGGGCTTTCTGCGAGGAATCCATAACCCGGATGTATAGCATCTATTTTATAGTCTTTTGCAATGTTTACTATTCTTTCTACATCGAGAAATTCGGGAATATCATCAAGATTATCACAAAAATCGATAACCCCGTCAAGGTGCTTCAGGTAGAATGCATTTGGTTCTTTAGATGTTTTAATGCCATAAGTTTTAATACCCATTTTTTTCGCTGTCTGGCTAATTCTAATGGCTATCTCTCCACGGTTGGCAATTAAAATACTCTTAATCTTCATCATGAGGGTATTTAGTTCTTAATGCAGCATGAGCACAAATATGCTATTTTTTATTAAACCCAAAAATAAAAGCTTGATCTTCTTTATTTATTTACTATTTGAAAATTCTTATAAAGGTATATTACCATGCTTTCTGGAAGGACTTCCAATATGCTTGTTTTCAAGAGCTTCAAAAGCGAAAATTAGCTTACGTCTTGTTTCAGCAGGATCTATAACCTCATCGATATATCCTTTTTCATCAGCAACATATGGGTTTGCAATTTCATCCCTGTATCTTACAGCAAGCTCTTTTTTCAGCTTCTCAGGATCTTCAGATTCTGCCAGTTGCTTTCTATAAAGTATTGAAACTGCTCCTTCGGGACCCATTACAGCAATTTCGGCAGTTGGCCATGCAAAATTAAAATCACCACCCAGGTTTTTACTATTCATAACACAGTAAGCCCCTCCGTATGATTTTCTTAAAATGACGGTAATTTTTGGAACCGTTGAATCAGCATAAGCATATAATAATTTAGCACCATGTTTTATTATTCCGTTATGTTCCTGATCAATTCCCGGTAAAAATCCGGGTACATCTTCGAGAGTAAGTATTGGAATATTGAAACAATCACAGAAACGAATAAACCTCGCACCTTTGACAGATGAATTTATATCAAGTGTTCCGGCCAGCACTTTAGGTTGATTGGCTAATATTCCGATTGTCTTACCAACCAATCGGCCAAAGCCAACAACAACATTTTGAGCGTAGCTTTCTGCAACTTCAAAAAATGTTTCTTTATCTACAATAAGTTTAATGACATCTTTTACATCATATGGTTTATTCGTATCATCGGGAACAATTTCTCTAAGTCTGTTTTCAAGCTCAATGTTTCTGTCACAAGATTCAACAATCGGCGGATTCTCAAGATTATTCGAGGGTAAATACGAAAGTAGTTTTTTTACTCCCAATAGTGTATTTTCTTCATCTGCATAAACAAATTGTGCTACGCCGCTTTTTTTCATATGTACATCAGCCCCACCCAGTTCATCGAATGTAACATCTTCATTTAAAACTTCCTTAACGACATTAGGTCCTGTAACAAACATATAACTTGTTCCTTTTGTCATAAAAACATAATCGGTAATAGATGGAGAATATACGGCACCTCCTGCTGCAGGTCCCATTATAACCGATATTTGAGGAATCACACCTGAAGACATTACATTTCTGTTGAATATTGCAGCGTAACCTGCAAGGCTTGCAACACCTTCTTGAATACGGGCACCACCTGAATCGATAATACCTATGATAGGTGAACCCATTTTAAGAGCCATATCCTGAATTTTGGCAATTTTTGCCGCATGTACCGATCCAAGTGAACCTCCCATTACGGTAAAATCCTGGGCATATACAAAAGCAGTCCTTCCGGTAATTTTCCCATGTCCTATAATAACACCATCGCCATAAGCATCAATCATTTTCCCAAATGTAGAATCACACGATGCTGTTCTTGAATATGCATCTACTTCGTTAAAAGTACCTTCATCAAATAAAAGTTCTATCCTCTCCCTGGCTGTAAGCTTTCCTTTTGCATGCTGCTTCTCAGTCGCATCGGTTACATGATGTTTCTTCAGTGCTTCCTGACGTTCTAAGAATTTTTTAAATTGTCTTCCGTTAATATCCATAAGGCCTTATTTACATAGTTGAAAATGGGAAAACTCATTACTCTATTTTGATTAAGATGAGTCGGATAAGTGGAGTGTAGTAGATAAATGCTGCTCTCACTCTTATGTTGAGTATCCCGGTATAACCTTCTGTTAAAATTCTAATCATACCTTTTAAAGACTTACTAATAGACAGAAGACCCTCATGAATTTTTTGTTAATGTTTTATTCAGTTCATGAGGGCAATACTAGAAAGTCGGTGGCAAAATTAACAATAATTGTCTGACATAATCAAAACCTTTTAGACTGAATATTATCTTTAGAATGTTAAAATGTTCTATTACTGTATTTTAGCTTCTAATAATAAATGTTATTTATCAAATATCGATGTTTAAAATAAATTTTGAGAAAATTTAATTCCATTTGGAACTAAACATTGCTTAAAAAATCTGGTTTCTGTTAAAGCTTTTGCTTACTTTCATTTCCAGAAATAAATCTGTTATGGTTAAGAAAAAAATATTCAAGAAGAAAACAGGAATAAATAAAAAAGCTCTGTCTAATAATATAATGGGTGTTTTCACTAACAACCCGACAAAGACATATAATTATAAACAGCTTGCTAAACAGCTTTTAATTACTTCTTCTGAAGAAAAGAAATTAATTAATAATGTACTGACATTATTACGCGATAACGAATTTTTAGAAGAAGTTTATACCGGCAAATTCAAGTTAAAATCTACGGGAGGTTATGTTATAGGAAAAATAGAAATAACAGCCGCAGGTTATGGTTTTATAATTACAGATGCAATGGATGAAGATATCTTCATTTCAAATAAAAACCTGAACCATGCACTTGATGGCGATATAGTAAAAGCATATTTATATGCACGAAAAAGAAAATATAATCCTGAAGGTGAAGTAATTGAAATAATTGAAAGATCACGGGACACATTCGTGGGAATAATAGAAGTATTGGATAAATATGCTTTTTGTGTAGTCGATACCAGGCAGATGCCTTATGATATTTTCATTCCTCTTGAAAAACTGAATAATGCTGCTAATGCCCAGAAAGCGATTGTTAGAATAACCGGCTGGCCAAAACAGGCAAAAAATCCGTTTGGTGAGGTTGTCGAAGTTTTAGGTAATGAGGGAGAGCATGAAACTGAAATGCATGCTATTCTGGCAGAATTCGGACTCCCCTACAAATTCTCTGAAGAAATTGAAAAAGAAGCAGAACAGATCAATGATAAAATCACTTCAGCTGATTTCTCTGAAAGAAAAGATTTCAGGGATGTTTTAACATTCACTATTGATCCTGAAGACGCTAAAGATTTCGATGATGCCCTTTCAATAAAGACTGTTTCAAAAGGCAATTGGGAAATCGGTATCCATATTGCCGATGTTACACATTACATAAAACCTAAAAGTGTTCTCGATACTGAAGCATACGAAAGAGGGACTTCAGTTTACCTGGTCGACAGAGTTGTACCAATGCTTCCGGAAAGACTTTCAAATGATTTATGCTCACTTAGACCGAATGAAGAAAAATTATGCTTTTCGGCAGTTTTTGAATTAGATAATGATGCTAATATACTTGATGAATGGTTTGGGAAAACCGTTATATATTCAAATCGCAGATTTACTTATCAGGAAGCACAAACAATCCTTGATTCCGGTAAAGGTGAATTTGCCGCTGAATTGCTTAAGTTAAATGAACTTGCACAGCTGTTGCGAAAAGAACGATTTAAAAATGGTGCTGTTTCTTTTGAACGTGAAGAAGTGAAATTTGATATTGATGTAAATGGTAAACCTTTGGGAATAAAGTTCAGGGAACATGGTTTATCCAATGAACTTATAGAAGAATTTATGCTTTTAGCCAATAAAAGAGTTGCCGAATTTATTGGTAATAAAAAAGCAAATAATGAACGAAAAACCTTCGTTTACAGGATACACGATAAACCAAACATGGAAAAGCTGGAGAAATTTGCAAACTTCATAAGAAAGTTTGGTCATAATATATCAGTTACTTCGGACAAAAATATTTCGCAAACTCTTAATAATGTCCTTAGCAATGTTAAAGGAAAACCTGAACAAGATCTTGTTGAAACCCTTGCTGTACGATCAATGGCTAAAGCAGTTTATTCAACCCAGAATATTGGTCATTATGGTCTGGCTTTCAAATATTACACTCATTTCACCTCTCCTATCAGGCGATATCCTGATATGATGGTCCACCGGTTACTCTATACTTACATGCAGGGGAGTGACTCGAAGAACAGGAAAAAATTTGAAAAACGATGTCGTCATGCTTCCGATATGGAACAACGTGCTGTAGATGCAGAACGTGCTTCCATTAAATATAAACAGGTGGAATTTATGCAGGATAAAATTGGAAAAGAGTTCGATGGTATAATTTCCGGTGTTACTGAATTCGGCTTATTTGTTGAAATAATTGAAAACAAATGTGAAGGGATGGTTGTCACACGTGATATGTCTGATGATTTTTATGAGTATGACGAAGAAAATTACTGCCTTAAAGGCAAACGTTACGGAAATGTTTACCAGTTAGGAGATACAGTAAAGGTTAATGTTATAAGAGTAAACTTATCTAAAAAGCAAATCGACTTTATTCTTGTTTAATTATCTGTTGGTTGATCTCTTTAATTTGCTTATTTTTCATTTACCAAACCAACATCAAATAAAATGAATATAAAGCGTTATTTATTATCTGTTCTGGTTGTATTTCTAACATTTGAAATACTCAACTTTTTTATCCATAGTATTTTACTAAGTGAACTGTATACAAAGCATGGATCACTATGGCGGGTTGACATGATAAGCTTTATGTGGTTAATGTATATTGCTTCTTTCATGTTTACTTTATTCTTTGTGTTTATCTATATAAAATGGTTTGCTTTTCGGTTTTCTTGTGGGAATAATGATGAATACTACAGGAATGATCAACCAGTATGTAGTTTATCCTTTACCAAAAATTATCATTGTGCACTGGATTATCTTCGGACTCATTCAGTTTTTAATCTGCGGCCTTTTATTGGGACTGGTTTATAAGCCCAAAGCATCATAATTGTGGCATCAATATCTGCTTAATATATAGTATCCGTAATGATCCCGGTTTTTTTTGGTAACATTTCCTTATGTTACTTTTATATTTCGCATTTTTTACAGAATATTGAAATATGGCTCTCAATTATATTTGGATAGGCTTTTTTCTTGTTGCATTATTGGTAGCACTATTTCGTACTATCGCATATTTCCTTCAACAGGGATTTGACATTTCATTTTGGATAACTTTTACCGAATCCGATCGGGATGTCTTTCCTGAGATAGTAAAATCAACCTTTACTTCTGCAGAAACAAGTGTTACAATTGCTATTTATTTAATTGGAATAATGACTTTGTGGCTGGGGATTATGAAAATAGGAGAAAAAGGTGGAGCTGTAAATATGCTTTCCTGGCTTGTTGCTCCTTTCTTCAGAAAGATATTTCCCGGGGTTCCCGATAAACATCCTGCTATGGGTGCCATGATGATGAATTTCTGTGCTAATATGCTTGGGCTTGACAATGCGGCTACTCCGTTAGGATTAACGGCAATGAAAGAACTTCAGTCACTCAATAAATCAAATGATACCGCGTCAAATGCGCAAATCATGTTTTTGGTGCTCAATACATCAGGTCTTACAATCGTACCTATCAGTATCCTTGGTATCCGTGCTGCTGCGAATGCTGTAAATCCAACCGAAGTTTTTTTACCACTTCTTCTTACAACCTTTTTTTCGACAATGGCAGGCTTGATTGCCGTGTCTGTTGTTCAAAGAATTAATCTATTTAATAAAATCGTTCTGGCATACCTCGTCGGTTTAAGTATAATAATAGGATTGATATTTACCTATCTCAGCAGTCTTTCTGAAAGCAGTATGCACACAGTAACAATTCTTACAGGCAATTTTATTCTTTTCGGATTTATAATGTTCTTTATCCTTGCCGGATTACATAAAAAAGTGAACTTATATGAAACATTTATTGAAGGAGCAAAAGATGGCTTTGGTGTAGCTATTAAAATAATTCCTTACCTGGTGGCTATGCTTTTTGCAATAGGTGTTTTTCGTGCTTCAGGTGCTTTAAATTTAATAACTGATGGCATTGGAAGTTTTTTTTCATGGCTTGGAGTTGATATCCGTTTTGTAGACGGTTTGCCGACTGCCTTAATGAAACCCTTAAGCGGGAGTGGTGCCCGCGGTATGATGGTTGAAGTACTTACAAATCCCCAATTCGGTCCTGAAAGCTTTGCCGGCAGGCTGGTTTCTGTGTTGCAAGGATCGACAGAAACTACCTTCTACACATTGGTTGTTTATTATGGTGCTGTAAATATAGTTCGTACACGTTATACACTAACCTGCGGACTTATTGCAGATTTTACGGCGATAGTATCTGCCATCTTTCTTACTTATTTTTTCTTCGGCTAGTTTTGTTTTCCTTCTATCCTGTAATATAACCCAAAAGTTATAACACTGTTAAACCACGCGCCTTTGCCATATGATTCCAAAGGATCTCCCCAAATAGGGAAAAGTGAATATGATCCTCTTGCACCTACGGTTAATCTGTCAAAAAGGTCGTAAGTTAGTCCTATGCATATTGCTGTTTCAGTCCTGTCCGGGATTTCTTCAAACTGAAAATAGCCGGCTGCGTCCTTTTGTGCCGCAGCAAATAAATACCCAAAAGATAAACCAGCTTCCAGTTTAAAATTTTTAAATAATTTATACTTAACTACCAACGGGATTTCAACATATTGTAGTCTGTATTTAATTGGATCGGAATAGTTAAATGGAGTCGATGACCCTTTTTCGGCATATCTGATTTCCATCTGTGCCGACCAATTTTCTGTAAATTCTGTAAATACATATGCCCCGGCAACTAATCCGGCTTTATTAAAACCTGCGTAACTATCTCCGTCAATCTGGCTTACATTCAACCCTAACAGGATACCCCCTTTAAAACGTTGAGAATAAAGTGCCACTGGTATTATTAATAAAAACAGTATTGTTATAAATCTTTTCATATTTATTATTTCTGTTTTAACAATATTTCTTTCAACAATCCTACACCAACACTTGCC
Organism: Bacteroidales bacterium; assembly: GCA_016929525.1. GTDB lineage: Bacteria > Bacteroidota > Bacteroidia > Bacteroidales > UBA10428 > UBA10428. Next base: position 63,266 of record JAFGIP010000092.1, read on the forward strand.
CTTTCTTTTATAATTTTAACATTACGGTATACGGGTGCATTTATATCATTTGGATCAACCAGATAAACAGGACAGTTCCCCGGAGCATAATCAACTAATCCTGCAGCAGGATAAACCACGAGCGATGTGCCTATAACAGCAAAGATATCTGCTTTGCTTGCAATTCTTATAGCTTCTTCAATAGCGGGGACCGGTTCTCCAAACCAGACAATGTTGGGTCTGAGCTGGTATCCTTCTTCACATTTATCAAGATTTGTAATGCTTTTATAACCTATATCATAAACCAGTGATTCGTTACCTGTGCTTCGTACTTTTGTGAGCTCACCATGTAAATGTAAAACATTTCTGCTCCCGGCCCGCTCATGCAAATCATCTACATTCTGTGTTATTATATATACATCAAAAAATTCTTCCAGCTCTACAAGTCCTGTATGAGCGGCATTTGGGACAGCTTTTTCAAGCTGGGCACGACGTTCGTTGTAAAATTCCAATACCAGATCCTGATTTCTAATCCATCCATCATAACTTGCAACCTCCATGACATCATAATTCTCCCAAAGGCCCCCAGTTTCACGAAATGTTTTCAATCCACTTTCGGCACTAATTCCCGAACCAGTTAACACAACCAGCTTTTTCATAATTAAATTTCTTGATCTTTAAACAAAAATAAATAATTCAACGAACTAATCACTCTCCGTTAACACTAGCTTAAAAAATAGTACTTTTACTGGACATTAATATTCGGTTTTTTTTAAATGATTGACCAGGCTACAATAGATAAGATTTTCTCAACAGCCGACATTGTTGAAGTTATCAATGACTTTGTAAAGCTTAAAAAAGCTGGCGCAAATTACAAAGGTTTAAGTCCTTTCACCAATGAGAAAACACCTTCGTTTTTTGTTAGTCCTGCCAAGGGCATTTTCAAATGTTTTAGCTCCGGAATCGGAGGTAATGTAGTCAGTTTTTTAATGGAACATGAAAAGCTGTCCTACCCTGAAGCACTTAAATATCTGGCTAAAAAATACAACATTGAGATTGAAGAAAGGGAACTTACTTCCGAAGATATCAGGGAAAAAAATGAACGCGAAAGTCTTATTGCAGTAAACGAATTTGCCGGAAAACAATTTGTTGACTGGCTTACAAATCGAGACGAAGGAAAAGCAATTGGTATAAGTTATTTGAAAGAAAGAGGTTTCAGGGAAAATATAATCTCAAAATTTCAGATAGGTTATTCGTTAGAGCAACGTGATGCATTGACAAAGTTAGCTACTGAAAAAGGATATAAACTTGAATATCTTACCAAGACTGGCCTTACAATAAAAAAAACTGATTACCAGTTTGACAGGTTTTCGGGAAGGATAATTTTCCCTATCCACAGCATCTCAGGTCAGGTAATCGGATTTGGCGGAAGAATCCTAAAAAAGGATGATAAGGCAGCAAAATATATAAATTCTCCGGAATCGGATGTCTATCATAAAAGCAAAGTACTTTACGGATTATATTTTGCTAAAAAAGATATAATCAGCAATGATAAATGTTACCTGGTTGAAGGCTACACAGACGTAATCAGGTTACATCAATCGGGTATTGAAAATGTGGTTGCTTCTTCCGGAACTGCACTGACACAGGAACAAGTCAGACTTATCAAGAGGTTTACAAAAAATGTAACAGTACTTTACGATGGCGATGAAGCGGGAATAAAAGCTTCATTACGCGGGATAGATATCATTCTTGAAGAAGGACTAAATGTAAAAGTATTATTACTCCCCGAAGGTGAAGATCCTGATTCTTTTGCGCAAAATAATAGCATTGGAGAACTGAATGATTTCATTAAACAAAATGAAACTGATTTTATAAAATTTAAAACTCGTTTACTGTTGCAAGATGCTGAAAATGATCCTGTAAAAAAAGCAACTCTTATATCTGATGTGGTTCGTTCTGTTTCAGTTGTTCCTGACAATATAACCCGTTCGGTTTATATTCGAGAGTGCAGTAAAATACTCGATATTGAAGAAGGAATATTATATAATGAAACATATAAGCTAAGAAGAAATAAAGCATTAGAACAGTCTAAGAAAAGCTCATATATTCCCGATTATGTTCCGCCAAATAAAATTAAAGCCCCCAGGGAAATCAATATTATTCCCGATTATCCACATGAAAAGGATGTGCTTAGAATACTTTTTCTATATTCTGATCAGGAACTTAGGATTAATACAGAAAATAATCCAACTGTCTTACAGTATATTGTCGATGAAATACAGAACGATGATCTGGAATTTCAACACCCTGTTTACAAACAGATTTTTAATGAGATTTCAGAATTATACCATTCAAAACAGGCTCTTGACAGTCAATACTTTATGCGGCACCAAAATACCGAGATCTGTAAAATATATGTTGATTTAATAACTGAAAACTACACACTCAGTGATATATGGAAAAAAAATGATGTGCGCTATGAATCGGAAGATATGAAACTTAAAGAGATTGTGCCTGAATTTGTTCTTGTTTTTAAAAATTCAAAAATTGTTGAACTGATAAAAGAAACGCAGGAAGAAATAAAAAACGCACAAAAGAACGATAAGTCTGAAGATCTTCTTTTACTTCAACAAAAATTTATAGTGCTTAATAACTTGAAAAAGGATATATCAAAAAAACTTGACAGGGTTTTTCTGTAAATTATACTTTGTTGAATTTAATTATCTGCTATTTCTATATATTTTAAATTAA
>JAFGIP010000093.1 GCA_016929525.1 Bacteroidales bacterium
GAGTAAGCGTTACAGAGCCTGAAGAGATATCAGTAGGTCCGGGAGTATATATAGGATCCTCAATAGCATCATTATTAAATGATCCGTCACCCGATGTTGTCCACTGCAGGCTTGAATAATTTGTTGCTGTAGCATTCAGGGTATGCGCACCATCGCTGCAGATAGTAGCATCTAACCCGGCATCTGCCGAAGGTGCTGTAATGATTGTCAGATCCATATCATCGGCATTGTTGCCGCATGGGGCATTGCCAAAAGCGGTAAGCGTAAGTGTAACAGAACCTGAAGAGATATCAGTAGGTCCGGGGGTATAGACAGGATCTTCGATGGCATCGTTATTAAATGATCCGTCACCCGATGTTGCCCATTGCAGGCTTGAATAATTAGTTGCTGTAGCATTCAGGGCATGTGTGCTGTCGCTGCATATGGTAGCATCTAATCCTGCATCTGCTGTTGGAGGCAGGTTTATAAAGATGGTCATGTCATCAACATCATTTCCGCACGGAGCATTACCGAAGGCTGTTAAAGTAAGTATTACCGATCCGTTTGAAATATCATTAGGACCAGGTGTATATGTAGGATCTTCAATAAAACTGTCATTAAATGAACCATCACCACTGGTCGACCATTGAAGACCGGAATAATTTGTAGCTGTTGCATTCAGGACATGTACGTCCCCACTACAAATTGTAGCATCAGATCCTGCGTCTGCCGTAGGAGCGGGAACAATGATCAGATCCATATCATCGACATCATTTCCGCAGGGAACGTTACCGAAAGCTGTAAGAGTAAGCGTTACAGAGCCTGTAGAGATATCAGCAGGTCCGGGAGTATAGACAGGATCTTCAATAGCATCGTTATTAAATGAACCATCTCCGGATGTTGCCCACTGCAGACTTGAATAGTTCGTTGCTGTAGCATCCAGCGTATGTGTACCGTCGCTGCAAATGGTAGCATCCAAACCGGCATCAGAAGTAGCTGCTGCAATAAGCGTTAATAACATATTATCAGCATTATTACCACATGGAGCATTGCCAAAAGCAGTAAGAGTAAGCGTGACAGATCCGGTAGAAATATCGGTAGGTCCGGGAGTATAAACAGGATCTTCGATAGCATCGTTATCAAATGAACCGTCACCAGATGTTGTCCATAACAGGCTGGAGTAGTTGGTAGCAGTCGCATTTAGGGTAAGTGTGGCATCACTGCACCGCGTAGCATTTGCCCCTGCATAAGCTGTAGGAGCGGGAACAATGGTAAGATCCATATCATCGGCATCATTGCCGCATGGAGCATTCCCGAAAACAGTAAGTGTAAGTGTAACAGATCCGCTGGAAATATCATTAAGCCCGGGAGTATATACAGGATCCTCGATGGCATCGTTATTAAATGATCCGTCGCCCGATGTTGACCATTGCAGGCTGGAATAGTTAGTTGCCGTAGCATTAAGCGTATGTGAATCGTCACTGCATATTGTAGCATCCAATCCGGCATCTGCCGAAGGTGCTGTTACGATTGTCAGATCCATATCGTCGGCATCATTGCCGCAGGGGGCATTTCCAAAAGCTGTGAGTGTAAGTGTCACAGAACCGGTTGAGATATCGGTAGCACCCGGAGTATATATTGGATCTTCTATGGCATCGTTATTAAATGATCCGTCACCCGATGTTGTCCACTGCAGGCTGGAATAATTCGTTGCTGTTGCGGCTAACTGATGTGTGCCATCACTGCAGATGCTTGCATCTGTATCGGCATCAGCTGTCGGTGCAGCAATAATTACTGCTGTTGTATTTGCCGTATTGGAACATGAATTGCCATCGGTGACTGTTACAGTGTAGATCCCTGCCATAGCCAGAGTGGCGTTTGGAGATACTATTGTATCCTGCTGGCCACTGGAAAATCCATTCGGTCCTGACCAGCTATAAGAATTCATTCCGTTAGGAAGGGAATAAATTTCAAGTTGCTGTCCTTCACATATAGGTCCGTTATTGCTGGCTGAAGGAACCGGCAATGGATGAACTGTAACAGTGATATTATCTGATCCCGTACATCCATTATCGTCTGTTACGGTATAGGTCAGGGCATAACTTCCGTCGGAAGAATTGTTAAATATGGGGTTTTGTATTGTTGTATTGTTTAATGAACCTGCACCGGCACCGGTCCAGGCATGACTGTCATAAGGTGCTGTTCCGCCACTTGGGTTTCCGTTTAGCTGAAGATTGGAACCTGCACAAACTTCTGCAGGATCAGGGGTGATACCTGCTGTCGGATTTGAATATTCCGGGACATTTAAATCAGGCATAAGCCTCTTAATACAGCCGTTATCATCAATTACATAAACCCTGTAATCTCCAGCTGCTAAATTGTTAAATACATTTGTTTCCTGGAAAGTTGAATCAAGTGTTGCAATCCTAACAATGGCGTAATCCAGATCCCCGGTTCCACCACCACCGTTTACGGTTATTGTACCGGTTGATTCTCCCTGACATGTACCGCTAGATGATGCACTAATGGTTAATTCTGCAGGAATATCCCCCGGATAATTAATCGGTATGAATATTATAGAAGAAACTACATTACAGGGTGTCTGGTCTGTAATGGTTACCTGATGGATACCAACACCAAAACCGGTCCCAAGCTGGGTATTATCACCATTGCTCCAGCTATATGAATAAGGAGGCTCTCCTCCTTTGGGGTGAGCCATAAATTCTGCATCATTACCGTCGTAACAGGTTAGACCTTTCTCAACAGTTATCGGGTCAAAACCTAAGTACTGAATGGTTGGTTCAAAAGCAAGGACAAGTATACCATCGTTAGGCGGGCCTGTTAACGGGCTGCTATCATTATCGCGAACTACAACTCCGTAGGTTCCCTCATTAAGGTTTTGAAATATGGCAAAGGTATCTGCAGTATTAGTTTTGGAATTGATCAGCGGCCCTCCGATACCACCGCTATATAAGAAATAATTGTAATTGGGAGTACCTCCTGAAATAGTAACGGTTATTTCACCTCTGTTCGAACCGGAACAACTGGTTATATCTATTGACCAGTCAACAACCTGGCTACTTATAGTTTGGCTTATCAGCGCTGAAAATAAGAATATGTGTAACCACTTGTTTGTAAACCGGAGTGTATTTTTAAATATCATGATATTCCATTTAAAATGTGTAAAGACCTATTTAGTAACCAAATAACCATAAGCATCATTCTTTTATTGGTAAATGTGCCGGTTTTGCGCATCGTAGTCCGTATCCGTCTGTGATCATTACCACATAAGTTTTCTTTTCTAAATTTCTAAAAGTATATTCGGTTGTATTTGTATTTCCGCTGTTCTCTATTTCCGTTCCTCCTTCCCAGGGCTCACCATCCCAGATTGTATATATAAAATCAGGTTTACCGGACGTGATTGTGACAATAACATCTATCCTGTTGTCAGAGATGTCAATTACTTCCGTATTGAATTCCAGCCTTTCTTTCTCAAAACTGCTTAGTACAGTTACTGCTAGTAAGGAGAATATCAGAAATGTGTATATTTTGTTTTTCATGCTGTATATATTTATTCTTCAATAATATCAGGCATTACATGTGTATTAAATAAAATGGTGACTTTTACCGGGCCGCAATTATTTACATCATTTATTATGCATGTGTATACTCCCTGACCAACATTTTCAAGCAGTTCAGACTCTTTTAATTTTCCATTGTCTGAACTCCAGTTATAAGTATACGGAGGAACTCCTCCTTCGGGTGATGCTTGTAAAATAGCATCGGTTGCTTCAGGTGATGAAAGTTTTTTATTAATTTTTATTTTACCGGTTTCCAGTTTATCAGGTTCTGTCAGCTCTATACTTTCGGTAAATGAGAATCCTTTATCGCCTTTGATTTCAACGAAATATTTACCCGAAACCAGATTTTCAATATTAAAACTGGTGGTATCACTATATATTTTTGGAGTCAGATAATCACCTTCAGGAGAATATTTAAATATCCTGGTTGTATATTCCTGAGTAACATCCGGTATTTTAATAATGATTTGTCCATCAGAGCTTCCATTGCAGCTGACAGAATTTGTAATTATCTGAACTTCAGGACCATTCCCAAATATCTCATTGCTAAAAAAGCAAAATGATAGTAAGGTTATTAGTAATTTGTGAGAAAACATTATTGAGATATTTGTATTATAATTCCTTTTCACCCTAATGTGAGTAAGTAGTTCTACGTACCTGTAACCTTTTATGTTACAACACAAAATGCTTGTTTAGTGCATTTTAGTATAAAAATAAATGAAAAACAGTGGTCGGAAAACAGCACCTTTTAGAGAGACCAGTGAATTGCCGGAATCCTTATAACTTAATCCTCACTATATCAAGTAAATACGGATAACTAATTTATAATTCTATTGTTAATAAAACTTTGATATTCAGAACAAAAGATTTAGGCTACAATTTTTCATCAGTAAGGTAACGCCTGGTAATAAACCTTATAGGGTACCATGAAGCGATAAAACCAATGGCTGAAATGCTTATTAGTACCAGCAATATATCACGAAACATGATTTTTACCGGATAGGCATCGATAATAAACGATCCTGCACCCTGTAATTTAACAATACCATACTCTTGCTGCAGAAAACATATGAGACTCCCTATGACAAGTCCGACAATAGCACCAATGAAGGATATCATTAAACCTTCAATCAGGAATGTTTTTCTGATGGTATTCATATTAGATCCCAGGTGACGCAGGGTCTGAATGTCATTCTTTTTCTCTATGATCAGCATGGTTAAAGAACCAACAACATTGAAAGAAGCCACAAGCAATACAAATACAAGAATGAAAAAAATGGCCCATTTCTCCGATTTCATGGTTTTATAAAGCAGTTCGTTTTGTTGTATCCTGTTTTTAACATAAAGATCGGGACCTGCTATTTCCTGTAATTTTTTCTGAACCCTGTTCAGGTTAGCATCGGGATCTAATTTAATTTCCAAAGCAGAGATTTCATTTTTATAATCAAAGAGCGTTTGCGCAAATTTCAATGGTACAATAACGTATTTGATTTCAAGTTCGGGTTGAGAAATAAAAAATCCCGATGGTCTTATTAGTTTTGTATTCAGTGCACGGTTCTGATCGAGGTATATTTTTTTTGTACGTTTTGGCACAATTAGTTTTAAAACATCAACGAAACTTATATCCATGTTAAGCATGTATTTAATTCCCCTTCCGACAACTGCGTATGGAGTTCCATTGTCTGACAATAAATATTTCCCATCGATAACCATGGTATCGATTCCTGTAATATCTGCATAATTATCGCTTACACCTCTGACTGTACCTATAGTCTGGCGGTTGCCATATACCAGTAAAGCATTTTCCTGAACAATACTTCCTATATCAAGGACATCTTCAACATTTCTTAATTGTGAAATTTTTTCTTCTGAAATAATAAATGTTTTTCCCAGTTGCGGAACTATTTCCATGTCGGCATAAAATGAATTAAACATGCTTCGCACAACAGAATCAAATCCGTTAAATACGGAAAGAACAGTTATAAATGCAATTGTTCCGACAGTAATTCCTGCTATTGATATAGCGGCTATAACATTTATTGCATTGTGTGATTTTTTTGCAAAAACATATCGTCGTGCTATAAAAAACGAGAAGTTCAACGGTTTATTTATTCAAAAGATTATCAATATTATCTATATAATCGAGCGAATCGTCGAGATAAAATTTTAATTCCGGTACTTTTTTAAGTTGGTGCCTTAATCTTTGCCCCAGTTCGTTTCTGAATTCAGACACATGCATATTCAGATAACCAACAATTTTATCAGCTTCTGCAGAGGGGAACACACTAATGTTAATCCGGGCAATACCGAGATCGGCAGAGATTCGTACACCTGTAACAGTAAGCATTTTACCAGGAGCAATCTTTCTTGAATGGTGCTGTATTATCTCTGCCATATCTTTTTGTACCTGTTTCGATACTTTATTTTGTCTGGTACTCATTCTTGCATTCTTTGAAAAGATTAAGGGTAAAATTAAAAGAATTATAACAATTAGACCTAAAGGGTTTATAAAACCTGTTATGTCCGAACAATTTAAGCATAGATTTTTAATAACATTTTTTAGCTTTGTTGCGTGTTTAATTTAAAACGAACTTTCAACAGGTCATATAAAAATGAGTAAAAAAAGAGTTTTATCGTGTATACAACCTACTGGTGAAATGCATATAGGCAACTACTTTGGTGCTGTAAAAAACTGGGTGGATATTCAGGATAAATATGAATGTTATTACGGTGTTGTCGATCTACATGCTATGACAATGCCCTATGATCCAAAAATATTAAAAAGTAACACATTGCGAATGATAGCCGAGCTGCTTGCATGCGGTATTGATCCTGAAAAATCTGTTTTATTTGTACAATCATTGGTTCCACAACATACAGAACTTACATGGATCTTTAATTGTGTGGCTTCATATGGTGAACTTTCAAGAATGACTCAGTTTAAAGATAAATCGGAGATTATTGAAAATAGCGGTAAAAGCCAGTTTATTTCTGCGGGTTTGTTTACCTATCCTGTATTACAGGCTGCCGACATTCTTATATATAAGGCAGATTTTGTTCCGGTAGGACGCGACCAGGTGCAACATCTGGAGTTATCAAGGAATATTGCTGTGCGTTTTAATCGTCAGTTTGGTGAATATTTCCCCGAGCCCCAACCTCTTCTGACCAATATTCAAAAACTGGTATCGCTTGCCGATCCGACAAAAAAAATGAGTAAAAGTCTAGGGGAAAAACATTATATAGGTTTGTTTGAGGAAGAAGCCAGTATACGGAAGAAGGTGAAATCAGCTGTAACAGACACAGGACAGGAGCAGGGTGATTTAATGAGTGAAGGAGTGGAAAACCTGTTTAATTTAATAAAGGCTTGTGGTAAGGATGGCGAATATGAATCTTTGATGAAAGACTATAAACAAGGGAATTTGAAATACAAGGATCTAAAGGAAACAACAGCAGATGCTCTGGTTGAACTTACCGCACCTTTCAGAAAAAGAAGAGAGGAACTTATAAGGGATATGTCATACCTTGAAAGATTATCGAAAGAATTATCGGAAAAAGCCAGGAGTGTAGCGGGTGAAACCCTTGTTGGGGTTAGAAAACTTGCCGGCTTGCCAGTGATATAAAAAAAGCCTCGTTGTTACGAGGCTTGCCCTGAAATGCTATCAAGTATATATAAAGAAGAACTGTTGCACCAAAATTTCCAACATTTGTGCCAAAATGTTCTTCTTAACTTTTCCGGAAATTTTTTATATGGTAGTTTTCTTTAAATGAACAATTACAGAAGCACCAGCTTCATTGTTATTTTTTATATTGATTTTTCCTCCCAGTAAATCGATAATTCTTTTGGCAGTTGCCAGACCAATTCCAAAACCATGTTCACTGTATTCAAGATTATCAGCAGTAAATAACTCAAAAATCCTTGATAATGCAACCGAAGAGAAACCTGGCCCTTTATCAACTACCTCAACAGATATAAATTTTTTATTTTCTTTTGATTCAATTAAAATATCACTGTTTTCAGGTGAATATTTCAGGGCATTGTCAATGATTATACTAAAACATGTGTTTAAAAGCCTGGGCTCTCCTAAGACAACATGAGAATTTTCGATTTTTTTAATGACTTTAAGATTTTTTTCCTCAGCAAGTTCCTTGTTAACGCAGTTTGAAATAATATCATTAAGTACAAGTTTCTTTAAATTAATTCTGTTATCAACTGCCCTCAATTCAGTTAGAAGCAATGATATTTCCGCAACTTTTATCAAACGGGTTACCAGTACATTTATAGAATCGAGATATTCTCTTGCTTCTTTGTTCAGGTTCATTTCTTCCAACAAGGAAGTATATCCGAGAATTCCGTTAAGCGGTGTACGTAGTTCGTGATTAATATGAGCGATAAAGTCATTTTTCGCATGATCGAGTGAAGATAATTCTTCATAAGCTTCCTCAAGTCTTGCATGGGCTTCAGCAAGGTTCTCATTCGACTGGACAAGTTGCTTTGTCCTTTCCTGAACTTTATCTTCAAGAAGTGTATTAATTTCAACTAACTCTTTTCTTTTTTTTCCTAACTCAAGATGAGTTTTTACCCGCGACAATAGTTCACTTATATTAAAGGGTTTGGCAATGTAATCAACAGCTCCTACCTCAAATCCTTTTATAGTATCCTCTTTTTGAACCCTGGCAGTCAGGAAAATAATAGGTATATCAGCCGTATCAGGACTAGCTTTGAGTCTTTTACAAACTTCAAAGCCGTCAATTATGGGCATTGAAATATCTAACAGGATTAAATCGGGCTTTTGCTTTTTTACAAATTCCAGTGTTGCTCCGCCATCGTTAACTCCATAAGCATCTATATGCTCAATCGTTGAAATGATATCTATAATAAATTCAACATTCGATTTAATATCATCCACTACAAGAACTATAGAATTATTAGATTCCATTTTTTGCTTTTAACTAACTGCTTATCTCTAATTTAGGCAATTATCTCAAGATTTGCAGATTTCCGTATATTTTTTTTTAGAATAGAGGTACATCTGAATTAAATGTACCGAATAAATATAGTATTTATCCAGAATTAATAAAATATTTATAGTAAACGGGAATGCTAAATATTGATATCTCCCAGATATCTATTGCAGTTATTGATCATTTTAAGTGCCCATCGCATTTTTTCTTCATCATTATCTTTTTCAGCCAGATCGTAACATTTGGTAAAAATCTCTTTTGCTTCCTCGTATCTGCCTTCGCGCATTAATACCACACCCAGTTCTGCATAAATTTTCGGCAACAACTGATCATTAAATGATGCAGCTTTCTTTAAATGACTAATGGCAGCCTGGTTTGCCTCAGGTGTATCAACCATCTTCATATATATTTTGGCCAGAAGGAGATAGTCCGAACTGTTAGCTATTTGTGCACTATATAATATTTTCACATAGTCAAGAGCTTTAGTGTAATGTTGATTATGATACTCCTGCCATGCAGTATAGCTTATTATGCCGGCTCTGTAAATAAGAAAGTCGTTATCACTGGAATATTTACTACCGTTATTCTTTTTTTCATAGTGATTCATAAACCTTTCTGCAATAATGCGGTTTCTTTTTTTAACTGATTCAGGGTAAATTGCTCCCAGTTGCCTGTAATCCGATTCTGAATCATTGTCAGCATATCTGATGTTGCTGTCTAACATTACATGAGCAACCGCTTCAGCAAGTACTCTCATTAATTCCTGCTCAGAACTTGTGTTCACTATAAATTGAGTTGAAATTAAAATTGTCCCATTATCAAATGCGTAAATAACAGGTTTTTCAGAGTTAAGTATTTTAACTACCAAATACTGGTCCCGCCCCTTCCAGATTTTCGGATTGTGTATTTTTTGAATTAATTTTTGAAGATAATCTTCGGTATATTCATCTTTGTATATCTTATTTTCTGTTTCAAGCCGTGCAAGAAAATTTAATGTCTTCTGTTCAAGAGATTCCCGCTTTTTAAGTTCCCAACCATCACGGGCAATTTTTGCCGAAATGTAGTAGAACTGCTGGATATCCCAAAAATCTCTATTCTGCGTTATGAGATTTACATTTTCAGCACTGATCTCCTTATTTGAATTTTTAACCAGGTAATATAACTTCTTATTTGTTTTGTCTTCCCTTGTCCCATAAAAAGTAACAGTATCATCCACATGATATCCTTTAGATTTAACTTTTAGAACTCCTTCGACATAAACCTGAGATATTAAAGTCTGCGGGATAACCATTATTAATGAAAGTATGATCTTATACATAATTATGTTTTTTTAGAGTTAAAGCTTCAACTCAAATATAATGCCTGACATGTATAACTGACAAATTTTAATTCTAAGTTGAAATTAAACAACTCATAAACTCTGTTGTTTTAAATATAATTTGGGATGTCTTTAAAGAAATTTCATCTAATAATGAATAAACATTTAATTGTAAAGGCAGTGCACAGGGATAAAAGCTTTTTATCACAAGCTGTTGAAAAGTTGGAAAGAAAGCTAAAAAGTAAAGATGAGGTTCAGGTTCGTGATTTATATACCCTGAATTTTAATCCCGTACTTACCATAAATGATTTTGAAGCACTAAGATCGGGCGCTTTAAAAAGAGATATTGTCAGGGAACAGGATTATATAATAAATTCAGATTACTTATGGATTGTGTTTCCGATATGGTGGACCAATATGCCTGCCATACTAAAAGGATATATCGACAGGGTTTTTTTAAGCGGTTTCGCTTACAGGATGAAAGGTGATACACCGGTTGGTCTGTTAACCGATAAGAAAGTGATTATTTTGAATTCCATGGGCATGTCAAGGCAAGAGTATGAAGAGACCGGCATGTTTAAAGCCATTGAACTTACTATCGATAAAGGCATTTTTGAATTTTCAGGAATGTCGGTAATTGATCACCGATATTTTACCTCAATTATGTCTGCCGACATGGAGCAACGAAATAAATATTTTATGGAAATAGAAAATCTGGCAGATTTAGTCCTTTGGCGTAACAATAAAAATAAACAGACAATTAACAATAAAACATTAATTACAGTCCGATGAACAATTTGGGTAATTATATGGTAGAAGTTGAGCTTCCGGTACATTTTGATGAAGATTTTATCAGCCTTATACCCTATCAAAGGGCATATATCAGCAAAATGATGAAAAAGGGGAATATTTCAAGTTATTCACTTTCACTGGATCGAAGCTTACTCTGGGTGGTTGTGGCGGCTGAATCAATACAGGATGTAAAAAATATTATTGGATCGTTTCCGATTTTCAATTACATTACATTTAAGATCCACCCACTGATGTTTAATGAAATAAAAAGTGAATCGGCACCCCACTTTTGGTTAAATTAAAATTTAAGAAAATGCAACAAACACTCGAAATTATAAAAGCTGATTCAAGAGGATCTGCAGACCATGGATGGTTAAAGGCAAAACATACTTTCAGCTTTGCCGATTATTACGATTCCAAGCGTGTACATTTTGGTGTACTGAGAGTACTGAACGATGATATTATTGCACCATACAAAGGATTTGGCACACATCCGCATCAGAATATGGAAATAATAACCATACCGCTGAAAGGTGAATTGGAACATGAAGATTCAACAGGGATGAAAGGAATAGTCAGACCTAATGAGGTGCAGGTTATGTCGGCCGGGAAAGGTGTTTACCATTCTGAAAAAAACCCTGCCGGCGTGCCTCTTAATCTCTTCCAGATTTGGATCTTTCCAAATAAAAAAGATGTTGAACCACGATACGATCAAAAGAAATTTGATGAAGCAGAGAGTATAGACATTAACCAGCTACTTATATCTCCCGATGGAAGAAATAAAAGTTTGTGGATTTATCAGGATGCATTTATATCGAGAAGGATAAGTTCTGGTACACATCCGTTTTCATATGAAAAATTTATAGGCTCAAATGGTGTTTTTGCAATGGTTGTTGAAGGTGAGGCTATGATTAATGGCGAAAAATTGTCGAAACGTGATGCCATAATGGTGGGTAATGATCTGGATATATCCCCTTCAAAAGGTTTGCACATCCTTTTCATTGAAGTACCCATAAACAACTAGATTTTATTCCCTGGCATAGTTTTACCGGAATTACTTAAAAATTATTTAATTTTCAGCGATCACTATTTTATTATTGACTCGCTGTAATTTTGTTAAGATTAACGCTATGCTACAAAAATTAACGGAAACTGTACAATTTCTAAAGAGTGAAGGTATAGACTCACCTCAGATCGGGATAGTCCTGGGCACGGGATTGGGAAAGCTGGTTGAAGAAATAGAAATAATTAAATCGGTTGAATATAAAGATATACCTCATTTTCCTATTGCAACTGTTGAATCTCATCATGGAAGACTGATCTATGGTTTACTGGAAGGAAAACTGATTCTGGCCATGCAGGGCAGGTTTCATTACTATGAAGGTTACTCGCTTGCTGAAGTAATCTTCCCTGTCAGGGTAATGAAAAAGCTTGGGATTAATTTTCTGCTTCTTTCAAATGCGGCCGGAGCAATGAATTTGAATTTCAAGAAAGGTACTTTAATGCTGATAGAAGATCATATCAATATGTTACCTGATAACCCGTTAAGAGGATTTAATTACGATAAACTTGGTCCCCGTTTTCCTGATATGAGCAGGCCTTATTCACATAAGCTGAATGAGTTATTAACTGAAATAGCAAAAAGAGAAAAGATCATATTAAATAAAGGAGTATATGTTGCCGTAATGGGGCCAAATCTTGAAACCCGGGCTGAGTATCGTATGCTTCGCTCTTTTGCAGATGCTGTTGGAATGTCAACGGTTCCTGAAGTAATTGTAGCCAATCATATGGGGTTACCCTGTGCAGCAATATCGGTTCTTACTGATGAGTGCGACCCCGATAATCTGGAACCTGCAGATATCAATGATATTATCGCAACTGCAGGAAAGGCAGAAATATCTCTTATTATACTTTTTAAAAATTTGATAGCAGAATTATAATGACCACCATGATGAACTTTTAAAATTTTTTCGAATTCAAAAACCGGACTGGTTTGTATATGTACAATTAGTCGTCCTCCTTCTCTTTTCCATCTTTATATATCTTTTCTTCCAAAAGATTTTTTTGCTCATCGTATAGTTTCCAGCTTCCATCTTGCATATCGTCCTTATATTTTCCTTTAACCATAAGCTCTCCGTTTTCATGATACTTTCTGTAAGTACCATGTTTTAATCCCTGCTTCAGTTCAATTTCGAATTTTAATTCACCACTCTCATAATATTCTTTCATATCAGAGGCATCAAGATCATGAATGATAATTTTCGGACTTGACCAGTTTTCGTAAATGTCAGGCATACTCCCGGTATCACTTTTTTCCCGGAAGAGAGAAAAAATAGCTTGCTCATTAAAATTCTGTGGTAAAAAATCTTCGACATTTTCACTGTAACGTGCTTTAATCATCAGATGCAGTAAATTTCGGTCATTGTCGATCTGTACTCCTGCTTGTGGAAAACTTGAAATATAAGGTTTGTTATATTCAAGGTCCTGCCATGTTTCATAGCTGACAAAATTTTTCATGTTGGAGTAAAGTACAGGAATATCGAAATAGGCATAAGCACTGTTTTTTTTATTGAAGAGTTTTACGAAACTGATATAATCAGCTGAATTTACCAGAGTATTACCTGTAATATAGTCATCAATGATGTTTTTCAGTGTTTGAGGGTGATTACTAAAAAGCACATAATTATCAATTATTGTGTAGTATGGTTTTTCGATTTTATCAAGCATCTTTCCAAACAGTGCCTTTAAAATACCAGGTAAAGAAATGTATCTTATTGTGTAATGTTTATATTCTACTTCTCTGATTTTTACAGGAAAATTCTTTTCTATCTGTTCTGAAATATAATCAAGATTTTTTTTTGGTTCACGTTTGTTTTTTGACTTAATAACAGCCGTGAATTCATTGTTTCTGCCTAGATTAGATGGCTGTGTATAAACAAGGATGATTTCATTATCGATCCAGCTTAGAATATTTTCTTCAAGATCGATCTTAAGTTTTCTCTCATATTTATGCAGGGTTTCCAATGTATTTTTGTATTCAGTAGCGCTGAATGATGAAAGTGACCTTTTATAATAGTCGACAGGGTCATTGAAACCTATTTTCACCAGTGATGCTACACGCGATGGGAGGACTTCAGCACTTTTAAAATCACTGTTTCCCGAATATAATACCGTTTTAAAAAACGAAGAAACTGTATCGTTGATCCCGGTATATCCTTCCAGTGCTAAGAGACCATCTGGCATAACATAAAAACTAAAAGCAGAATAATTGAGCTTTGCTTTCAACGAATTTATACTCTCAAGGTTTCTTCCTAATAATTTTTTCATATAGTCGGGGAAATATCGGTAATTAATGTAAACGTTAAAAAGACCTTTTCCTGATATCCGCTTTGATACTTCAATAAAATCGAGATCGCGACCCAGGGCCATCTGATTCATTTCATTAACCGATGACTCAAGAATTTTATAGTTTTCTGATACGACCAGTTTATTTCGAACCAGCATGAAATAGTACATTTCACCATGTTCAATATCACGCAGTTCGTAGATGGTTTGTTCATTGTAGTCTCTTTGTGTAAGACTGAAATCTTTACCAAGTAAGGAATTGATGATTTTTTGTGGATTTCTTGCCTGGGCTGCCTTGCCAACATTAAATATGAACAGAAAATCGTATTCCCCTGTTCTGTATTCGTGCAGACTTACCGTAATTTTTCTCCTGCCAAAAGCTTTTAATAACAACTTCTTTTTGTTAATCAGGGAATCTATACTTTTAATTTCTGAATTTAACTTAGACAGGTAGTGAATGTATTTTGCTTTATTCCATGCATCACTATGAATGATTTTATCCCATGCATCAAATGCAGCATCGGTTTCAATGATCAGTGCAGCATTTGATGGTACCAGGTAAATTGACTGATAAGTTGACTTCCCCGATAAATAATATTGATAGACGAAATATAATGCAGCAGCTATTACTATTATTACTACGGTAATTTTAACAAACTTCTTCATGGTTTATGTTTCTTTATATTTTCTTTTTAAGTATCCCAAGATAATCATAATGCTCACCTGTTGCAATAAGAACTGACTCAAAGCCTGTTTCTTCTGCAATGAATGAAATGGTATTAAAGTCTGCAAAGAGCCAGGGGTAAGTATCTCCGGCAATATTTATATATAAGTGTATATTCAAGTTCACCGTAATAACTGCTGTTTAAGTTATATAACTCACTTGCTTCATCAAGATTGTATAAGTAGTCAATATCGGATGGATCAATAATAATCCGGTCTCCTCCCGGTTTTAACAATTTCCGGGACTTCAGTAAAAATTATTTGAGTCCTGTGAGAGTACCTGTAATACCAATACCATTTATAAGTAAAAGAATGGTTTCGAAGTCGGGATTATCAAGTAAGAAAAAATTCCGGTTCAATACGTTCTTAACATCTCTGTCTTCATTACTTTACAGCATAATCCAGATATTTCCAGGGGAGTTGTTATACAGTTGTTCTGCTGTAGCCAGATTGAATGACAACCCGCAAATGCATCAGCATCAAGTATATTCCCTTTGCAGTTTTTTAATGCGATTTGTTCAAGTTTTGGCATTTGACGGTAACCCCTGAATAAATATTCAGAAGGTATAACATCATCTTCTGCGATATTCGATCTGACAATTACATCAATCGATTCCGAGGTTGTATAATAATTGTAAACAGCAGAATCAACGGGGTCAATTTCAGGTAGTATAATATTCATTATATTTTAAATAATAGCGTATGCCCTTACCGGAGAAGCTTCAGAATTTGATATTTTTAAGGGGACACATGAAAAGCTGAATTCTGACCGGGGCAATTTATCAAGGTTGCAGAGATTTTCAATTATAACCTTGTCATTATTAAGAAGTATTTTATGAACGGGATATTCCTTACTATCAATCGGGTCTACTGAAATAGTGTCGATTCCTATTCCTTTTAGAGGAAGTGAGCTCAATAATTTAGATACACCTAATGTCAGAACAGGGTAATTGTCGAAATACCGTTTTGTTCCCCAGTATTTGTCCCAGCCGGTATAAAATAAAATGAAATCCGGGCACTTTTGCTTATTCAAAGATTCCGGTAAAAGGTCTGCTTCAATATACTGCAAATTATTACAGGAGATCACTATTGCGCTTCCGATGAACTGATCGATATTAAACTGATCAAGAGTTTTCCCTTCTTTTATAATATGCGACTGGCTTTCAATATGTGTCCCGATATGCGACCAGACAGATATTCGGGTTTCTTTGTAACCATCTTGTTCTATTGAAGATACGATTTCAATGGTTGGTTCATCACTTCCGGGATAAACCGGCATAGCAGGATCAATATTATAACTCAGATCAATAATGGCCGGCATATTCAATAAATATGATTATCAAGACCTGTAAAATTGAAAAATCTGCTTCAAACGGAAAAAGATATAGTAGCAATAACTATAATAAAAATTATTAAAAGGATTATATGAAATAATAATTACAACTACCTGGTGATTAGGGTATTGAAAGTTTACAATCAAATCTTTCCAAATGAAAACTATGAAACAGAAATAACGATTCAAAAGAATGAATCCTGTTAATCATCCTCATCGGCAATTTCATCAGCAATCTGAAGATTGTCGAGATTTTCAAAATTATCGGCTGAATCTTCCGAATCATCATAATCCTCGTCTTCTTCCGGCAAGCTGTTTTTTGGCATCTTAATCAGGTAGTGAGCATCTTCTGTTTCAAGCGGTAAACCTAATTCGTACTCACCGGTGGGAGACTTAAATGAAATGAGATTGTCCTCAAATCCGTCGGGATATTCCCTCTTTACCATTGCAAGAATTTCATCCGGCAGCTGGTCATACTTTTTTATAATTCTTTTTTTATCCACGGTGCACAAGAACAATAGTTATTCCTGAAGTATTATTTAATCATATGACCAAATGTATATAAATTTTTTTTTCAAAAACCAGCACTTTTTAAAGAAAAAATGATGATTTAAGTTATCTGTTTTGTAAGTTGTTTAATGCCAGTAATTTTAAATCAATATTTTTTTAATTCAGATCAGATTAGTTATATAAATATACTATTCAACATATCACATGTTAGCAGATCATATAAAAATTGCATTATGTTAAATGTATTGCAGGGTAAGGCTATTTTTATATATTTGCAACGCTCTCGAATATTTATGATTAGTATGAAACCTGCGGATAAATGCACATCAATTGAAGAAGTCAGAACAGCTATTGATATGCTAGATAAAGAAATTATCAGTCTGATTCGTCAGCGTTTTGATTATGTTAAGGAAGTAGTGCGTTTTAAAAAACCAGATAAGGAGAGCATTATAGCCCAAAATCGGTTCGATGAAGTTATTGAATCAAGAAGGACATTAGCA
Source organism: Bacteroidales bacterium (assembly GCA_016929525.1). Taxonomy (GTDB): domain Bacteria; phylum Bacteroidota; class Bacteroidia; order Bacteroidales; family UBA10428; genus UBA10428. The sequence continues at coordinate 17,044 of JAFGIP010000093.1, forward strand.
CTGGAATTTGGACTTAATCCGGATGTTATTGAAAAACTCTACAGGTATTTGCTAAATCATTTTATTGAAGAAGAGATGAAAATTATCAATAAGAAATAATAGCTTAACAATTATACTATGTTTAGAAAAGAAATTAAAGTACTTGATTGCACAATTCGCGATGGAGGAATTATGAATAGCTGGCATTTTACAGACGAATATGTGAAAGCTGTGTACGAAGCCTGTGTTGAAGCCGGAATTGACTACATGGAGATAGGTTATAAAAGCAGCGAAAAATCTTTTTCACGAAAAGAAGTTGGCAAATGGAAATTTTGCGATGACAAAGATCTGAAGAATATAGTCGGTGAAAATAAAACATCACTGAAACTTTCAGCGATGGCAGATATTGGCAGAGTTGAACCAGAAGATATTAAGCCGTCTTCAAACAGTATTTTAGACATGATTCGTGTTGCAGCATATATTCATCAGATGGATAAAGCTATTTGGCTTGCAGAACATTGTATAGATAAAGGATATGAGGTTACTATAAACCTGATGGCAGTTTCGACGGCAATGGAACGGGACCTTGAAGAAGCACTCGAAGACGTTGCAAAATCAAGGGTGCCTATATTCTATCTTGTTGATAGTTTCGGTAGTATGTATTGTGAACAAATTGAAAGACTTGTTCAAAAATACCAGAAGTATCTGCCGGGGAAAACAATAGGTGTGCATATGCATAATAACATGCAGCTTGCATTTTCAAATACGGTTACCGGGATCATTAACAATTGCAATATGCTGGATGCTACATTTCTGGGAATAGGACGTGGGGCCGGGAACTGCCCGCTTGAACTACTGCTTTCATTTCTTAAAAACCCGAAATTCAAAGTGAGGCCAATTCTTAAGGTTATACAGGAATATATGTTAGATATGCAGAAAGAAATTGAATGGGGGTATCATATTCCATACCTTCTTACAGGAGCAATGAACCAGCATCCGAGAGCAGCTTTGAAATGGATGGATGGAGAAAATAAAAAAGACTATGTTGCTTTCTTCAATCAGTTGAATGATAAGGTCGAATTATAAATTCATAAATCATAATTAAAAAGATGCTGTATTAAAAGTTATTAATTAATTTATTGCCACTAATTCCCAAAAACACAAAAAGACATAAAAATTTGATTTTCAATATATTTCAGTTTAGTGTCCAGAAAGCTTTCGGGATGGTGTTTTGATAGTAATCGGAATTGTGGCATAGAAAACACTTTTGATACAACCTCTTTTTTAATAATTTTTATTCGCTATTTTATCATTGAAAAACAACATCCATTCAGTTAAATTGTTGAAATAAATGCCTCCGATTATCAAATAATAGGTACGATTAGATATCTGAAATCTACACATATTTCCTGTAGGTACACCTTCAACATACCATATGAACAGCTCAGAACGATTACCATATAGGAATCCTTCAACGGGTAGAAACTCTGATTTAATAAGGTGGCTTAGTTTGGTAACTACTCCTTCTGCCTGGTATGTTATTTCGGCTTCCTCTTCAGTAAGATCTGTAATCAGCGTATTCGATATAAACAAATATGCTGAATTTTTATCATAACCATCAAATTCGTATTCAATTTCATAAGAACCGTCGAGATATTTGTACTTTTTATATTTCCCTGCTACAGAACTCTGAAATTCAAATCCGTATTGTTCAAAATCAAGTTCCGTGAGAAGAATATTCTTTTCTTCCGACTTGATATTTATCCTTATACATGACGTAATCAGGAAGAATAATAAGATATGAATTACTACCGGTTTTAACATCATTATTTAGAATTTTGAACTACTTCATAAACTCCAGTCAATTGGTTCAAACCCTTGTTTTATTAAAATCTCATTAGTTGTAGAAAAATGCTTACATCCAAAAAATCCGTTGTATGCTGAAAATGGAGATGGATGAGCTGCTTCAAGAATGTAATGCTTGTTTTTATCTATAAGTATTTTTTTATCACGTGCATATCGTCCCCACAGAATAAAAACAACACCGGTTTTATTGTCAGATATCTTTCTGATAACAGCATCAGTAAAACTTTCCCAGCCTTTACCCTGGTGCGAGCCTGCCTGACCGGCTCTTACGGTTAACGTGGCATTCAACAGGAGTACTCCCTGATCGGCCCATTTTTCAAGATTCCCATGCTGAGGTACTGGTATACCAAGATCAGAATTTATTTCTTTAAAAATATTAATAAGTGAAGGAGGCGGATTAATCCCCACAGGTACCGAGAAACACAATCCATGTGCCTGACCTTTCCCATGATAGGGATCCTGACCAAGAATAACCACCTTTAAACTGTGAATGGGAGTGTGGTTAAAAGCATTAAATATTTGCTGACCCAGAGGGTATACCGTATGTGATTGTTTTTCCTGAATAAGAAACTGTTTCAGGGAGGCAAAATATGGTGATGAGAATTCTTCAAGAAGGACCTCTTTCCAACTCTGTTCAATCTGTGGATTTAATTCGGTCATCTGTTATACCGGTTTATTACAGGTAGTAATAGAATTGACTTATTATTTTACAATATTAGAATTTTAAATGATAAATTTATATCTAAGGATTTTTTTCAGATAAATATGAAATTAAAGATACCTGTTCATTAATGATAAAAAAGTTTTAATAGTCTAACTTTAAAAGTTGGCTTTTGCAGAAAGTATAAAATTTCTTCCTGGAGCTGCAATTCCTGAACTATAAGGCCTGTAACGCTGATCCGTAATGTTTTCCAGACCGGCTGTAAACAATAAATATTCAGTTAGCTGATACATTGCTTTAAAATTTAAGGTATACCATCCGGGTGAATATGGATTGCCATTTTTATCAATAGCATAGATATAATCTTTTCCTTTTTCTTCTTCAGCTAAATCTTCATATTTCTTTTCACCACTGTAAACCATATAAAGCTGCATTTTAAGATTTCCTACTGAACAGTTTAACCGGGAAACTCCGAACCAAGGGGGGGCATGTCGTGAGGGGCTGGTGGTACCATCGTCCAGTTCTTCTTCTCCTTTCTGGTAGTTATAATCGGACGAGATACTAAATCCGGCAGGTAATTTCATCTCAATTCCTGCCTGAATACCATATACATTGGCTATAGCAGCATTCTGGATGGCTTGCACCTGACTTAATTCCCCATCGTACATAATACTGTCCATGCCATTTATTGTGTAGTTCCTTCTGACCAGGGCATTTTTTATACAGGTATAATATGCAGTTATATCGACCTTTAATATCTCACTAAAGATTTTAACGATACTTAAATCAACATTATAAGCATATTCAGCTTCCAGGTCGGGATTGGGCACTGTTACAGATCCTGGTTCCGAATCAAATACTTTTCCTACATCATCTACATTGGGCGAGCGGAAAGCTGTTGATGCATTGGTACTTATTAACCAGGTTTTGTTGGGTCGGTAAATTATACCTATGTTTCCTGTTAATGCATCATTGTTAATGCCGGCTGTTGTGAAAGGAAACGGATAATAAGTTGTATCGAATTCGGCATTAAGAATATACAGGTTGTATCTTATACCTGTATACAGCGTGAATTGCTTTGAAATATTAAACTGATCAGATAGATAAATGGCATAACTCTGCCAGATGGATTGCGGGTAACGTGCAGGTCCGGATATTTTTATCCCATTGTCAATATTCTCATTTATACCGGTTGATGTGACATCATTAAGTACGGCTTCAATTCCATAAAAAAGTTGATTTCGGCTACCGGTTGATTTAATTAAGTCGAGGTTAGCCGACCAAGCATTTACATCTTCAATACGAATTTCCCTCTCAGGTTGATTGAAATCTCTGCTTATACGGCTTTCCCCAAAAAATTGTTGAGCCAGTCGTAGTGAAACCTGGTCATAAACAGTATTATTATTTTTGTGAACAATACTAAGGTTATGCATCATCCATTTTTGCGGACCATAGTACCATTCGCCGTAACGTGGCAGCCCGTTACGATAACGAATATGTCTGTCGTATCTTGAGTATTCTGAAGTTTCCGAGTAATGAAATCCATATTCAAAATCCCATTTAACGTTCGGTTTAAAACGCAGTTTTTGCATTACATTAATTTGTGAATACCCCGAAGGTTTCTGAATGCGTTCATCATCGTTTGTAACAACTATGTCGGTACTGTCTTGCCGCTGGACATAAAACGGGCGTAAGTATTCATCCGGGCCATGGCTGCCCATTTTCAAATCGCCAAAATCATTGGAGGTAATACTTGTTAAACTTGCCCATTTTTTCCATCCAAGGTTAATATTTATGTGACCCGTTTTTTCATTATTGGCAGATGAATAACGTGTTATAACTTTACCTGTCACCAACGGTTTGTCAATCAATGAGAATTGAGGTGTTAAAGTCTGAAAACTCATTACTCCGCCAATAGCATCGCTACCGTAAATTACGGAGCCGGGGCCAAACAATACTTCGGTATGCTCTATTGCAAAAGGATCAAGAGAGATGACATTTTGAATATTTCCTCCCCTGAAAATGGCTGTGTTCATCCTTACTCCGTCTACTGAATACAAAAGTCGATTTGTGGCAAATCCTCTGATCATCGGGCTGCCTCCTCCCTGCTGACTTTTCTGAATAAAAACCTTGCCTGATATTTCCAGCATATCAGCTGCGGTTTGTGGGCTTTGCAGATATACTGATTTAGGGGTTATAGATATAATTCTATTTGGAATTTCGGAGCTTTTTTGATTCCAACGACTTGCTGAAACTACAACTTCATCCAGACTGACAGTTGCTTTATGCAATGCTATACGGAAAGTTGAATCGGTAAGTTGTTTGTAGCTTGTAATATAAGGTTTGTAGCTAACCTCGCGAAATTCAATTTTTTCAGCATCCTTAAATGCTGATATGTCAACCTGCCCTTTTGAGTTGGATATATTTGAGGCTTTTGGTCTCTCGCTGGTAATGGTTACTAATTCAATGGGTTCATTTGTTTCGAAATCGGTGATAGTTACTACCTGGCTGTAGGTAATATAAGGTGTGGCCAGCAATAAGCCTATAAATAGGATTTTCCGCATTTGATTTTTTGAAATTTTATAGTTCGTTATTGGTATTTATATCAATATAATATGTAATTCAATATTTTAAAATTAGTTAGGCTTGATAGTATAATATGATAATTTATTATAAGGGATGCTTACTTATTTAACGGGCGTTTTAAGCAAAAATCGTACCTAAAGACCAGGGTGCTTTCTGATCAATGTTGTTAGTAATTCTGGTTTCAGGTGCATATTCTTTTCTTTAATTTTGATTAACAAAGATTGAATTTGATATGCTGAGGAGGATTTTAATATCTGCAATTGTACTGTTGCTGGCTATTTCTATTGCCATTGGTTTTGTTTTTATTAAGAAAAAATCTGCGTCAATGTCCAATCCGTTAAAATCAATCCCAATCGATGCAGCTTTTATTTTAAGAATTAACGATTTTCATAAGTTCGAGAAATCTCTTATTTATAATAACAGTATCTGGTCTGAATTATCAAAGCTTGAGCAGTTTCAAAAAATAAATTCAAATTTAAGATTTATCGACTCTCTTACGGTTAACAATTCGGGTCTTACAGATGCATTGTATAAAAGTTCAATATTTATTTCGGGACATTATATTGGAGGTAAAAAATCTGATATTTTATATATTATCAATTTTGAAACGGGTTACCAGGAAAGAAGAATAATTGACATCATTGACGATAACTTAGTTCAAAATATTAAGAACACCGAACGTAAATACGAAGGTAAATCCATATATACAGTAAAATTATCCAAAAACGATTCAAAGAATATTTATCTGGCTCTGATAGAAGGTAATCTGTTAATTAGCAAATCAATAATTCTAATTGAAAATGCTATCAGGCAGCTAAGCATTTCAAAATCGTTAACCGATGATAAAGAGTTTATGCAGATTTCGTCAACATCCGGAAAGAATAAGCTGGCTAACTTGTACATAGATCAACGAAAAATTACCAGTGTATTAACATTTGCCACCAACAACGATTTCAGACAAAAACTTAAAGATTATAAAAATTTTGGGGGATGGACGGAGCTGGATTTTAATGAAACTGAGAAAAGAATAATGTTAAATGGTTTTGTCGATAAGGGGTTGGATAATAAAGAACAGAAATTTTTAAACCTGTTTAACGATAATGAACCGGTTCGAATTACAGTTGATAAAGTTCTTCCTGCTTCTGTTTCAACATTTTACACTTTTGCAGCTGAAGATATTACCCTTTTAAACGAAAATTTTAATCTGTATTTAAAACATAATAATAAGGATAAAATACGTGATAATAAGTTGAAAGAAATTGAAAATAAAACCGGCATTAAACCGGGAGATTTATTTAATGAGATCATTGAGGAAGAAATAGCGCTTGCTTTTGGTTTGAAGGAGGCTTCGTTCAACGAGGTTACCAAATATGTTGTTATTAAATGTAAAAGCGGCCGGCATGCTCAGTCTGAACTGAATACCTTGGCCAAAAAATTAGCTTCAGCCTATGAAAACAAAACTGATAAAATTAATTATACATATAGTGTAGATCGTGAGACTAAATATATAATAACAAAGATCTCTTATGAAAATTTGACGGGACTTTTATTCGGAAATATGTTTGATATAAAGGGAAATAGTTATTTTACGTTTATTGGAAATTATTTAATTACAGGTGAATCAGTAGAAGCTCTGGGCCATTTTATTTATAACAATGTACTAAGTAAAACACTGTCTACTAATGAAGCTTATAAGAGCTTTACAGGGAATATTGCACAGAAGTCATTCTTTTTATTTTATTCCAATATTTCACGTTCACCCTATGTATTCAGGAAGTATCTTGATGAAGAGATTATAGACAGTTGGGAAAGTAATATAGAAATATTTTCGAAGGTGCAACCATTTGGACTGCAGATTACAGAGGTAAGCAATATGACTTATTGTAATATGCTGATAGAATACGTGAACGATATTAAAGGCAAACCCAAGACTATTTGGGAAAGCCTTTTAGATACTTCATTCGCAATTAAACCCCAGTTCGTAATTAATCATTATACCAAGCAAAAGGAGATCTTTCTGCAAGATTTAGACAACAATATTTATCTTATCAACAAAGCAGGAAGAGTATTGTGGAAGCAAAAAATATCTGAGTCGGTCAATTCGGATATTTTTCAGATCGACTATTATAAAAATGGGAAAATGCAGATTATGTTTAGTACAAATAATTATCTGCATCTTATTGATCGAAATGGGAATTATGTAGAACGATATCCTGTTCGTTTACGAACTGAGGCTTCTGCAGGGATGTCGCTGTTTGATTATGAGCTGAATAAAAATTACCGTATTTTTATTCCTTGTGTCGATCAAATGGTATATGCCTATTCGAAAGAAGGATCAATTCTGAATGGTTGGCAATTCAGTGGTGCTGATAAACAGGTAAATCAACCAATTAACCATTTCAGGATTAACAATAAAGACTTTATTGTTTTCGGAGATGAATCCAGGGTTTATATTTTAAACAGGCGGGGATCTGTTCGAATAACGGTTGATCAGCTGATAGAAAAATCAGTTAATAATAATTTTTATCTTGATGATAAACAGACCCTGGAAAAATCAAGAATTGTAACAACAAATACCAAAGGTGAAGTAGTATTAATAGATTTCAGTGGTAATGTTACTACTGAGAGAATTGCTGAATTTTCGTCAATGCATTATTTCGATTTTCAGGATGTTGATACCGACGGGATTAAGGACTATATTTTTCTTGATGGTTCGGCTCTTAAGGTTTACAGACAAGATAAATCGAAAATACTTAACATTGATTTTCCCCAGGATTTTCAGTTGCCACCAATATATTTTCACTTTTCTTATAACGACAGAAAAATTGGGTTGGTGGACTCGGAGGATAATAAAATATATCTGATAAATAACGATGGTTCTATTTATAAAGGTTTTCCATTAGAAGGTAAAACGCTGTTCAGTATCGGTTACCTTGAAGAGCCGGTTGGCACGTTTAATTTAATAGTTGGAGGGAGAAATAACTTTTTATATAACTACACCGTACAATAATGATATTTAACAATTTGGGTTATGCTGACAAAAAATAATATTATATGGTTTCTGATATTCATGTTTGCAATTTTTTCCTGTAAGAAAGATGAATTTTCTTTTGATGATCTGTCACGTCATATAGATATTGATTATGGTTTGGCCGCGCCGCTTATTGTAGGTTCTTTTTCTTTGAGCGACCTTACGGATGCACAGGACGATTCAATACTGGTTATCAATGGCGATACCGTTAAACTCTACATCCGTTCCGATTCGATCCTGAATCTGGGAGTTGACGATTTTTTAAATATTCCGGAACAGGATGTTGTTCCATATTATATCTCACCGGAAGCTGATATTGATGTTTCTTTGATGCCGGACAATTTTATTATTACAGAACTGATAAAGGATACTGCTTATACAGTTGATCTTGAGAATGGTGTGAGACTCGACAGTGTTGTTCTTAATGAGGCCTATATTACCCTTTATGCCGATAATACATTCAGGCATTCTGCCGATCTGATTATATCTTCAGACAATATTAAAGACGCTTTTGGTAATTCTCTGAATGAAACTGTATTTGTTGGTTCTGGTAGTGTCACAAATGAACAAATTGATATATCAGGCAGAAAAGTAATTTTTGACAGGGATGCAAACTGGAATACACAAATTGCTTTAAATTTTACTCCCGTATTTTATAAAAATCCATCATTTAATACTGTCGATGCTGATAATTCTATTAGTCTCGAATTTGGGTTTGACGGATTAAATGATTTTCAAGCACTGTTTGGCTTTGTTGGTTTTCTCGATACAGGATATGATACAACACTTAGTTTTGAAATTGAGAATCTTTATAATTTAACGGGTTCATTCAATGCAACAAATCCAAAACTCATTCTTGAATATGATCATTCGGTGGGCATTAAGTTAGATGCAGATTTTTTATTTAATGCGTTTCATTCGGATGGTCCCGATGTTATTATTGACCCGCCAAACACAACTTTAGTGTATTCCGATGATTATCTTAACCCTTATTCTGAAGGTACTATAGAATATACAAATGCAACTGTTACAAATCTTGACGAACTTATCGCTTTCCCTGTGCCCGACAGTGTTGGTTTAACAGCAGCAGTCCTTACAAATGTCGGTTTGGATTCTACAACAGCACAAAACTTTGTTAATGATGACAGTGAATTTAATCTAAGTTTTGAGATAGAACTTCCTTTAGAATTCAGTGCCGACCTGACCTATAAAGATACTGTATCTTTGCCTGGATTTGAGGATATTGAAGAATTGGTATACATCGATTATGCTAATCTGCATTATTGGTTTACAAATGAATTTCCTTTAGGGTTTGACATTAAAGTATATCTGTACGATTCAGCAAGTGTTGAGGTTGTCGATACTATATTCCTGAATGATGTTGGAGAATTCTTCTTAACTCCGGCACCAGTGGATGAGGATGGGGTAGTAATTCAGGAACAGGTTCAGGAATTACATGGCGTTGCAAATCTCGATAGTGATCAGACAGATAATCTGATACGTAATGCTTCTCACATGATTATTGAAGCAAAGATTCAAACATATGAGGTAGCGTCTGTTAAAATATTGTCATACTACGAACTACTTTTTCAGTTTGGACTTGAAATGAAAGGCAGGTACGAAGGAGAACTGGAGTAACTAACTAAACTCGAAACCAATGATCGGAAAAATCAGAAATATAATACTATTAATATTAGTAATAATAACAGGACTACAAACAGGGAAAGGTCAGAGTAATACAATGTATTATATGTACGGCGTACCACAATCACATTTCTTGAACCCTGCTACTCAACCACAATGTAGAATTTATATAGGCTTACCGGTGACCTCATCGATGGAATTCAGTTACTACAACAGTTCAGTGGGAATGGAAGATGTAATATGGTATGATTCTGATGATGGTATCGTAAAACATCCTCTTTATTCAGATGCAGACCTGGAAGAATTCTTATCAAATTTTAAAAAAGCCAATTATTTGTCTTTTACCAATTCAATTAGTTTGATATCATTTGGCTTTGGGATTCAGGATATGTATTTAAATCTTGATCTGACTTCAAAAATGAACGAGAGGTTAATTTATCCCCGTGATTTGTTAGTACTTGCACTGGAAGGAAATACTGACGGACAGAGCTTTGATTTAAGTACTTTTAGTGTTGATGTATCTGAACATCTGGAACTCGGAATAGGATTCTCAAAAAAGTTTGGTGACCAGGTTACAGTTGGTATCAGGCCAAAAATTCTTTTTGGATTAGCCGCTATGAATACTACCAATAGAGAATTTACAATTAATACAGGTCTTAGGGAGTGGGAAGTAGTTAGTGATATGGAAGTGAATATTTGTACTCCCGGACTGAATATTCCAACTGATGATGAAGGAGTTATAGATTTTGATGGTGATTTTGATGCGGATTCGACATTGGACTCTTTTAGCGATTACAGGAAACTTGCCACCGGTAACATGGGACTGGGCATTGATATTGGAGCTCATTACAGGCCGATTGAGCAGGTTGAGGTTTCGTTGAGCTTTATAGATATCGGATATATTAAGTGGAAGAATTATACTCATACGGCTGTACTTGATGGCACATTCCTGTTCGAAGGGTATGAAGAAAACAATGTTGGTGACTCAATAGATTATCTGGATTATGTATTAGATTCATTAAAATCCAGTTTTAGAATTACAGGTTCGGGTAAAGAATTTAGAACCACTTTAAGTCCAAAATTATTTATAGGAGGAAGATATTTTATTACTCCCGGATTAGATGTCGGAGCATTAGCCAGGTTTGATTTTATTGAAAAGAACGTCGATTTTAGTACGCTGTTAATGGCAAACTGGAGACCATCGACAGTATTTGGAATATCTTTAAGTTACGGGCTATTTGATGGTTCTCCCACAAGCTTCGGCCTTGGCTGGACACTTAGACTTGGTCCTTTTAGTACTTATTTTATTTTTGACAATATACCTACATCGTATAATGTGATAGATGATGTACCGGTGCCTATCGGATTTAGGGGATTTACATATCGTTATGGAATTAATCTTGTATTTGGTTGTAATCAATACAAACGTTTGAGAAGAGATAAACCTATGTATTATTCGGAAGAATATTAATACTTTTGCCTTTCATTAATTTTTTGAAATGCCTTTCTTCAGAATTCTTCTTATAATCATTGTTATTTATTTGCTCCTTCAGTTGGTCGCAAGGCTGGTATTTGGTTCTGTTGCTAAAAGAACATATAAAAGTAGTAATGCGCAAAGAAAAAATGATAGCAGGAGAGAAGGTGAGGTTACTGTTGATTTTAAATCAGGATCAAAGTCGAAAAAAATAGACAGAGATGAGGGTGAATATATAAGTTTTGAAGAAGTAAATGATGACTAGAGATTATCTTTTATTTTCTTTGCAAGATTTGAAGCAAAAACAAAATCATTCAAATATTCATCATCAGAATTCAACACCTCGTCTTTGGTGCCTTCCCAACCTTTGATACCATCGTGAATAAAAATAACCTTTTCTCCAATTTCCATAACCGAGTTCATATCGTGTGTATTTATAATGGTAGTGATGTTATATTCATGTGTAATATCACTTATCAGGTTGTCAATGACAATTGCAGTTTTAGGATCGAGTCCTGAATTAGGTTCATCGCAAAACAGATACTTCGGGTTTTGCACAATTGCCCTTGCAATAGCTACTCTTTTTTGCATACCTCCACTAAGTTCAGCAGGAAAAAGATGATTGACATTGTCGAGGTTAACCCGGTGCAAACAGAAATTAACCCTTTCTTTTTTTTCTTTATCACTCATTTTAGTAAACATATCCAAAGGGAACTTAATATTTTCTTCAACCGTAAGGGAATCGAAAAGAGCTCCCCCCTGAAATAGCATTCCCATTTCTTTTCTGAGTTCCTGTTTTTGCCTAAGGTTCATTGAAACAAATTCACGGTCGTGAAACAATATTTTCCCTGAATCTACTTCGTGAAGCCCGACAATACATTTTATAAGGACAGTTTTTCCTGAACCACTTCGTCCAATTATGAGGTTTGTTTTACCTTCATCAAACTGCACTGAAATATCGCTTAATACACTTTCTTTATTAAATGACTTATTGATATTTTCTACAAGTATCATCAGGCAAGAAGAAGTTGAGTGAGAATTACATTAAATAAAAGAATTAATATTGAGCTGGTAACTACACCTTTTGTACTTGATCTGCCAACTTCCAATGCCCCGCCTTTTACATAGTAACCAAAAAAGGCAGGAACAGATGTTATTATGATAGCAAATACTACTGTCTTAACCAGGCTATATGTAATATAATACGGGATAAACCAGTATTGTATTCCATAAATATAATCTACTGAAGAAAGAGCACCTGTAATCACGGAAGCAGCCCATCCTCCGAAAATACCTACAAACATGCTAATAAGTGTTAAGAGTGGATTGAAAATAACCGCAGCAATTACTTTTGGCAATACAAGATAACTTGCTGAATTTACTCCCATAATCTCAAGTGCGTCAATTTGTTCTGTGATGCGCATATGTCCAATCTCACTTGCAATATTTGATCCTACTTTTCCTGCCAATATAAGCCCGACAATAGTAGATGAAAATTCAAGCAACATGGAATCTCGTGCTGTAAGTCCGATAAGATAAAGAGGGATAAGAGGATTTTCAAGGTTATACCTTGTCTGAAGTGTAATTACAGCACCCATGAAAATGGAAATTATAATTACAATACCAATGGAATTTATTCCGAGACTCTCTATTTCCTTTAAAACCTGCTTGTAATATATTTTACCTTTTTCAGGCTTCGAAAAAACCCTGCCCATCAGAATGAAATATCTTCCAACTTGCTCAATTATTTTCATAAAATCTCAGTTTTGACTAATGTACTAAATATTGCTTAGATGAATTCGAAATATTTTATCCGAAAAAGGATAACATATATCAAAATAGTATCGCTATGTGCTTTCAATTTTCTATATTCGAATGAAATCAATTTAAATTTGGAAGATTGCGAATTCGTATAGCGATCAAATTAATGGTAAGAGGTAATAATAAGAGATTAATTGTAATCTAAAAAATTTAGCACTTATGGATAAAAAAAACTATTGTATTATTATGGCCGGGGGGATTGGAAGTAGGTTTTGGCCCCTTAGTCGTACAAAAAAGCCAAAGCAATTTCTTGATATTCTGGGGACAGGCAAATCGTTAATTCAACAGACTTTTGAGAGATTTTCAAATATAGTTCCGAAAGAAAATATTTTAATTGTTACAAACGAAGAGTATGGTGAGATGATATTACAGCAATTGCCAGGGCTTAAAGAGCATCAGGTATTGCTAGAACCGATGCGAAGAAATACAGCTCCGTGCATTGCTTACGCAAACCACAAGATCCAGAAATTGGAACCGGAAGCCAATATAGTTGTTGCTCCTTCTGATCATTTAATATTAAAAGAAAAGGAATTTCTTGATGTAGTAAAAAAAGGATTGGATTTTGTCGCTAACGATGATGTATTGTTAACATTAGGCATACAGCCCAGCAGACCGGAAACTGGTTACGGATATATTCAGATTACAGGCGATAAGGATTCAGTTGTAGTTAATGAAAGTCTGAGAAAAGTAAAAACATTTACGGAAAAACCAGATTTAAAAATGGCAAAGGTGTTTCTTGAAAGTGGAGATTTTTATTGGAATGCAGGCATATTCTTCTGGTCATTGAAATCGATTAATGCAGCATTTGAAAAATATCTGAGTGAGGTTAATGCATTATTTAAAGAAGGTGCCGGTGTATATAATACACCTGGAGAACAAGAATTTATTGCCGGAACTTATCCGAATTGCCGGAATATCTCAATCGATTATGGAATTATGGAAAAGGCTGAAAATGTCCATGTATTATGTGCTGATTTTGGCTGGTCCGATCTTGGGACCTGGGGGTCATTGTATGATATGTTGGGAAAAGATAAAAATAAAAATTCAATTCAGGGGAAGAATGTGTTTGCGTATGATTCTGAGAAATGTTTAATTAATTTACCAGATAATAAACTTGCAGTTATACAAGGTTTAGATGATTATATCGTCGTAGATTCTGATAATATTCTGCTTATATGTAAAAAGGAAGATGAGCAAAAAATAAAACAATTTGTAAACGATGTAAAACTGGAGAAGGGAGATAAGTATATTTAAGTTGATATGTTGAAATAATAAAACATTATACCATCATTGTTTAACTGTTGAATCGTTGAACAGTTGTATTGAATGAAGTAAGGAAAAATATCAAGGTTAATTGCCACAAGGGGAGTGTTCATTTAAGTGTGTCATCCCTTTAAATTCTATTTTCAAATATAATTGTTAATTGATTTAAAATGGTTGGCCAATCA
>JAFGIP010000094.1 GCA_016929525.1 Bacteroidales bacterium
CAGTTTCCGGGAAAACTTATTTATAAATCGGAAATAAACTATTCTCAGCTATGTCTGGGATTTGGTTAAAAAATAGGGTATGTCCAACTTACTAATTCACTTGACTCAAATTCTTTAATAATATACATTTGAAAAGTTGGAGGAAGAGATTCTTAGTTATTGTAATGATATAACTTAACATTTATAGTTGTATTGAAAAATAATAAACTCATTATCATGCTGACTTAAGGTAATATTACAATTAATTAACTTATAGGACAATGAGATAAATTTATGTTATCTGTGTAGTAATAGTACTTACCAGTTGCAAAAAGGAGAATATTTTTAATGATCCGTATTTTTAATTCAAATTGGATGGTGAAGAAGTTTCTTATCCGTTTCACAGCGCCACATTAATCAGAGATTTCAATCTTGTTGTCATATACGCAGGAGTTGAAGGATATTCAGAAGTAGATTTACACGAGCATATTAATATAGGTGTCCCGGGCATATTAAGAGGTGAATATAGTGTTAGTGTTACAGTAACCGTATTATATGTTGATACAAACTTTATATATTTTACGCACCATTAATGTACTTTGATCCTTTGCTAGATACGGTAATCATAGATTTTAATGCCTGTAACTTTACTATTAACATTAATGAATCTGACACTACAAAAGGAAGGTACAGTGGAACTTTTTATGGAATATTAAAAAATGGTTCTAATCTAAATGACAGCATAATACTTAGTGGCGGAAAATTTAATATTAATTTAAGTGATCAGTTTAGTATTATATGTAACAAATACGGGTATCAAAAAAATCAACCTATAACATAAATTTCTAAAAATATAGTATCAATCCGCAGAATTAATTAAAGTAAAAACGATTTTCCGGTTTTTTCTGTTTATTGTTTTTCAATTAAAAATTTTTCCCGTTCCAATACTGAGCAAATGATGCCATTTAATTTCACCTAATTACATATAGCACACAAGCTGATTACATTCATCATACCTGTGTTGTAGTTTTTAATCTGAAATTTGGTTAATAAATAAACTGCCCTGATTAAACTATCTCTGTGACGAAAATAAATTATTTAAGCTTTGAAAATACATTACGATATTCAATCCTTCTTATTTTTCAAACACTTGTTATTTATAATATTTCAGCACAATCACTTGAAGATTATCAGCGGGAATACACCGATCTCCGTTTTGGAGCCTTCTTCCATTTCGGGATCCGTACGTTTACCGGCGGAGCCTGGGCAGAGCCCGACCAGGATGTGAATGCATTCAATCCAACATCGCTTGACTGCGGACAGTGGGCCGATGCACTGGTTGCTGCCAATATGAAATTCGGGATCCTTACCACCAAACATCACGACGGTTTTTGCCTGTGGGATAGTGAATATACCGACAACGATGTGGCTTCCAGTCCTTGGAAAGGCGGAAACGGAGATGTTGTGAGGGAATATGTGGATTCATTCCGTGTAAGGGAACTGGAACCATCTTTATACTATTCTGTCTGGGACAATACAGCTGATATCGGCAATGGTCCGATCAACGAATCGGAAATGGATGTTATTAAAGGACAGATTACCGAACTTTTATCCAATTATGGTGAGATAGGACTGCTGTTTATCGACGGATGGTCCTGGAAAATGGGACACCTCGAAGTACCCTACGATGAAATCCGCAGTCTGGTAAAAACCCTTCAACCTAATTGTCTGCTTGTGGATAACACCCACCTGCCCTGCCTATATCATAACGATATGCTCCACTACGAAGCCGGAGGCGAGATCCCTGAAGGAAACACTTTCCCGGCATTGCTGAGTTTACTGATCTATATCGAGGGCGGGAACAGCTGGTTTTGGGCGGATGATATCCCCACGGCGAACCTGATGAGCACAAATTCCATTGTGAATACACTGAACGATCTGGAGCTCCAGTGGGTAACCTTCATCCTGAATACCCCACCGAATGACGACGGTTTAATGGATGACAATATCGTTGACAGGTTACAGGATGTTGGAGAAAACTGGAGCTCCGATGAAGAGCGACCTCCCCTGCCCGCACAACAACCACAACTAATTGAACCGGTCACACCCGTAACAGCAACAGCAACCAGTGGAAGTGCATATAACGCCATTGACGGCCTGAACGATCGTTATTATTATACAGTCTGGGAAAGCAACAGTTCCCTGCCTCAGTCGGTTACCATCGATATGAGAGAATCTTATCCGGATATAAGCATACTGGCCTATGTGCCAAAATACATACCATACATTACTCCGCTTGAAGAGGGAAGCATCGAAGAATTCCGGATCCAAATCAGCACAGATAACAGTAACTGGACAACAGTAAAGGAAGGTACCTGGAGTGGTGATGTTAGCATGAAAACTGAAGTCTGGGAACCCGTTGAAGCAAGATATGTGCGATTGGAAGCAATATCCGGCGTCAATGGCTTCGGAGCAGCTACCGAGATCGCCATAGGAAGAGGAGATTATTATCCTCCTACAGGTATCCACGGGCAGGAACTGGTCAACCGGGATATCTTACTTTATCCAAATCCGGCTTCGGAACAGTTCAACATAATATCATATGAAAGTTTTGATAACTATAAATTAATTAATCTGAACGGAAAGGTAGTTATGAATGACAAGTTTACCGTATGTATCGACATTATAGATATTGCAGACGGGATATATATTCTAAAACTCGCAAAGCAAAATGGAGGTTTTTCTTATTCAAAAATAGTTATCAGGCATTAAATTTAACGAACAATTTAATTCAACAACCTGTATTCATTTGGGGAATAACCTGTACTCTTTTTAAACATTCGGGTAAAATGCTGGGGATATTTAAAACCCAGTTCATAGGCAATCTCACTGATCGATTTTGTTGTGTCGAGCACTCTATCCTTGGCCAATCGCATTAATTTCAGGTGAATATACTCCTGTGCCGAATTGCCGGTCTCTTTCTTTACCAGATCGCCAAAGTAATTTACCGAAAGGTTTAATTCTTCCGCAAAATGAGATACGAACGGCAAACCTAACGATTGCGTTTTATCCGATTGAAAATATTCTTCCAGTAAATTCTCAAACTGCTCCAATACCCCTTTGTTGATATTCTCGCGGGTAATGAACTGGCGGTCGTAAAACCGTACACAATAGTTGAGCAGTAA
This sequence comes from Bacteroidales bacterium, assembly GCA_016929525.1. Taxonomy (GTDB): domain Bacteria; phylum Bacteroidota; class Bacteroidia; order Bacteroidales; family UBA10428; genus UBA10428. Next base: position 3,165 of record JAFGIP010000094.1, read on the forward strand.
TTCAATGTTATTCGTAATTAAAGTCTTACTGTGCTTGTCAATGGATTGTGATAATTCATATTCTATTTTACTGAAGAGATCAGAAATAATCTGACGTTCCTTTTCTGATATATGCAATGCTTCCTTTAATTCGTACGAGAAGAATGTGTAACTATTGATTTTTTTACCCAACGTGGTGCCATGAATCAGATCAGGATGAAAAATCAATGTCAGGCCTTTGGGCTGATAGTTCTCTTCATTATTCACCTCGATGATTTGTCCGGGACCGACAAACACCAGTGTACCTTCCTCATAATCGTATGTGTTTCTTCCATATACAAGTTCACCGCATTTAGCATCTTTTAAAAAACAGCATAAAATCCAAAATAGATGCGTCCGTTAGGCAGTGGCGGGCGACCGGAATTATCTATAATGCTTACCAGCGGATATAAGGTTCCCACACCCTTTAAAGCATTGTATTGCTATATCTTATCTAACCTTAATATTTCATCCATAGCTTAAGAATTTAATACTTTTGGTACAAATATAAAGCCCTCATTTCAAATATTTTAATGCAGGAATCCAAATCAGTAATAATGGTAAATATTTCAGTAATCCGTATAAATGTGATTAGGTTTTATATTAGGATATTTGTCTTAAAATAATTAAGAAAACTACAAATGTATAAGAACAATGCAGTTTTTAAGATGCTGATCCATATATTCATGCTAACAGTTTTTATGGATCTATCCGAAGATTCCTTCTCGCAGGTTGACGATAGTACCAAAAATCAACTTGATTTTGGTGCAGCCGCTGCAATAACGAATAAAGGTATTTCAACATTTCCTAACTTTACGCTTGGTAAACCTGCTGCAATTTTTGACCTTTCGGTTGGAAACAAACTTACATTCGATCCACAGTTCCGGTTTTCTCTGGAAGGACAGCCCTGGTCGTTTATATTCTGGTGGCATTATCAGTTATTTGACTCCAAAAAGTACTCATTAAAGCTGGGAGCGCATCCGGCTTTTCTCTTTAAAACCGTCAGCTTAACATCTGAAAACGATACGAATGATGTTATGGTATTACAGCGCTACCTGGCAGGACAATTGATACCGGAATATTTAATAACACAAAATATTAAGTTAGGGATGCATTATATTTATTCACATGGATTTGAATATGATGCTATCAGAAATTCCCACTATATAACAGTAAATATAAGTATAATTCTAAATCAGTTACCACTGAAACTTCAGCTGGTTATAAAACCGGAATTCTACTATTTAAAAATGGATGAAAGCGACGGAGTCTATTTAACCAGTTACATATTCCTGGCAAAGAAAGACTTCCCGGTTTCTGTTTCAGCCATAATGAATAAGAAGATCCAATCGACTATTCCTGGTGAAGATTTTCTGTGGAATGTAAGTTTAACTTATCGGTTTAATAAGAAGTATATATCTCGCCAATAATTTTTCCCGGCATGGCACCCAAATGGCGCAAGCCTGCCTGTACTTTGTACCTGCCAAAGGCAGGCAGACCGACTTGCACTTATTGGGGATACAACAGAAAACTCCAAATAATAAATAACAATCTTCAAAGAATATCCAATTTCGAATAGCCATATTCAAATAATATTTCTTAAAGTGAATTAAGTTTTGAACATTGCAAAATGGATTGTTGGAGCTTATTTGTGATTATCATTTTGAGATTTGGTTATTAAATGTTAACCATACGGTTAATTGTATTGATTTGATTATCTGTATTTTAAAAATTTATTATTAAATTTTTCATGTTTTTCATTGACTTTCCCTTCCAAAAGTATTTATATTTGTAATGTTTAACCATTTGGTTAAATTATTTAGTTAAATCAATTGGTCAATAAATGACAGAACAGGATCTAAAAACAGAAGAAAAAATACTGGAAGCTGCAATGACTGTTTTTATACAAAAAGGCAAAGCAGCAGCCCGTATGCAGGAAATTGCCGATACCGCGGGTATCAACAAAGCCCTGCTCCACTATTACTATCGTTCGAAAGATAAGCTCTACGAATCGGTTTTTTCTATAGTAATTAAGCAGCTTCTTTTACCAAAGATCTTTAAAATTCTGCAGGAAGAAGAAGATGTTTTTGCACTCATACATCAGTTTGCAGATTTTTATGTTGGTGTTATTAATAAGAATCCTTTTATACCGCTTTTTGTAATAGAAGAAATCAACAAGAATCCGAACCGGCTGTCGAATGCTGTGCTTAATTCGGGAATACCGATAGAGCAGGTTATTGCCAGGTTCCAAAAAGCCATGGATGAAGGAAAGATCAGGAAAACGGACCCCAGGCAGATTCTTGTGAACCTGATCTCGATGTGCATATTCCCCGTAGCAGCCCGAAATATGCTATTACCTATATTATTTAATAACAGTAAAACTGAGTATAAGAAATTCCTGGAATTAAGAAAAACTGAGGTTGCCGAATTTATCATTCAATCAATTAAAATTTAATTTTATGCGCCTATTATTGTTATTAGTACTAAGTTGTGTCATATTAACAGCTAAAGCACAGGACACCTTAAGTCTTTTTAAGTGTTACCAGATGGCAGAGGCAGCACATCCACTCGGATTGCAAAAGGCAGAACTGGAAGAAATCAATAACCTTAACAAAAAAATAATCACCTCGTCATATCTTCCACAGATAAACCTGAATGGCCAGGCAACTTATCAGTCGGATGTAGTTTCAATTGATCTGGATATACCGACATTCGAGTTCCCAACCCCTCCTTTGGATCAGTATAAAATATCTCTGGATGTAAATCAGATGATTTACGACGGAGGCTTAACCAAAAGAAGGAAAGATCTTGAGAATAACATTTATCAAACAGATCTTCAAAAGGTTGAAGTAGACCTTTACCAGATAAAAGATCAGGTAAACGAAGTGTTTTTTTTCATTCTCATTCTTCAGGAAAACCTGAAACTACTTCATCTAACCCATGAAATACTAACGAATCAGCTTGAATCGGTAAGATCGGGGGTGATAAACGGAGTACTGTTAAAGTCTGATCAATATATTCTGGAAGCCGAATTACTAAAACTCGATCAAAATACGGAGGGTGTTGAACTCTCCATAGAATCGGCAAATGACATACTGGAAATTCTTAGCGGTTCCGATCTGGAAAATAAAATACTTACTCCGCCACAAGTAGAAATTACATTTTCAACCGCTCCTAATCGACCTGAGCATATGCTATTCCAGATGCAAAGAGAAACATTGCTTTCATCGGCAAAACTTAAATCGACAGAGAAAATGCCCCGGCTAATTGCTTTCGGACAGTTTGGCTATGGAAAACCCGGGTTAAACATACTCAATAACGAGTTTGATACTTATTATATGGCCGGTCTGACTCTTTCCTGGAACTTGTGGGACTGGCAAAAGATCAAAAACGAACGCCAGGTTTATAAGGTGCAAACAAATGTGATAAGTTCTCAGCAACTGGCATTTGATCGAAATCTCGAAATTGCCTTGACGAAAGAGCGAAGTAGCATAGAGAAACTTGAAAAAGATATTGAGAAGGACCTCGAGATAATCGAATTGCAAAAAAAGATACTTAAAAGCGTCTCGGCACAACTGGATAATGGTGTGATTACATCAACCGAGTACATTGCCCAGTTGAATGCGGTAAAGCAAACTTACATTAACCTGAATACACATCAGCTTCAGTTAATACAAGCTAAGATTCAGTACCAGACAATTCTTGGGGATCTGTAGAAGAAGTGAGAATAATTTAAAGAGACGTTTTTAGTTATGATTGAAGTAAAATGGAATAATGTAGAATTGAAAGAGTGAAATTGTGAAAGAATGGATTGATGAAAGAGATAACACTAAAAAATATGAACAACATTAAAAACATCACAACATGTATAAATACATAAAATCGGCTATCGGGATTCTGATATTTCTCACATCGTGCAACAATGGAGATGATCAGGCAGACGCTTTCGGTAACTTTGAGACAAGGGAGACTATTGTTGCCGCAGAGGTTAACGGGAAAATAATCAAACTTGAAATTGATGAAGGACAGGTATTAAAAGCAAATGAGTTAATTGGCATTATTGATACCATACAGTTATATCTCAATTTTACCCAGGTTGCAGCAAAGAAAAAGTCAGTGCAGGCTAAGTTGTCAACCATTGATGCCAATGTAAAAGTATTGGAAGCTCAAAAGGAAAGTCTTGAAACTGAACTTAAAAGAGTTAAGAAGCTGATTGAAGACGATGCTGCCACAACACAAAAGCTCGATGACTTGGAAGGTAAGCTTGATGTGCTGAATAATCAGATCAAATCAACACTGGTTCAAAAAAACAGCATCTATGCCGAAATACAATCTATGTATGCACAACTTGCCATGATTGAAGACCAGATTCAAAAATGCAAAATAATAAATCCCATAGATGGCACTGTGCTTGAAAAATATGTCGAACCACATGAACTGGTAGCTGCAGGAAAATCAATATACAAAATTGCAGACCTCTCGGAAATGGACCTTCGGGTTTATGTCAGCGGAAGTCAGCTTTCCGACATTAAAATAGGACAGGAAATTACTGTTATGTTCGATAAGAACAAAGATGAAAACAGTGAATTAAAAGGTATCATAACATGGATATCATCGAAAGCTGAATTCACCCCGAAAATTATTCAGACTAAAGAAGAACGTGTTAATCTGGTATATGCGGTAAAGGTGAAAGTGAAAAACGATGGCAGTATAAAGATTGGCATGCCCGGTGAAATAAAATGGTGACACGATGCATGAATCAATTCAGGTAAAAAATATTACCAAAACATACGACAAGGTAATTGCTTTAAACAGCATTAATTTCGAAGTTGAAAAGGGTGAATTGTTCGGACTAATTGGTCCTGACGGAGCAGGGAAAACGACACTTTTAAGGATATTGACCTCATTACTCGTTCCCGACTCGGGAGAAGCTTTCATGAATGGTTATCATGTTGTAAAAGATTATAAAACAATAAGAAACATTGCAGGATACATGCCAGGGCGTTTCTCTTTATACCAGGATCTTACAGTTGAAGAAAACCTCGAATTCTTTGCAACAACATTTGGTACAACAATCAGTGAAAATTATGATCTTATAAAAGATATTTACATTCAAATTGAACCTTTTAAAACCAGGCTGGCAGGGAGACTCTCCGGCGGTATGAAACAAAAACTTGCTCTTTCCTGTGCGCTCATCCATAAACCCGAGATACTTGTGCTTGATGAACCGACAACCGGTGTCGATGCAGTATCAAGAAAGGAATTCTGGGAAATGTTAATCCGGCTTAAAAATCAGGGTATCACCATAATTGTATCAACACCGTACATGGATGAAGCAGGCATGTGTGATCGTGTGGCCCTCATGCAGAAAGGTGATATCCTTCAAATCGATACTCCGGAAGATATTGCAGGACAGTTTGCAAAAAAGGTCTTTGCCGTAAAAGCAGAAAACGTATATAATCTTCTCAGGGATATACAGGCGTTTGAGCATACTCATTCTGTTTATCCTTTCGGTGAGTATCTGCATTATATATCAAAAACAACCAGCAATATTAAAGAAGAGTTATCGAACTATCTTGATTCAAAAAATCATAAATCAGTTAAGATAATGACAGTAAAACCAGACATTGAAGACTGTTTTATGGAGTTAATGACAAAAACTGTTAACAATGGAGAATAGAGGAGTTGTAATACAGGCCAGAAACATGGTAAAAAAATTTGGTCATTTCACTGCAAATGATAATCTGAACTTCGATGTTTACAAAGGGGAGATTTTTGGTTTCCTTGGAGCAAACGGAGCCGGTAAAACAACCGCGATAAGAATTCTGTGCGGCTTATCTGCACCTACTTCGGGGAAAATAACCGTTGCAGGTTACGATGTACACAGGCAAACCGAATCAATAAAAAAGAATATCGGCTATATGAGCCAGAAATTTACACTGTACGATAATCTCACTGTCTGGGAAAACATAAGGTTCTACGCCGGTATTTACGGAATGAAACTTTCAGCAATAAAAGTGAAAACAGACAGACTAATGAAGAATCTTGATCTGGAACATGCACGTGATAAAAGAATCGCTTCTCTCCCGCTTGGATGGAAGCAAAAACTGGCTTTTTCAGTTGCTATTTTCCATGATCCGAAAATCGTATTTCTGGATGAACCTACAGGGGGAGTAGACCCTATTACACGCCGCCAGTTTTGGGATATGATATATGAAACCGCCCATAGCGGTATCACCGTTTTTGTAACAACACATTATATGGATGAAGCTGAATACTGCGACAGGGTATCTATTATGGTAGATGGAAGAATAGATGCCCTGGATACTCCTGCAAAGCTTAAGAAGAATTATAAAGCTAAAACTATGAATGATGTGTTTTTAAAACTGGCAAGGGGTGAAAATGTGTGTCCCGATAGTTATCGGGAATTGAATAGTTGATTTGATGAAATGATGTAAAAATAAATATGTTAAACATTAACTGGATTCCAGGTCTGTACCCGGAATGAAAAATTAAGAAATTGAAACGATTCTTAGGATTTGTAAAAAAAGAATTCTTCCACATATTCCGGGATGTAAGAACCATGCTCATCCTGTTTGGAATGCCCATAGCCCAGATTCTTATTTTTGGCTATGTAGTAACCAATGAAATTCGTGATGCGAAAATTGCCATACTTGATTTCTCAAGGGACGATATCACTCGTGAAATTACCAACAAACTAACTTCATCGGGATATTTTCAGGTTTATGAAGTATTGAAGTCAAACCACGACATAGAGCCTGCATTGCAACGGGGCATAGTGAAAGAAGTAGTCGTTTTTGAACATGATTTTGCTGACAACATTAAACGAAATGGTTCAGCAAAAGTCCAGCTTATTGCCGATGCCTCGGATGCAAACCACGCCAACCTTATAGTAAATTATACAAGGGCTATTATCTCAGATTATGCAAAAGACCTGGCAGGTATTCAAAATATGCCCCTGCAGATAGTTCCTAAAGTAAGAATGCTATACAATGAAGAGCTTAAAGGTGCTTTTATGTTCGTTCCCGGAACCATGGCCCTGATACTTATGCTAGTTTCTGCAATGATGACGTCGATTTCAATTGCCCGCGAGAAAGAACTGGGTACAATGGAAATTTTGCTTGTCTCCCCTTTGAAACCAGTTCAGATTATACTGGGTAAAGTAACCCCTTATATTGGAATTGCTTTCATAAATGCAGTGGTAATTGTTCTTCTGGGAATATTTGTTTTTAAAATGCCTATAATGGGCAGTAATACCCTTCTCATGCTGGAATGCCTTCTATATATTACAATGGCCTTATCATTAGGTATACTGATTTCCACAATGTCAAACTCACAACAGGTTGCCATGTTTATCTCAATGTTAGCCCTGTTATTACCAACCATGTTACTTTCGGGGTTTATTTTCCCGATAGATAACATGCCGCTTGTGCTTCAGTGGTTATCTTATATCATTCCTCCAAAATATTTTATCATCATTCTTAAAAATGTAATGCTTAAAGGAACAGGGATATTTTTTGTCTGGAAAGAAACACTAATACTTCTAAGCATGACAATATTTTTTATTGCACTAAGTGTCAGGAAATTTAAAACCAGACTTGAATAATGAGAACCATCCTCTATATACTGCAAAAGGAATTTATACTGGTCTTCCGCGATAAAACCATGCTTCCAATGATCTTCTTTATGCCTATCATACAGCTGATCATTTTGGTCAATGCCGCAACATTTGAAATGAAAAAAATCGATATGGTGGTTTTAGACCAGGATATGTCATCAACTTCACGCAAACTTATTTCAAAATTTGGTGGTGCACCTTTTTATGTCATAAAAACCCGTACGTTTTCTGCACAGGAAGCAGAAGACGCCTTAAAAGACAACACAGCAGATTTAGTTTTAAAAATCCCTGCAAATTTCGAACGCGATCTTATACGCAATGATAAAGCTAATGTGCAGCTGCTTATTAATGCAATCGATGCAGTAGCTGCCGGACTTATTAATGCTTATTCCACAAACATCATCAGTGATTTTAACAAAGATGTTCTGGCAGAATGGCACGACCTGAATCAAATGAATGTAGACCTGCCATTAGATGTCAGTTATAGATACTGGTTTAACCCCACTCTCGAATATAAGATTTATATGTTGCCGGGAATCCTGATGATACTTGTAACTATAATCGGCATGTTCCTGTCAGCCCTGAATATTGTCCGCGAAAAAGAACTTGGTACCATTGAGCAGATCAATGTAACTCCTATCCGCAAGCACCATTTTATTATTGGCAAACTTTTGCCATTCCTTATTATTGCAATGTTTGAACTGGCTTTCGGACTTATAGCAGGGCGGTTACTTTTCGACCAGCCCATTGTCGGCAGCTTATTTGTCCTTTTCACAATGGCATTTATATACCTGCTGGTAGCCCTTGGATTTGGTTTGTTTCTTTCTACAATATCAAACAACCAGCAACAGGTAATGTTTACGATATTTTTCTTCCTGCTGGTATTTATCCTTATGAGTGGAATATTTACTCCGGTTGAAAGTATGCCTGAATGGGCCCAGCATGTTAACATTATCAATCCATTTAAGTACTTCATTCGAGTGTTGAGAATGATCATGCTGAAAGGTTCAGGCTTTACTGATATGATGAAGGAGTTGGTTTCATTAAGTATTTACGGACTTATTATCCTGAGCCTGGCAGTCTGGAGGTACAGAAAGACGGTATAACAGTTTAAAATTCAATGTTAAAAATATAAATTTTGTCGATACCTGAATAGTGTTGACTGTTAAATTGATATAATATAAAAGTGAATTCATATTGTTAACATTTTATTTTTACAATTGTTGTATTAAACTTGTCATTTTAATAAATACTATTCACATGAATATAGATAAGCTGTTAGAAGTAAATCCCGTAATGCTTGCATTATTTGCAACGATATTCACCTGGGCAGTTACTGCATCAGGAGCATCCATGGTATTTTTCTTCAAATCCATTAATAAGAAAATTCTGAATTCCATGCTGGGTTTCGCGGCAGGTGTAATGATTGCTGCCAGTTTCTGGTCGCTTCTAAAACCCGCAATTGAAATGAGTGAAAATAATGGTCAAATTGCCTGGGTACCTGCTGTTGTTGGATTCCTTGCCGGCGGTGCATTCCTCCTGCTCATGGATTGTATCTTACCTCATCTTCACCTTGGCAGACCAATGAACAAGGCTGAAGGTATTAAAACCTCATGGCAAAGAAGTGTTTTACTTGTCCTTGCAATTACCCTGCATAATATCCCTGAAGGATTAGCGGTGGGAGTTGCTTTTGGCGCCCTGGCTCATACTCCTGACCAGGGAATTCTTATGGGTGCCATAGCATTGGCTTTTGGTATCGGTTTACAAAATTTCCCTGAAGGTGCTGCAGTTTCCATTCCTTTACGTCGGGAAGGATTCTCCCGGCTGAAATCTTTTAATTACGGACAGCTGTCCGGTTTTGTTGAACCCGTTGCCGGGGTAATTGGTGCCTATATGGTACTGATGATCACTCCTATTCTTCCTTATGCACTTGCTTTTGCAGCAGGAGCAATGATTTTTGTGGTTGTTGAAGAATTGATCCCTGAATCACAAACAGGTAACGAGACCGATTTGTCAACTATTGGTGCCATGCTGGGTTTTGCTACAATGATGCTTTTGGATGTTGCATTGGGTTAATTTTTAAAATTTTCCATGTTAACCAATAACAGTTACAAGATATTTAATGAAAAAGAAATTTAACCGGCGACCTCTCATCACTTAAATATTCATAAATAAATTCAGCATTAGGATTTATTTTTTGTTTAATCCTGTAAAGTACGTTTAAGAATATTTCGTATCTTAATAGAGTCGTCCCGGATTGATGATTAATATATTGCTCACACGATTAACATGTGATAATTTATGCGAAACCTGATAATGAAATTAGCCAGGGTTTTCACCAACCGAAAAGATCCACTGCGAAATAATGATAAATTCAGCAAGATAATTGAATTAGCCCCGGACGCATTCTTTTGGGTTGATCCAAAAGGCAACCTGATTGCAGTTAATAATAAAGCCGTTGAACTTACCGGTTACTCAAAGCAGGAGCTTCTTTCAATGAACGTTACAGAGTTTTTTTATGAAGGAGTCTTAACTGAAAACCCGTTGCGATATGATCTGCTCGATCATGGTAAAACCATAAAAAACGAGCGGGTAGTAAAAACTAAAACAGGTGATCGGGTTGAGGTGGAAATGAATTCCAGAGCAATGCCTGATGGTACATACCAGAGTTTTGTCAGGGATGTTACAAAGCGTAAAAAAGTAGAAGAAGAAGTTAGAGTGAGTGAAGCACGATTAAGAAGAGCCGAGCTGGCATCCAAATCGGGTAACTGGGAGCTGCATCTCGGCACCCAGGTGATGATCGGTTCTGAAGGAGCAACAAAAATCTATGGCGTTGATAAAGACAAACTGGATTTCTCTATAGTAAGAAAAGTTCCGCTTTCGGAATATCGCCCAATGATGGATAAGGCTTTGAAAGAATTAATTGAAGAAAATAAACCTTACGACATTGAATTTAAGATAAAAGCTGTAGATACCGGCGAAATAAAAGATATCCATTCCATTGCTATCTTCGACAGGGAAAAAAAGATCTTGTTTGGCGCAATACAGGATATAACACAACGAAAAAAGATTGAAGAAGAATTAATCAGGGCCAAAGAAAAAGCAGAAGAAAGCGACAAACTTAAAACTGCCTTTTTGCAGAACTTAAGTCATGAGATACGTACGCCAATGAATGCGATTATGGGTTTTTCAGAATTGATGGCAGATGAATCTGATGATAAGGAAAAACTCATCAAATACTCAAAGATTATTAACCAACGAAGCAACGACTTACTAACCATAATCGATGACATACTGGATATAGCTAAGATTGAATCGGGTCAACTGCCTGTTAACATTGAAGAATGTAATATCAGATCTTTATTTGAAGAACTAACGTCATACTTTATTGAGATTCAGAAACGCTTTAATAAAAACAATATCAAATTTAGTTTGCAAACTTTTTATAATTCATCAGGAGATATCATCCTCACCGATACGGTTAAACTGAAACAAATACTCATAAACCTGATAAATAATGCTTTTAAATTTACAATTGAAGGAACTATAGAAGGCGGGTGCAAACTAATAGATAAAAACAACCTCTTATTTTATGTTAAAGACTCTGGCATCGGCATCCCTTCCGACAAGCATGAAGTAATTTTTGAACGCTTCATTCAGCTTGATCAAATCCAATCAATGAATGCTGGAGGAAACGGGCTTGGGTTATCTGTAGCCAAAGGTTTAGTGCAATTATTGGGTGGGGAAATATTCCTGGATTCCGAACCATATAAAGGAAGTACTTTCTCTTTTACTATTCCATATAAAGTTGCTAAGTCAAAACATTCTGATTCATTGGTTCAAGAAGAACCAACTGATTCCAGTATAACTGATAAAACCATTCTTATCGTTGAAGATGATTATTATAACACCGAATTCTTAAAAGAAATCCTTAAAGACCAGGGGGTAAAAACAATACAGGCAGCAAATGGTAAAGAAGCTGTTGAATTATCTTTAAAAGAAAACATTGATCTGGTTTTAATGGATATCCGGTTACCTGATATCAATGGCTATGAAGCGACCCGACAAATAAGAAAACATAAACCCAAGTTAAAAATAATCGCCCAGACAGCTTATGCATCTCATAATGAAAAACAAAAGGCACTTGATGCAGGCTGCAATGATTATCTGAGTAAACCAACCAAAAAAGATGCACTGCTTTCAATGGTAAACAGGCATCTGGCCACAATTTCTTAATAATCTAAAAATAAATGCTAAATATCAGAAATTAATCTTCCGGCCTCTGAAACTTAATAAACAAATAAAGCTTTACCTGTAAAAAACCAATTATTAATTCATGTTTCTTTTTACATTTTTTCATTCACTTTTTGCCAGCGATTCACTCCATTTACAGATCGTCTCAAGTTGAGCTTCCGTAGGAATAGACTCAGGATTGGATTTCCTGAATTTTTTTGGTGGCATATTGCCTTCTGTAATCACTTTACAAATGCCTTCAGATTTATTAATCTGCCTTTCCGGTTTATATGAATCCCATTCTGAAAAATTAAGCTTTGCGGACGCTAGTTTTTTACCACCCGCAGAATGGCATTCTAAACAGGAATTTTCAAAAATCTTGTATACATCCCCGGAAATAGAACCGGTGTTAATGACAGAATTATTCTCATTCCCTGAATTATCCGTCCGAAAAGAAACAGTAATAATTAATGCCAAAAACACTACTAATGATACAGCAAATAAATGTATCTTTTTCATGGCTTTATATTTTATAGTTATATAAAGAAACAAACAATTAGTGAAAATGACCAGTCAGCAAGGCATATCCGCTTCATAATTAATATATTTTAATAGTTTTGTTTCCTGTAACCCTGCTTCTGAGAAAACTGATTACGAAAAGTATTTAACTGATAATTCCATTTGTTACTTAATCAATTTACACTAATGACAAAACAGAGATAACCTGAAATAACTCTTTCTTAAATAATGCCCCAAATAATTAAGCATCTATCACATTACTGTCCACTGAAAACCAGTAAACAGAAATTAGCCCTTCACAGCTCTTATTCCGCATATTTTCACACTTAATCAATATATTATTGACTTTCGATCTTGTATTTCGTAATTTGCTTTACATATTGTATATGATATCAGGAACTTTTTTTACGCGGAATATTATAATTTGAAGAACCTCTTAATTCTTATTTGAAAAGCAAATAAAGCTTCTACATGAGAATTGTGTAACTCATTTTTCGACATTAAAACAGATGAATATTATTACGGAAATCACATGCAGCATGAAGCATTAGGGATCTTGCACTTCTAATGTCTGATTCCGGCTTTTCAGAACAGTTGTACGGAATTTATAACGTTTTAATTTCTTAAATATATTATCAGACCTTTTAAAAATACCTTCAAATGAAAACCTTACATTTTTGTTTTTTCACCTTGTCTTTATCATTGATCGCTTTGGTATGCTGCGATAAAAAAGACGATGATAACAACATAGTTAACGCTACTTACTCCACAGGTGACCTGGACGAAACCTGGAATTTAGCAGGATTATGCACGGGAGACAGCCCACATCAGACTCCCGGCTGGTACTATAGTCAAATAACATTTAGCAGCGATGGTAATTTTGTTTTTAATGATCCAGTTACTGACAGTGAGGGTAGTAATTCTTTTACTCCGACGGTAAGTTCTCCTATGGAAATCAGTGCTGACGGTATCATTGGACATGTTGATCTGCTTAATTTCCATGGTGCTCTTAGTAGCTCGAAAGATGTAATGATAGCACATTTTACCGGGGCCATAGGTAATACAAATAGTGTATCAGGTTATAATCTGATTATTTTTCTGAAAAAGGATGACTTTTATACGATTGCAGATCTAAACGGGACCTGGGAGGGTATCAGCCTGGTATGCGGAGACAGTCCCGAACAATATGCAGGCTGGTCATACGGGCAGATGAGAATAAGTGACGGAATTCTTTCGTTTACAACTCCTGAATATAACAGTGAAGGACATATCTCGGATATTACATGGACTGCCACACTAAATATTAATAATGAAGGAGTTGTTACTTTCGAGGAAGATAATAGCATCAGAGCGATTCTTAACAAAACGAAAAACATGTTGATATTCACATTCACTTCGTCGGAAGAACCGGGTGGTGATAGCCATGGAGTAGCCGGGCATACACTGATAGTATCAACAAAAACAGAAGGCCAGTATTCTCAGCATGATTTAACCGGAAGCTGGGAAAATATAATAATTTCATCCGGCGATTCACCCTCACAAACACCCGGTTGGTCACATTGCAATTATACGATCGACAGTGAAGGGTATTTAACTTTTAACAGTCCGGTGAAGGATAACGAGGGATGCAGCGTAACACCAACACAGGAAGATCCCCTGGTTATTTCTTCCGATGGAATAGTAACATACAACACTGAACCGGCCGATGCCTACGGAGTAATAAACTTATCAAAAGACATTGTAGTTTTTAAAGGTACAGGCGGATTGAGTATTAATTGTGTGTATGGTTATAGTCTGCAATTCTCAATGAAAAGATAGCACAACTATTATAATTTAGATTTATACAATACTGTATTTGCAGCAATCTGTGATCATTTTTATCTCTGATGACGCTCATAAAATGTTAATGCATTAATAAATCAAAACCTATTATTTTTGGTAACTGTTAAAGTACAATTAGAGATAAAAAACCGATGTTGTTATTAATCAAATTACCGAATAGTATTCTGGTATAATAAGGGTTATAACAATATTTATTCTGAAAACAATATAATAAAATGCTAACCGTTAGTATGTATGTTGGGAAAGGGTGGAATACAAATTTTGATACAATGAGACTAACAAGATTAAAACTATCCTCCATTGCTGTTCTGATAATAATAACACCTTTAATTGGGAAGACACAGGAGCAACTTTCACTTTATAAGAGTAGTATCGAAGATCAGTTCAATTATGTAATAAGAAAATCGGATACTTTTGAAGATAATAAAGTTGTTAAAACCTGGTGGTTGGGAACGTTAAAGCTGCATGTTCTGGATTCATTAAAAACAGCTCAGGATAAAATTACCGTGGCCAGGCTACTCATTTCTGATCAGAATCTGAAAATGGATTCTCTAAATTCTGTTATAGAGCAAAAAGATAAGAAGCTCAAAGCTGCCATAAAAAGTAAGGATGGCATCCGGATATTAGGGATTACAACAACAAAAAAAGTTTATAATGGAATTATGTGGACTTTAATTATTCTGTTAGCTGCAAGTCTGCTGATCTTTATCCTTTTGTTTAAAAGAAGTAATACCGTTACAATAAACGCCAAAATTGCTCTGGAAGAAACCAAAGAGGAATTTGAAGCCCACAGAAAAAGAGCACTTGCCCGGGAACAGAAAATTACGCGCGAGCTATACGATGAAGTATTAAAATATAAGAACAAGGTAAAGAATTCATAGGTTGACCTGGTGATTATTCATTATTTATAAATCGAAACTTCAAAGGAAACAGAAACGGCATCCCGCTACGTTTTAAATTTTAAGATTTTATTTTTAACTAACGACACTGTTATTTCAACAATGAAAACATAACATTAATGTAAAAATGTTTTCCATAAGTGAATTCTTAATTAACTTGTTTGGAATTTTACAAAACAAGTATAACCAGACCACAGAAGCGATAGTGATATGTTAATCCAAGCAATCCTTACAGTTCTATCAGCAGAAATAATCTCTTTTGGCAATAGTATTAATTACATTTTAAATTCAGCCTTTAGTTTAATATTACTCAATTATAGGTTCATTCTTAATTACAACACTAAATCACTTGTATAAATTCAAATTAATCAGCTTAAATAATAATCAAACAAAAAAGGAGGTATTAAATGAGACACAAAAAACTTAAATTAAGTGCAGTTCTCCTGTTATTTTTCGGACTCATAAATCTCCAGGCTCAGGATGCAGTAAACGCCGGTGGCGGTGATGCTTCAGGTTCCGGTGGTTCTTCGAGTTATTCAGTAGGACAAACTGCTTACACATCCTTTACAGGAACAGGAGGCGCTGTTACCGAAGGAGTGCAACAACCCTACGAGATCTGGGTTGTGACTGATATAGACGAAACTATTGGTGTTGACCTTTTCTTTACGGTTAAACCAAACCCGACAACTGATTATCTCACTCTGTACACTGAAGACCTTAACAGGTTAAATTTAACATACCAGTTATTTGATATCAACGGAAGAATTTTAGAAGATAATAAAATTACCCGCAGTGAGACCATTATTGACATGAATCAGTTGGTATCTGCAACATATTTTCTAAAAATATCTGACGACGATAAGGTAATTAAAACATTCAAAATCGTTAAAAATTAATGAAGCTGAATTATGTATTTTATCAAATGCATAAATATTAAAAACACTTATGTTAAACCAATCCCGGGTATAGAGATACCATGCCTTCGGGAATAAACAAAAATTTATAACAATGAAAAAACTATATACAATATTAACAGCAGTCATACTTACTGCGACAGTATGGGCTCAAAGTCCGCAAAAATTAAGCTACCAGGCAGTCATTCGCGATGCCGGTAATGATCTTGTAACAGAGACTGAAGTAGGTATTCAGATAAGTATCCTGCAGGGAGCACCCGATGGAACAGCAGTTTATGTTGAAAAACATGCTCCTGTAACTAATGAAAATGGCCTTACAAGTATTGAAATTGGCGACGGAGATGTTGAATCAGGTGTTTTTGCTGATATCGACTGGTCTGCCGGACCATATTATGTTAAAACAGAAATAGATCCTGATGGAGGTAGCACTTACACTATAGAAGGCACAAGCCAGCTGTTAAGTGTTCCTTACGCATTATATGCAGATTATGCAGAAAATGCAAGTGATAAAGTCGCATTTCATGTTTATAATTCTTCAACTGATGCTCTAAGTACAACAGGATGGCATATTGTTGAATTAGATAATGAGATTTTCGATGATGGTAACAATTTTAATAATACAGATGATCAGTTTGTTGCACCGTATGATGGGGTTTATTCGTTTTCCGGTACTGTTAGTGTCGACGATTTAGTAGACATGTCATTGGTAATTATAGGTGTTTTTGTTAATGGTTCGCATTGTGCATATTATTTAAGAGAATATATAAACGAACATACTCAGTCATATTCAGCAAATGGTAGTTTAACTGTTAAATTAAATGCAGGCGATATAGTTGATTTAAGGGTATATATCGGAGGGGATACCGATTACACTATTTCTAGTGGAGATTACTATACATACTTTTCAGGACATCTTGTATACAGGTAATGTTTTACTTCAAATTATTAAAGAGGCTGTCCTCTATGTTGAAAAACAAGCCCCGAGTTAATATTTTACAACATAATAATTATAATATTTTGTTGGAATTGTGGG
>JAFGIP010000095.1 GCA_016929525.1 Bacteroidales bacterium
ACAACAACAGTCACTTATACCTTCACCGATGCAGCAGGCAACACTTCAACCTGCAACTTCGATGTAATCATCGCCGATAACGAGACACCGGTGGTGAGTACATGTCCCGGAGATACAGAGGTAAATTCTGATCCCGGCATGTGTAGTGCCATTATTAATTATGTAATGCCTGGTTTTGATGATAACTGTGATGGTTCTGACCTGCCAGGTACATTGACAGCAGGTTTGTCAAGCGGATCAGCATTTCCTGTAGGTGTAACAAATGTACAATATGAATATACAGATATAGCGGGCAAAGGGCCAGCAGTATGCAGTTTCACTGTAACAGTAAACGACAATGAGTCATCTGTGATCACATGTCCGGCAGATGTAGTTCAGTGTGCCGATGATGCTTTTGGAGCAGTTGTTACAGGAATTGGATTATCATCGGTATCGGATAATTGTACTGCACCGGGTAATATTGCGATCAACTATTCTGTAACAGGAGTTACAACTGCAACAGGTTCGGGTGATGTAAGCGGTGAATTCTTTAACGTTGGGGTATCTGCAGTTGAATATACCGCTGTTGATGAAAGCGGAAATAGTATACAATGTTCGTTTACTGTTACTATTAATGAACTGCCAACTACTTCTGAGATTGCCGGAAATACATCACCTGTGTGTTATGCAACCGGTGAAACTTATTCCGTAACAGGAGATGCCGGCTCAAAATATTACTGGGCAATTCCGGCATCAGCAACATTAAATACTGATACAACAGGTATTGGTATAAATAGTATATCAGTTGATTTTGGATCGATAAGTGGAAATATTACTGTTACTGAAGTTTCAGATAATGGTTGTGCCGGGCCGACAAGAACACTGACTGTTAATTTGGTTGGTTGTGAGTTGGTTGCTGATTTTGAAACAGATCTGACAGAAGTTTGTCCGGGAGATACCATCACATTTTGGAGTACTTCCCTTGGAGTAACTCCTTCGTCAACATATACCTGGGACTTTGGATCGGGGGCTCAACCTGCTACAGCAAACGATCCGGGACCAGTTAAAGTTATATACTCCACTTCAGGTCTAAAGACTGTTGAATTATCAGTAACAGAATCCGTGACTGATGTCGTAGTGAAAGATGATATTATAAATGTTAATGAAGTTCCGGATATCACACTTTATGTTGAAGACAGATGCGGTGACGGAGAAGTGATTTTTGAAGCAACGACAAGTATTGGAAATATTGTTGAGTTTTCTCTTGATGGGGGTAATACAGTTGAATCAACTGATAATACTGCGCCATTTGAGTATTCAACCGTAATAAATTCAGGTGAAACGGAACAGGTTTGGGGAAGAGCTTTGAATTCAGTAACAGGATGTGAAAGTGCTTGGGATGGTCCTGAAGAAGTTGCTGCTTATCCGATTCCACAGACAAGTTCAATATCTGTTGTCAGTATTCCAAATATTTCTTCTGAAGAATATCTGGATATAAGGTGTCGCGGAGATGTTGGAATTTACAGGCCGGAAATTAATAATGGAACAGCATATCTATGGACAGTTAGTGCATTGGGCATAGATAGTCAGCAAAGCAACCAGATAGATATCACATGGGATTTACCAGAGGGTGAATATACCATAGAGCTTCAGGAGTTATCAGAATCAGGTTGCTTAGGAACCATTTCAGAAAGTAAGATATTTGTTTCCGATCCTCAGGTTTCCCTGGGACCGGATATTGAAATCTGTGAAGGAGAAACCCACTTATTTAGTCCGGACAGGGAATTCAATTCATATAGATGGCATGATGGAAGTACGTTAAACAGTTATACCGGAAACAGCACTGAAACCATAACACTGACAGCGTTGAATGAATACAGCTGTGAAGCATATGATGAAGCTGAACTGCAGGTTCATGAAAATCCGACACTGGAATTAGGTAATGATACTATTCTTTGTGGTGAGAATACATATGAATTGTATCCCGGAGATTATATGAATTATGAATGGTCTACGGGGGAAATAAGCAGTTCAATAATCGTTTATCCCGGTAGCGGCCTTATTATTCTTACAGTTACAGATTACAATAACTGTAAGGCAACAGACAGTATTTATATTGAAGAATGTAATCCCCAGGAGATCTTCAATAATATGACCAATACTTTCACACCAAATGGTGACGGTGTTCATGACACATGGGTTATTAATTATCTTGATGCATATCCTGATGCCCAGGTTGATGTGTATGACCGGAACGGGAAACGTGTATTCCATGCTGATGGAAATTACGACAATGGCTGGGATGGAACCTTTAATGGCAAGGAATTACCTATGGATACATATTATTTTGTTATTGATTTCAAGTCTGATGATCTTCCTGTGAAGAAAGGAACTGTGACTATTGTTCGTTAAAAAAAAACATTTGAACGTAAATAAACTCTATATTTATATCATCAGGAACAGGAAATCAGGCATGAATCGACATATAATTATAACACTCTTATTAATTGTTTTCACAATCGATTCTTATTCTCAGCAAAACCCATTGTATAGTCAGTTTACTTTTAACAGATTCCTGTTTAATCCGGCAGTTGCCGGTAGCGAAAACTTAACAATGTTAAAATTATCAGCCTACGAACAGTGGGTGGGTTTTAAAAATGCCCCAAAATTTCATTGTATTACTTTCGATTCAAGGATTTTTCAGGATACCAGAAAACCAAGGAGGAATGTCAGAAGAAAATATTCCATAAATAAACCAGGAACGATTGGAATAGGCGTTAAGATTTTTAATGAAATATACGGACCTTTAAGCAATACAGGGATTGACGCTACTTACGCGTATCATATGAAATTGGGTAATAATCAGTTATCATTCGGATTATCTTCAATTGTTTCTCATTTCAGGCTGAATTCTTCAGATGTTACTCTTTCTGATGATGAATACGATCAACTTATACAGGGTAATCCAAATAAGAGATGGGTTGCAGATTTTAATTTTGGGGTATATACAATTGCGGAATCTTATTTTGCAGGATATTCCATTCAGCATTTATCACAATCGGTTTTGCAATGGGGCGCTACATCTGAAGCTGAATTTGAGATTGGTCGTGTACATTACCTTATGGGGGGTTATAAATATAATTTGAATTTAAATGTGGCAATTGAACCTTCAATGCTTATTAAACTGGCGGAAAAGGGAAGATCGCAAATGGATATCAGTGTTCAGACAAGATTTAAACGTGATTACTGGGCAGGACTTGCATATAAAACAGGAAGTGCAATATCGATCTTTGGAGGATTAAATGTTACAAGATATTACTTTGGATATTCATTCGATTATAATTTAAGCGAAATAAGAAGATTTTCATATGGTTCGCATGAGATCATGCTTGCAGTTCAGTTAGGTGACACTGCAAAAAGATACAGATGGCTTAACAGGTATTAGGAGTAATAAAAAATAAGTTAAGTTCATTGCGTTCTGCAGTTCCTGTAACTTATTATAATACTTTTCAAAGGCGGTTATATTTCCGGATTCCCTGCTTATTGAAGTAAGTGCATAAAGTATATTATAATCGTTTGGGTGAAGTTGATAACCATGTTCAAGGATCTCAATTGCCTTTTCCGGGTTTCCTGACGAATTAAGAGCTATGGCATATATATAAACAAAATATGCGTTATACCGGCTGTATTCCATTGACTTTTTAAACATTTCCAGTGCTTTCACACTTTGTTTTATACGCGTATAATGCATCCCCAGTGAATTATATACCTCCGGGCTTTCAGGAAATTTATTCAGGCATTCACTCAGTATATTGAAAACCTCTTTTTCATTACCTCTTTGGCGGAATACATCAGCTTTATTCAATAGTGTTTCCATTGAATTCGAATCCAGTGAAAGTGCGATGTCATAATAATACAGAGCACTATCCGTGTTATTGCTGTTTTGATAAAGTAAACCAAGATTTACAAAAGTTGCTACCTGATCGGAGTTTACTTTCAGCATATTAATATAATCGTTTATCTGTTTTTGGGTAACCATCTTTTCTTTACCGCTTTTATTTCCGTATGGTATTAATGAGTAAACTGAAAGAGCCTGGTACCGTACTGCTCTTATACTATCATGTGCAAGAATTATCGTCTGTTCCAGGGATTCGTTCTGGTAAATTTCATCTAAAGTCTGAATTGCAGCCAACCTAACCATGGCTGCTGTGTCTTTAATCTGTCCTTTTAAAAATTCAACAGTACGCATTAACGGGTAATTTCTTATATATCTTACAGCAGAAGCCCTCACTATTTCATTCTGTTCCTTGTCTGAGATTAAAGCTATTAGCTTATCCGATGTTCCGGGTTGCTGAATTGTGGCAGCATGGAATATTTCGCCAAAGTGTACAAAGGTATCGTATTTATTTCCATACCATTTTTTAAACCAGTACGTTGCCCATTTATTGTCTTTATCAGAATGACATTGAATACAACTGTTAGGAGCACCAATTTTATCGGAAAGATCAGGGCGTGGAACGCGTATACTATGATCCAGTCTGGGGTCGACTACCATGTATCTGGTTTTTGGCATATGACAATCCTGACAGCTTCCCCCGGTGCTGTCCGGGTCGTGGAAGTGATGCTCGTAGCTGTTATATTTGGTATATACATGGCATTTGGCACAAAGAATATTTCCCGGTGCCTGCACTTGATATGAGTGATAATTATGACAATCGGTACAGGTAACACCTTGTGTATACATCTTACTCTGCAGGAAAGACCCATAAACATAATCTTCCTCTTTAATTTGCCCATCAGGGTAATATAATCTTGTTTCCAGCAGATCGGGAATATGTGTTTGCATTAATGGTTCACCCTGGACGTACTGGTCCCAGATCTGGAATCGTCTTGAATGGCAACGTGCGCACAGTTCGATCTCCTGTCTGTTAGTTCGGGGTTTGTTTCGGAATGCCGTGCCTTTTTCCATATCGAATATCCACATAGCACTGTCGTTTGGGAAACGAAAACCGTAACCCATATTTGGATATTTATCAGTCGATTTTCCTTTCTCATCTAATTCAGCCCATTTAAGGTGATTGCCCGATGGCCCGTGGCATGCGTCACATGAGACATCAATCTCACTCCACGAGGTATTAAAGGACAGGGTCTTAACATCGAAATTTTTCTTTAATTCAGTAGAATGACATTCAGCACATACATGATTCCAGTTTTGCTGGGCTTCTGTCCAGTAGAGTTCATCATCATGTTCTATTTTTTCCTGATCGTAAATATGGAACCACCTTTGACCTCCTTCTTCAGCAGGACGACTATCCCAGCAGAAAGGCAGTGTTTGAAAATATCCTTTTGGGAAACGGATAAGATACTGCTGAAGCGGGGTATAGCCAAACGTATATACTACTTCAAATTCAGCGTATTTACCATCTTTCCCTTTCGTATATACAAAGTAATTGTCGCCGTGTTTATAGAATCTGGCGGTATCACCAAGGTGAATAAAAGTAACATTATTAAAGTTGCCAAGTACAGTTTTACTATTTGCGATATCCATTGCCAGATCATGATGCGAACCGGTATATTCATCATAAGCTTCCTTGTGGCATTCAATGCAGTATTTACGATCTATATATTGAACTTCATTTTCTGTTTTACATGACTTACACCAACATGTTAAGATCGGGAATAAATAAATCAAATACTGAAACTTCATCTGACAGGGTTTGTTTCAAAATTAATATTTTATTCTAAAGAAAATAAAAAGGGTGGACAAACATCCACCCTGATCATTAATCTGTCACTTATTTAAGCGAAACACTAGTCCTGTTCAGACTTTCCGGCCGAAACGCTTTTACTTCTTTCAATCGACTGTAAGGCGAGATAATTATCTCCAAATTTCTCGAGATTTTCCATTTCAACATCATAATGGTCGAAATGTCTTTCTTCATCTTCTACCAGTGCTTCAAAAAGCTTCTTTGAAACTGAGTCGGCATTTTTTGAGCATTCATTGGCCCAATTGTTATAATCGGCAGCACTTTTTGTTTCCATATCTGCAGCCTTTTGAAGCATATCTTTTACATTGTGAATCTTCTTGACATCCATTGATGCCTTCATTTCCACTTCTCCTTTCAGAAATAAAATTCTTTCGGCAAGTTGTTCAATGTGCATCATTTCTTCAATTGCAGTACGCTTAAATAAATTTGCCAACAGGTCGTAGCCCTGGTCATCGCAATGAAAATGAAAATACATGTACTGATGTACAGCTGACAATTCATCTGCTACGGCTTTGTTGAGCAATTCAATACTTTTTTCTTTCATTTTTAATTTATTAATCGGGTTTAAAATTAAATCCAAGCCCCCTGGCAATTTTTTCAGCCAATTCTTTATCGGCCTTATAAAAGTGGTTCAACTGCCTCTGAATGATCTCATCACGTTTTGGTCCGGTAATACCACTCATTCCTCCTACAATATTACTGATTGTATTTTGTTTTTCCATGTCATTCATCACAACTCTGAACAAAGCACCGGCCTGAGTATAGTGATCATCGTCATTTTCATTTCGGTCATATATATCAGCAATGTTTGAATCCAGAGGCAAAGGTGGCTCCTTGTAACTTTTATCAGCTTCAATATTATCGAAACTATTCGGAAAGTAATTCGGACTGTCCCCGCCATTACCATCTACATTCATAAAGCCGTCACGCTGATGGTGACTGACTTCTGTAACTGGTCTGTTTACCGGGATCTGCTCGTAATTTGCTCCCAGCCTGTAACGATGTGCATCGGGATATGCAAATATTCTGCCCTGCAGCATCTTATCTGGTGAAAGTCCTATTCCGTTAACTGTATGAGCCGGAGCAAATGCAGCCTGTTCCACATTAGCAAAGTAGTTCTTTGGCACTTCGTTAAGTTCCATTACACCTGCCTCAATGAGCGGGTATTCGGCATGAGGCCAAACCTTAGTGATATCGAACGGATTCCATTTGAAAGTCTTAGCCTGCTCATTGGTCATTACCTGAATCTTTAATGTCCATTTCGGAAAATTTCCTTTTTCGATTGACTCAACCAGGTCGCGCTGGGCATAATCCGGGTCTTTCCCTTTTAGTTCTTCTGCCTGCGCAGCGTTAAGCGTCTTGTTTCCCTGACGGGTTTTAAAATGGAATTTCACCCAGATTCTTTCATTTTTATCGTTGATCATCGAGAAAGTATGGCTGCCATAACCATTCATATGTCTGTATCCGTCAGGGGTTCCCCTGTCGCTGAACAGGATCATCACCTGGTGAAGACTTTCAGGATTTAAACTCCAGTAGTCCCACATCATGGTCGGACTTTTAAGGTTGGTTTTAGGATCACGTTTTTGGGTATGGATAAAATCGGGAAATTTCTTTGAATCTTTTATAAAGAAAACGGGAGTGTTATTTCCGACCAGATCCCAATTACCTTCTTCCGTATAAAATTTTACAGCAAAACCTCTCGGATCACGTTCCGTATCGGCGCTTCCTTTTTCTCCTCCGACAGTCGAGAAGCGCACAAATACACGGCATTTATTTCCTACTTTGCTAAATAACTTTGCCTTGGTATATTTTGTTATATCATTGGTAACTGTAAATGTTCCAAAGGCACCTGAGCCCTTGGCATGAACAACACGTTCGGGAATTCTTTCCCTGTTGAAATGCGCATTCTTTTCCTGAAGATAATAGTCTTGCAATAATACCGGACCTCTTGGTCCAACGGTCAGGCTGTCTTCATTTTCATAGTATGACCGCCCTGACGCCGTAGTTAACTTCTTTTTGTCTTTCATAATATTAATTTTTGGTGATTTAGTTAATTTAATTACACTAATTATTTTTCGTATTTGGTATGATAAATCCCATAACAATGGTTCCAACAAAACCGACAGATGTTACCACAATTTTTATATAAACCGATCCGATTAAGAAAATCACTGAGGTTAAAATCATGGCCCACATAAGGGTTATTGCATAGAGTTTAGTTTTAAGGGGAAGACTTTTATTTTTTTGCCATTTATTAATATAAGTACTTAAATATTTATTTTGCATCAACAGGTTATATAATCTTTCAGAACTGCGAACATAAAGACCGGCAGTAAGCAGCAGAAATGGTGTTGTTGGTAATCCCGGTATAAATATGCCAATAATGCCCAGAATAAGACTGGTTGTTCCCAATATGATTAGTATAGCTTTAATCATTTTTTTCAATTCTTATCAATAAACTTTCCGTGTATATGCAGTTTAATATCCTCAATATTAAAATTTGGAATTTCTTTTTTTTGAAAGTATTCTCTCAGAAAATTATTTAGATCCTTATCAATATAATCTTCTATTCTGTCGGTACTTGTACAGTATAAATGGTGATGACTTTCAACCATAGGATCATATCTCATTACATCTTTTTCAGTTTTCACTTTTTTTATAAGACCGTTCTCAACCAGAGTATCAAGCACTTTATATACAGTGCCTGTTGCAATATTCGGATGCTCCTTTCTGATAGATTCTATTATTTTGTCGGCATTCGGGTGGGTGTTAAGTTTAACAATAGCCCCATAGATTGCCAGCCTCTGTGGAGTCACTTTCAACCCCTTTTCGGCAAGTTTGTTTCTTAAATCGTTTATCATCAGAATGAATTAATCTTAAAGGAGAATAAATCTTATTTAAGATATAACAAATTTAAAAAGTCTGGTGAGATATTTCAAACTATAGGTATATTATTTCCTATTTTATCAGACATATTTTCAAAATGTCAGAGCCGGCATAGATTAATTTCAGAACAACTTAACTATTATCAGAGATTTTCATACCTTGTATTTTCATTATCATAACACACATTTTAATTTTATTTACAGATATGAATTCAGTGTTCAGAAATTTCATAATACTGATCTTTTTTACAGCAATAATTTCATGCACTTCCAATCGTGAGGAGAATTTCGTTTTAACACTTGAGGATAACTGGACAGTTATTTCCTCGGAAGAAATTCAGGATGGAATAAACAGCATAATGAATGAAGATTATCACGACAGCTTAGCATTCAGTGCAAAAGTACCTACGACAGTCTTAAACGCACTGGTTGAAAATAATGTTTACAGTAATATTTTTTATGCTGACAATTTTGACAAAATACCACGCGAACAATTTCAGGTACCATGGTGGTACATTAAAAAGTTCAATTTAAAAGAGGTAAAATATTTTGAGAGTTTCCGTCTTGTTTTCGATGGTATTAATTACCGGGCAAATATTTTTCTCAACGGGACTAAAATTGCCAATGCCGATTCAACGGAAAGTCCGTTCAGACAATTTGATATTGATATTTCGTCATATATAGAGGAAGGCGAAAATATGCTGGCAGTAGAAGTATTTCCTCCCGAGAAAGGTGATCTGACAATTGGGTTTGTCGACTGGAACCCAACCCCGCCTGATAATAATATGGGAATCTGGCGTGAAGTACATTTAAGAAGGACTGGAGAAATATCTCTTGAAGATGTATTTGTACAGTCATCGGTTAACCTGAAAACCCTTGATGAAGCGCAGCTGACCATCTCTGCCGGGTTGTATAATCATACCGATCGGTGGATACATGTGTTGATAACGGGTAAAATTGAAGATATATCAGTAGAACAGGATATAGAGCTGGAACCATATCAACATAGAACAATTTATTTTACTCCTGATAACTACAAACAGCTGAAAATAATGAACCCGCGTTTATGGTGGCCCAACAACCTGGGTGATCCGGAGATGTATGACCTTGAAATAAAAGCTACTGTCAGCAGCATAATTTCTGACAGGCAAAAAATTCGGTTTGGTATAAGAGATGTTTCGGAATCGGTAAATGAAGACGGGTATAAACTATATTCAATCAACGGACAAAAACTTGTAATTAAAGGTGCCGGCTGGGTTGATGATATTCTGCTTGCCGATCCCGATGAAAAGGTAAGGGCCCAGGTTGAATATGCAAGACATATGAACCTGAATACACTTCGTCTTGAAGGATTCTGGGGGAGGAACAAAACATTATATAATGCCGCAGATGAAAACGGGATATTGCTTATGATTGGCTGGAGTTGCCATTGGGAGTGGACAGAATATTGTGGCAGACCACAGGATGATAAATACATGTCGGTTTTTCCCGCTGATTTTGAACTCCAGACCAGAGCATACAACGACCAGGTTCTTTGGTTGAGAAATCATCCGGGTGTCTTTCTCTGGGTATATGGAAGTGACAAATTACCACTACCGGAACTTGAAATTCAATTAAACGAGATGATGTCTTCAACCGATGCTTCACGACCGGTTCTTGTTAGTTGCAGAGGTCATGAAGTAGGAGCCGAACTACCACAGGATAGTGAAATATCCGGACCAGTCGGAGTTAAGATGCGGGGGCCTTACGATTACGTAACACCTAACTACTGGTATATCGACACCAATTACGGAGGTGCTTACGGATTCAATACCGAAACAGGACCCGGTCCCCAGGTACCGCCTATAGAAAGCATAAAGAGAATGATTCCGGAAGATAGGCTGTGGCCGGTAAATGATCTGTGGGAATTCCACTGCGGAAGGAATACCTTTCATACCCTCGACAGGTATTTACTGGCTTTTAATGAGAGATACGGGGAATCGGATAATGCTGAAGATTTCGCAGGGTTTTCCCAGGTATCGAACTACGAAGCGATAAGGGCAATGTTCGAAGCATTTTCGATCAATAAGTTCAGTTCTACCGGTATTATTCAGTGGATGTACAACTCAGCGTGGCCTGAAATGTACTGGCAGCTGTTTGACTGGTACCTTATGCCTAACGGGGCTTTTTACGGAACCAGGAAAGCATGTGAACCTTTACATCTGGCATACAATTATGGCAATGAAAAAATATACCTGATAAATGATTATAACAAAGAGTTCCAAAATGTCAAAGCTAAAATTGTTATTGTAGATGTTGATGGTAATGAACTTTTTTCCGGAAATATTTTAACAACAGTTAAAGCAAACACTTCTTTACGGGTAATGGAAATACCGGAAATCGATAACTTAACCGGAACTTATTTTCTCGTACTTGACCTTGAGGATCCGACAGACGGTAAAAAGAAACGTAACTTCTACTGGTTATCGACAAAAGAAGATGTGCCTGATTTTGAAAAAACGAACTGGTTCTATACACCAAATAAAGGCTTTGCAGATTTCAGGGCTTTGCGGACAATGGAAAAAGCAACCATCGATGCACAACATAATATTAAAAAGACTGGTGACCAGTATAAGGTTGATGTTACCCTTAAAAACACATCGGATGCTGTGGCATTTTTCATCGAACTTAAAATTTCAGACAGTAAAACGGGAGAAACAATATTGCCTGTTTTCTGGGATGATAATTATATTTCATTATTACCCGGGGAGGAATTTAATACTTCCGCAACATTCAGCACTGATGATCTGAAGGGTGATCAACCGGTATTCCGGTTTAGTGGGATTAATTTATAAATTATATAGGTTAAAAGATCACGTCTTTTATATGTTAGTTCTTAGGGAAAATATAACAGTAAAATCAGCTGATAGCAATCAATGGATTTAAAAATATATATATTAAAAAGGAAATAAAAGATTAGAAAAAAGTAAACATCAAAATTTTAAGCATGAAGAAGAACTATATCATTGTCGGCCTCATTTTCATAATCTTCTTTGTTATTTCATCTATAACAAACATCCTGAATTCGATATTACCAAATATAAAAGAGAGTTTTAACCTGAGCCTGGCGATGGCAGGCTTCTTACCTTTCTCCTTTTTCATTGCGTACGGAGTAATGTCGATACCTGCAGGTGCGCTGATTGAAAAGCAGGGAGAAAAGAAGACTATTATATATTCTTTCCTGGTGGCACTTGTTGGTACAATACTGATAACAAGCTTTACAACCTTTGGGATTGCGCTGGCTTCATTATTTCTTATCGGGATCGGTATGGCGATGTTGCAGGTAGCAATAAATCCGTTGCTTAGGGTATCGGGAGGTGAAGAGAATTTTGCCTTTTATTCGGTAATGGCCCAGCTTGTGTTTGCAGGTGCTTCTGCGATAAGTCCGCGTGTATACAGCTATCTCATGGAAGGGATCGGGGGGACCGGTAAAAAAGATGTATTGGTGAAGACGCTTTCGGGACTTGTACCGGAAGGACTTTCCTGGGTATCATTATACTGGATATTTACTGCCGTGATCATAGTAATGATCCTGGTGGTTTTTGTAATAAGGTTTCCCGGGGTTCAGCTTAAAAGCGATGAAAAAGCAGGCGCTTTCGATACGTATAAAGAATTATTAAAAAATAAGTATGTGGTTTTATTCTTCCTGGGGATCTTTGCCTATGTAGGGACAGAGCAGGGTACTGCAAACTGGATTTCGGAATTTTTAAAACAGCAACACGGGTTTAGTCCTCAACAGGAAGGAGCATGGACGGTAAGCAGTTTCTGGTTGCTGCTCACAATAGGCTGTGTATTCGGTCTTGTACTGTTAAAGCTTTTTTCCAGTAAGAAGATATTGGTGGTTTTTTCTTCGGCGGCCATTATATCGTTAACAGTAGCACTGATGTCAAACGGAAATATTTCGATGTATGCTTTTGCCGGTGTAGGGTTCTTTATGTCGGTAATGTGGTCAATTATTTTCTCACTGGCATTGAATTCGGTTGCCGAACATCACGGATCTTTTTCCGGCATTTTATGTACAGGTATTATAGGGGGAGCACTGGTACCGTTAATTATAGGAACTTTAGGCGATCTTCTCGGTTTAAAAACGGGAATGTTCTTTTTGTATATTACCCTGGGTTATATATTAAGCATTGGGATATGGGCAAAACCGATCATTACCAATAAAACGATCAGACTAAAGAAGGATTAGATATAAGTTTTTCAGGGGTAGTTAGTGATAAAGTTATTTTAACATTGATTAAATAGATAGTTTAAGTTGATGGTAATCAGTAATCAGTAAACAGTAAACAGTCTAACTATGCCTGCGGCTTCGTCGGACGAAGTTAACTGAAAGTCTGTGGTTGAGGAGGTTTAGGAAGTTGAGATTAGCCTTCGTCATCATCGTCGTTTCACTTTGGTGATCAAACTGACTTCGGCTAACGAGGTAGTTGAGAGCCCTGTATGGGCGAAACCTTAGCTTCGGTAGCATGCAATCCTTTAGTGGCTAATAATATTTAAGTCCTTCGGACTTATGAATCATTCTTCAATTAACCTTTCTCAAGGCTATCGGGATGAGCTCACGAGCAAAGCGAATAAATGTTTGCCAGTAATGGTATAGTAGACATTAAACAAATACTATCTTTTCTTTTATCTTCCAAGACTTCTGAGATACTCCTGATCTCTTGTGAGCTTTTCTTTCTGAACCTCTTCTTTTGCAGGATTTAATGTTGCAGAAGGATTTTTGAAATATTGATCAAATTCTAGCCTGACCTTACTAAAATTCAATAGCATTCCTTCTGATGCACTATCATAAGTATCATTAGCAATCTTAATTAATTTACCCACTATTTTTGATAATGCTATTTCCCTTCCATATTCTCGAACCCAGCTATTTATTTCATAGTCTTTTAAAAAAAGAAATCCCTCGGGACCTGTTCTTTCTATCCACCTGTCATCATATACTGTTCTAACTGCATAAAAAAAGGAATTATTTGACTTATTATTATAATCTTGCAAATAATCATAAATATATTGTTTGTCAATTAACTTGCCGTCTATTGAACCTTTCTCAGGGTATTTTGCATTCCATTGTTCAACTGAATCAAATAATGCATATAGTTGCACTTGAAAGGTATTATTCAAAGCTTTATAAAACTGTCTTTATGTACAGAAGCAATCTCTAAAGCTTCCTTATACATGTTGCGTGGATCAATTGAAGCTGCATATTCCTGACTTTTAGTAGCATATTCTTGAAATTCTTCTGGATATTTATCAAATATGAAATATGTACCCATATATGTATTATGAGGATCATATCCTACATAAAATGGGGATGAAGTGTTTTTTGTGCTAAAACTCACATAATAATACCAGTTGATTGGATCATCTGCAGGAGTAATTTTAATTACTTTTATTTGTGTTATCATGTCTTCCCATCCCGTGCTTTTAATACTAGAATTAAAATTTATCAAACAAGGTCTGATACAGAAGGTCGTCTGTCTTTAAAATTTCTCCTTGTGAATCAACTCTTTTTATTCTTGTTTCCATATTTTGAGCATAAGTCATTTCAGAAAAAAAGAATACTACTATTAGGTACAAATAAGTTCGATACATGATTAATAAGTTTTATTTATTTTAAGTTATGTATTTTTTTTATAATCAGTTAGACTATATCGATTAAATTAACGAGATAATTTAAATAGCATTGAGTTTAGAGGATTGAGGGAGGGGTGAAATATTGATAACCTCCGGTAACGCTTACGCTTATTAGTTTCAGCGTTCGAAGATAACCCCGGGAAAATGAACACCATAATGAATTTGCACCACGTTCTGATGTTGATCAGGGGAAAAGTTAACATGGTGCATAAGTTTGACAGGATTTGATAAAATGATATAATTAAGCCGGCGGTGGCCCTGTCAATTTTAGAACCATTAAGAATGATCGAGGATACAACTTTGTTCGAAGGGATTCTTGCTGCGATTTAGGCTAATCTTGACTTTTTCTTTG
Organism: Bacteroidales bacterium; assembly: GCA_016929525.1. Lineage (GTDB taxonomy): Bacteria > Bacteroidota > Bacteroidia > Bacteroidales > UBA10428 > UBA10428. The sequence continues at coordinate 14,661 of JAFGIP010000095.1, forward strand.
ATTCGTTTCTTTTGTGTCAAGACAAAAGAAATGAATAAATACCAACATTTGAAAAAGCACTTCTCAGGTTCACAGCAAAAAACTTTATAATCTTTTTTTCAAAGAAAGTGAAGGCCGGAGATAATTATGCATAATGTAATTTTGATTGGAGGAAGATTATACCAGATGATAGTAAATTTCGCACGCATGATTCAACTTCGCTGGCCCTCAAGGAAAGCTTCGTTGAACGAAGAATGTGCGCGAGTATGTATAAATAAGGTAATAAGGTTGGGATTGTATTCCTTATTCGGGCTACTAAGGTTAGATTTACAGAAATAAGGTTTTTAAATATTGCAGTTTAGATGATTTTAAATAGATAATATGAACTAACCCCTTTTTTTTAATTATTTCACTTGACTTCGGTTCCTTTATTACATACATTTGAAAAGTTAGGGGAAAGGATTGTAAGTTATAAGTAACTATGCATCACTTTATCATTCAGTAAGGAATGAAATACAATTTAATTAGAATTTCAACTGGTTAAGGCAACATTGCAATTTACAAACCCATTATAAATTAAAACCTACACAAAATGAAACCAAGAAGTTATTTATTCATCATTGTATATACAGTTATTGCAGTAATAACTGGTTATTCACAGTCGGAAATTAACATGAACTATTTTGAATCTCACAAGGACCTTGGCGGCGAGGTAAAACTTGTTAACTCGGTTATAAAAGAAGAAGGAGAAATCACTTATCAGATTTTTAACATCCTGTCTTATGATAATGGTAATTATTACCTGAATGCCTGGATTATGGGTGTTGAATTGGATTCAGAAGGAAGCGGGAAATTCCTGGAATATGATTACTATGTTAATGATGTAAAACAGGAAGAAAAGCTTGTCCCTGAAGAAAGTAACTGGCACAATGCCGCAATAAGAGATGTTAATGGAAAAGAAAAAAAGTCGTTTAAGCTTAAAAAAGGAATGAATCAAATTGCATTTTCGTGCCCCTCTCCCGAAGTTCCTGAAATTGAATTCATCAGGCTTTAAAAAAAACCCTCGAACTCAGAAATACCTGAAGACAATTATCTCCGGTTTATTGAAAATCTTCATCAGCATAGTACGGAAGAAAAAG
>JAFGIP010000096.1 GCA_016929525.1 Bacteroidales bacterium
CCTACTTATGATGATTGGCTTGAATTAGTAACATTTATAGGAGGTAATTATGGAAACAAACTCAAGGACGCTGTAGGACTATACTGGATCGACGATAACAATAATGCAACAAATGAAACTGGCTTTTCAGCCCGTCCGGGAGGAGCACGTGACGGAAGTACGTTTGGTGGGTTTCTTAATATTGGTGAAACTGGCATGTGGTGGGGATATGAATATTCTACTGCTTTTCAGTTATATACCGGAATATCTCAGATTGGATTACTCAATACAATGTCATTAGAAGCCAGGAAATCAGGTCTGTCTGTTCGCTGTATCAAGGATTGAGGGATTTAGGTTGATGTGATTATTGGGTGATGGCGTGATGGGGTGATTTTGAAGAAAAAGAATAATATATAGGAATTTAACCCTGAGTTTGCACTGTAAATAATTGCATTTTGAGAGGTGCTGGAAGAAAATAATAAATATGTAATTACCATAAAATAAATTAAATCAGGTAACAATGAAAAAATATTTCCTGTTAATTCAATTAATAATTTTCTGCTTTCCTGCAGACATTATTTATTCCCAGCAGGAAGGTTGGTCAATTTTAAATCTCGGGCATAATATAACTTCTCAAAACAAATTTGCTATTGGAGGAACATGCCTGATATTTACCGAGAATTCATCCCGAAATGTTTTTGGATTCAATATAAATACAGGCAGATGGAGCTCAATTACAGCATCAACAACTCTGCAGTGGACAGATGTTTATGCAAATGGCAATACCGCCATGATCCTGAATGATTCCGTGGCTGTTTTTTACAGCGCACACCAGGGCAATTTCAAACAGCTCCGGTTCGAAGGTCATATAATTAATATTTCAAATAAATGGGCCGGTTGTAAAGAGAATTATTGTTATCTGGTAACTGATACCAGGATTTACATTTTCGATGCTGAAGATTCCCAGATCAGAAGCCTGACTTATACAGGTGTAGGAACATTTTACGCAAGCCACATTGAGAGTTCCGGTGATTATCTATTTATGAGTTTAGCCAACACAACACCGATAGCTCTTACTGTTGTTGCCTATAGCACGGTTACAAAAACCATAACCGAATATGTTTTTGGTTCAATGGCCGAAAGCGGAGCCTCTTTTGAATTTATGGACCATGGATTTGTTGTTAATTCTATTGGCGGACCTCCCTATTACGGTCTGGGCTACAGTGCATATACGGGGAATTTCACAATAAAAACATCGGAAAAGAAACCAATCTCAATGGTCAGACCTCAATATGATCCTGTCTGTGTTAATAAAAAACTATGTTGCCTGTTTAATTCAAGCAGTGAAGTTGATGCGGATGGCATAGCTACTGTATTTATCTGGGTTTACAATACACTCAGCGGGACTTTTGATGAATTCAGTTATAATTATCACTATAATCTCACTCACATTGTTCCTGATGTGGTGTTAACAGGAGGAGAAGGGGCATTGCACTCATACTATGACAGGGATAACGGCGATAAGGTAAATGTAATTTTATACAATGCTTACACTCGAAATTTTTCGCAGAACGATTTCAATTTAACTTATAATTACAGGAATACTTTTTATTTCGGCGGTCATGTAATTGCAGTTACCACAAGTGATAAAATTATCTTTTATGATTTCATTAATGGTACGGTATCAAATCAAAACTCAGACTGGAAGCCCGGAGATTTTCCGGCAATTCAGAGTATAAAGCCGGGGAATGAATATGTCGTAACTGCTTACAGGGATCCTGCCGAGACAGATAATACTAAGTTTAAGATCCTGAGCTTCAATGGATCCACAGGATTGATAAAATCAGTCAGTTACACTCCAGGAAGTTATTATTCAACAGTTTTTGCAGCCGGCAATTACTCGATTGTTTTTCTCACGAATCCATCTCAGCCTTACAGCAATATAATATACTCGGCTGCCCAGGATAAATGGATAACCAAAAGCATGACCCCAGGAGTTACCTGGGGCTATAAAAATGCATTTTGCTTCCACCGATATCAGAATGAAAATATTACTGAAATCTTTGATGCCGGAACCGGCAATGAGACAACAATACCGGCATATCCATCAACAGTTTTTCCGTCTCAGTTGATTTTCAGGGACAGTATACTCGGGATGTTTGGTACAGATCAGAAGCTCTATGCTTTTAGTTCATTTAATAATACCATCGCATCTAATCCTGTAAATTATTACAGCGCGGCCCAAAGTGACCGGATGATTTTTTATAATACCCCCGTAACAACAAATTCTGTAACTAATCTTCTTTTTGATGCAAACATCGGGAAGTATGTTCCGCTCTCAACAAGCGACCAAATGCACGGAACAATTGTCCATTACGCTGCAGGTATTAAAACAGCATTAAAAGCCTGCAACAAAGGATTCCTTTTTGCTTATAATCCTGATAATGTTGGTATTGTGGAAGCACCATTTGTCAGTGCAACAGCATTGCAATATAATGGGGAAGCACCATTTAATGTAAGTTTTTATTCTGAAATTTCAGGTGGTAATGCCCCAATCAGCATTATGTGGAAATTTGGTGACGGAGCCACCAGTACAATGCACGATCCACACTATACCTATACATCACCCGGAACTTACATAGTTGAGGTTACAGTGACTGATGTGGATGGGGATACAGGCATCTGCTCGCTGGTAATAACTGTAAATGATAACACAACATCGATTGATGACAAATCAATAAATAAACCAAAAGTATATCCAGTCCCGTCGGGTGATAAGCTGACTCTTGAGATACCTGAAGGTATTTTCGGAGGAAATTCTGTCAGATTAAGCATTTTCGATCTTTCCGGCAGATGTGTTATGGTCAATAATAACCTTGATCTGTCATCCAGTCCGGTCACAATTGATATTACCGCTATCCCGGAAAGTGTTTATCTGTTGGATCTGAATGACGGGAAGATTTCTCACAAACTGAAGATCATCAGGATGAAATAAATATGGTTGAGCTGCAGAGCAGCGCCATGTCCAGATCTGGTATCTTTTTATTAGTAAAAAAATCTTGCTATTTTTACTTTATCCCCTTTTAAAAAGGGAATAGATTTGCTTATAATTAAATACGAGGAAACAATGATCTACTTAATTGTAATAGTAGCATTCCTGTTACTCATTGCGCTTATCATGTACAATTCCCTGATCAGGAAGAAAAACGATGTGGAAAACGCTTTTTCCTCCGTCGATGTTATGCTCAGGAGGAGACACGATCTCATACCGGCTCTTGTTGATGCCGTAAAG